>NZ_CP070335.2:0-299663 GCF_016917835.2 Halobacterium sp. BOL4-2 | reverse complement strand
CCTAGTTCCGTAAGCAACACGCCATCCCCCGGTGAGACATCCTCAGCCGGATTTGCGAGTATCCGTGATCTGCTGTTCGTCTGGACTAAGATGTAGTCATCGGTGACTTTCTCTACTCGTGCATGTTGGCCCGACGGATCATCTTCTCTCGCCACGCCGACCGCTTTGTCCTGTCCAAGAGTATTTTCAACGTTGACGTAGTCTCCGGGGGTCACCTGGCGCTGAATATTACTCTGTACTTGAATGATAGAACCGTTTTCATTGACCAGTAGATGCTGATCCTCTACAGCGAGCACCGGTAACACCCGGCCATTACCCATATGTCGCCACTTCTCGCCTACTCCTTATGATATCTTTGCCAGGCCACCATTCATTACCCAAGACAATTGAAATACGACCCAGACAAATAGCTCATAATACGCTTGTCAATCACTATGAACTGGTTGACTAGGGCTTGGGGAGGGGCTCTATCTCTGTTCTCCAGAGCGAGGCAAGCGTTTATACAGTAGAAGAACTAAGATTCGGTTGACCAATGAGTCTTGACCAAGCGGTTGACGAAGCGCTCGCGACACACAATATGTCGCGCAGCGAAGAGGCCGAGGAAACGGGCCGAACAGTCGCCACGCTTCAAGACTAGTAGAGCCGCTTAGTCGAGATTCCGGATCTTTTCCGCGAATTCTGCTTTCGAGAGGCCAGACGTGTCTTTTAGCTCCGGATAGCCGGCACGGTCGACAGCCTCCTCAACGAACGTGACCCAGAGATCCTCGTGCTTCTCCGCGTAGACGATTTTCGCCTCAGTTGGGTACATATCCAGCTCGTATTCAGTCAGGTCGATCTCAACTGCGTGTTTTCGCTCAAGCGTTCGCGCACCGAAGCTATACAGGTGCTTGAAGAGGACGTTCTTCCGTCGAACGGTCAACAGTCGCTTCGATTCGTTGATGTACTGGTTCACCCATTCCCGCCAGTCGTAGGATTTTGGATCGGTCTCTACGGAGGTTTCTGGCATAGCGAAATCCGGATTTAGACGCCGGAGGTAGAACTGAACCAATGCAACAGCGGTTCGATGGTTGGCATTCGGAAGCGCGTGTTTGAGGATCAGATTCGAGGCGAGTCGGCCCGCTACATCTGTTGCTGATCCTTCCCACGACGTCCGGTCGAGAACGTCCGGCAGTGCATCGACGTCGATATTCTTGTACGCCTCAACGGGAGTTCCCTCTTCTTCTTCGTTCTGAGCGATAAGTGCGCGGTAAATCTCGAGGAGACGAACGACGATGGTACTGTTGTCGGCACTCATCTCTGAGAGCGACTCGTTCAGGTTAAAATCAATCTCTTGGACAGGTCCACCGCCGACGCGGGATGTGTAGATAACGTAGAACGTTTTGTCAATATCGTATTTCTGGACCTTCACTGCGACGTCATCGCCGTAGCCGACGATCTGCGAGACGATTTCGTCAGGATCTGGATGGACGAAGTCAAGAGAGAACTGCTTGTCACCAAGGTGGTGGTAGTAGACGTGGCCCATCTGCGTGTGTATTACTACTCATCTATGCTTCTTAATCAAGTTCACGAGCGAGACTTTCATCGAAGAGTCAGAGAACTGCTTGATAACGTCATTGAGCGTGCCGAAGCCAACGACCGGAAGACGGTCCAGCCCCGCGATCTGTAGGCCTGCGTAACGCAGCCAACCCCAGCACTCGAACGTAGCTTTTTGAGGGTCCTGTTCAGAAGTCAGGAAACGGAGATGGCGGACGCACCGGATACCGAACGGCAGGCGGTCAACCCCGATTCGAGAGCGGTCCTCAGCGTGTCCCAGCTCAACGACCGGATCGCGTCGGCGTTGTCACTTCCCTCCGAGGGGACGCCCGGTACGACATTCAGAAAGCGATTCGCGAGCAGGACCCCACCGTCGACATCTTGGTGAAGGACACAACCGTCTAGGGGTCGGACGCGCCGACGTCCATCGTGAACGGCATTCACCATCTCGGCCGCTTGGAGGACGTCGATTCGATCATCGTCGGTCGTGGGGGCAGGAGTGATTCGAACCTCCAAGCACTTAACACCGAGAGGGTTGCAGAGGCGATCTTCACAGCCAATATACCGGTGGTTACGGCGATTGGACACACCGATGACCGACTCATCGCGGATCAAGTGGCGGACGAGTACGACCTCGACGAGGGCAGCGGCGAAGTTGTGGAGGTCGAGTAAGTGAATTTGCGCTGTTTCTTAACCAACAGGTGCTCACCAGCCTCCAGATTGTTGGTTAAGACTGTTTTCTGTAGAAGCAACTCATAATTTGGTTATAATCTACCCAACAAACTTGTATCACTTGATGGCCAGAAAGTATTTATTCACTATCCAGCTACCGCACCAATATGTACCGAGACTCAGCCGGTACATACCCATACCCGCACGTATGATTACGAGGTCAGTCACCATTGAGGACATCGATGACCTGTACCTGATGTGGAACGACCACATCAACGCCTCCGCCCTCTATCGCCGCGCCCTCCGCGAGGAAATGGAAGTCCGCGATGTTGATCCCGACGAACTCCGCGATCTCCTCGAACGGGCCCGCGAGCAGGGGTACACCCTCGAAGAGATCGCAGAGGACACCAACCGATTCGACGACCTCCAGTCGCTCGTCGAAGAGCAGCAGAACCAGCCACCGGCTGGAGACGCCACCGATGATTGACCCGCTATGTCACAGGACCAGAGTCCCTCCGACCCTGAGCGTAGCATCGACACCGAGTCACCGCTGACCAACACGATCCCTCGGCAGGCAGCGCTCACCGTCTTTCTCCTGAGCCTGTTCGCCGTCCAGCCGGTCGCCGCCCAAAGCAACGCCGTCTGTAGCGCGGACAACCTTCCGAGCATGATTGAGGGGTTCTTCCAACTGACCACCGCGCTGGGGATCGTCGGTCTCGCCATCGTCTGGCAGGCTGACTCCCTCATCGAGATGTTCACCCTCAATCCAGAGCAGAAGAAGGGCCTGAAGCGGCACAAGCGCTCGGCGATGAAGTCCGCGGTCGTCCTCGTCGTCCTCGGCCCGCTGTACACCGTTGCTGGGTCGATGATGGGCCTCCCGCTGGCGCAGTGTGTCGACCTCGTCCCCTGGTAACCACCCCGTAGTCCCCATCGCGAGCCCTATGAACCATCGAGAGCTCGCCGTGGTCATGGCCGGCTTGCTCGTGACGAGCCTAGTCACGGGTCTCGTCGCCGCTGACCCGCCGCGACCAGGTACGGAAGGGAATGGACTCTCGGAAAACGAGTCGGCAACGCTGTGGTCACGTGATGCGGACAGCTACATCAGCCAGGAGGAGTACCGCCAGCGCTACGGCGAGAACCGTTCCGCTGTCCATCAGGTCGCCAACGGGACGGACGTTACGTTCAAACGGCCGCCCGCGACCGCGGCGACGTGGACGCGCAACGACTTCGAGAACCTCGACGCCGGCGGGGCAGATACGTCCGTGTATCCGCCGCACGCGGACCTTGAGGACGGGGTCTTCATCGAAGACGCCCACGCAACGATTTTCGCGGTCCAGCCCTCTACTCGGGGGCACCTCGAGTCCGGTGAAACCCCACTCTATATCGCGCCGAATGGGACGATGCGGGGGTTCGTTGATTACCGCGTTCGCGTGCCCAACGGGAGTTCCTCCGGCAACACGACTATCTCGTGGTCGCTCACGGAGCACGAGACCGAGGAAGTCCGGTTGAAGAAGGACGGCGAGACCATCGCCGAGCGTGCCGGGTCCCATACGCCTGCCCTCGACTACCAAATCGAGGACGACTGGAGTGCGGATCTCACGCTGGAGGCGGAGATTCGCGTTCGGCTGAAGAAGACTGTCAGGACCGAGCGTGGTAACCGGACGGACACCGACGTCACCTATCGGACGGAATCACGGAACGTCTCCGATTCGATCGCCGTCGAGATCTACGACCTCTCGGCGTATCCCTACTATGCGGAGTACCCGGACGGCGACGGCGGTGTGGCCATCTTCCAGTCGCGGCCGTGGCAGGGATATACGCTCACCGAGGACGGTGAGGCACGAGTCCGTGGCATCTGGCGGTTCTACACGGCTCGGAACACCAACTGGGACACACTCGTTCGGTCGAACCGGATGGATAGCGCCACCGTCGAGTCAGACGCGATTCCGGTGTACGTCCACGCGTATCCGTCACGCATCGGCCCGCGTGCTGAGCCGGTCCGGGACGGCCCCGAACTCATCGAGACATGGGGGACTGACCGCCCGTCCCCCGTCGGCACCATCGGCGAGAACATCAACATCGACATCGTCAACCAGTCGTACACGACGACGTACGGCGTCGCCGTTCGGGCGGAGACCATCGACCGCGAAGCGCTCCACGTTGCGGGGATCGTGCGGGGTGTGAACGCCTCGATTGTCGAACCGGATGGGGGCTCCGAGCGCCAACTCCGGCGCAGCAACCTCACGGTCAAGGTCCTCGAACAGAATCAGTCACAGGCGACCCTCAGAATCGAGCTACGGGACAATCAGACCGACGCCCCAATCACGCTCGACGATAGCCGTCAGTATCCGATTGGCGGAACCACCCGGAACGGGTACATCACCGTCGCAGATCAGCGCGTTGAGACCAACGAATCAGGCGTTGCAATCGTGACGATCGACGAGCCGGGGATCTACACGGCTCGGTACCATCCGGGTTCGTGGCTTGGCCATAATCCCGCGTACGTAAGCGATTCCGCGACGGCACGCTGGCATCCACTTGGGACAATCGACGGCTGGCTTACGCTGGTGTTCGAGGTCGGCTGGCAGCTGCTGCCGTTCTTCGTGATGTTCTACGCCGGCAAGCGACTCTTGCGGATGCTCGGCCCCGAAGAGATCTTCCAGAAAAACCCATGACTCGAAACAATCCCCACATCAGTAGACGGACCGCCCTCCGAACAGTCGCCGGTACCGCTCTGGCGAGCATGGCCGGTTGTATGGATGACAACGGAAGTGCCGGCCCTAACGGTAGTTCAAGTCCAAAAGGTGAATCCGGTGTGTTCCGGCAGGTGACTGTCGAAGGAACAGAACTCATAGTCCAGTTCGATTCGGATTCGGAGTTCGACCAGATCAACCTCATCCAACCGGACGGCGAACTGCTCGGACAGCGGGAGGTCGCCACAGGTTCCCAACAAGTCTCATTTGATATCGGCACAACGTACGCTCCTGGTGAGTACGAAATAGTAGCACTCAGCGGTGAGGAAACAGTTGGTGAGAGCTCGCTTTCTGTCCAGCCAAACCTCGGGATCGTCGAGATGGGCATCGGTAGAAACCAGCCCGAAGAGATGTGGGATGAATCAGAAAGCGAAATCGATGAAGAGGCTTACGTCACACTCGAAAACCAGGGAACTGGGCCCGATGCGGTTACAAAATTGCTCTTCATCGGTGATGTCCCCTATCCGTCCGACGAAGAGGGAACGAACTATGTCGATGATGAAGACGTAAGCGGGACTTACGACCCGGAATCCGATTCCGAGGTCAAGCAGATCATAATCGTGCCCGGGGAGCAAATTACGCTCTATAGTTCACGCTCCCCGTTTGCTTTCGTTCCTGGAGCAGGCACGTCCTGCTCGGAGGAGTCGAAGACTGGTGAGTTTGAACTAATACTCGAGACGCGGGTTAGCAGGGACCGAGTCACCAAAACGTACAGTATCCAGTATTCAGGCGCCCAAGAAACCGATAACTGCGAAATTTCCATCAGTGAGACCTAACCATGGTTGATCTAATCGACGTCGTCCTTGAGGGGTTCAAAGAGGCCGTCGATTGGATTGTCGGCCTCTTCATGCACGGCCTGCGTTCCGGCTATGAGACCCTCACCGAGGAGATGTTTGGGACACCAACGCCGGAGACGGATGGTGCGTTCGTCTTCGGAGAGCCCAGTAATGCCCCGTGGCCGTCAATTCAGGACGCGCTTGTCGGTGGTGAGATCATGTTGATCTCGCTGCTCCTCCTCGTGATGTGCGTTCAGGGGCGTCACACGATCCGTATATTCAATATTGGAAGTGCATACGAGGCCAGACGCACCAAGAAAACTGCTTGGGTCGGCGCGTTTCTGATTATCAGCTGGTACTGGGTCAGTATTCTTGGACTCTACATCGTGGATGGGTTCACAATTGCCCTGATGCCGAGTCTGGGTTCTTTAGCCGATGCAATGCTCAACTTGCTCGAAGTCTCAATCACAAACCCTGGGCTTTCACTCGTATTCGCACTTATTGGAGGACTCTCGATGTGGGCTTTGGAGGCCCTCTACTACATTCGCGAAGTCCTGCTCTACGTCTACGTGTATGGGATGCCGATTGCGTTCGCGCTGGCCTACGGAAACATCCCCGTGCTCTCGGATATCGCGATGGGCTTTAGCAAGAAATTCGTCCCGTTAGCGATCCTGCCTCTGCCTGCAGCAGTGGTGTTCAAAGGATACGACTTGCTGTACTCTCAGAACGCCATCGCTCCGAGTAGTCCGTTTTTGCGGTATCTAGTCGCGGCATCACTCCCACTGATCGCACTTTACCTGACTTGGAAGACGTTCAAATACGCGACCCCACTCACGGCGAAGGTTCTCGGCGGTGCGACCAAGGGAGCGGCTCTCATCGGCGGTGTCGCCGCTGGGGCCTATATCGGTGGCGCCGGCGTCGCGACGACGGCGGCCCGATGGGGACCGAAGGCCGCAGCGGGCCACGCTGTGGCGCAGAAAGCTGCATCTCGGGGCTCGAATAGCGACGAAGACAGCGGGACGCCGTCCTACCGGCGGACCGAGAACGACCCTGGAAGCTACTAACAATCCATGTCCATCGACCAAGACGCAGCCGCACGGCGCATCATGGACCAGTTCGGTGAGGAGAGTCGCATCCCTTCCCTCAACATCGAGGAAGGCGACGTTGGCGTCCTCATCGCCTTCCCGATCGTCGGCCTGTTTGTCGCGGGCCTCACCGGCATCGAATCACTTGCTCTCCCGTTCGTCGCAGGGGGGTTCGGGTTCGGCGTTGCAATCGTCTACGTCTCGCCCGACCACCTCAACGCGTGGACGTGGACGAAAGACGTCTATCGCTACGTCAAGCGCCCCCAGATCACGTTCAGTTCCCCAGAGGAGGCCAACAGTAGTACCAACGAGACAGAGCGCAACGAGGGCGGGCTCGCGAACTACACGCCGTTCAAGCCCGACGAACGAACGCAGGACCTCACGAACATCGAACGGGCGTGGCCGGGGGCTGGTGCGATCCAGCGCGCCGACGGCACGATGGAGGCGTTCATCGAGATCGACCCGGACAACATGGACTTCGCGATGTCCGACGACTGGGCCCAGCTCCAGGACGCCGGCGAGGAGTTCGCCAACAAGGAACTCGACTCCGAGCTCAAACTCCACGCGACAACCCGCTCATTTCCGGTGGAGCAGATCACCGAGACCATCGAGGAGCGCCTCACTGACGAAGACGTCACGGAGAACCCGATCTTCCGGGAACTCCTCGAGGAGTACCGGGAGACACGGCCGAAGGAGATGCGTGACCGGGGCATCCAGCAAGTCCGGTACTACATCGGCGTCCAAGTCAGCCCGATAGAGGTCTACGACCGCTTCCGCGACGAGGGCACGCCGGCCGAGAAGCTGACCCAGTTCCCCGTCATCGGATTCCTCTTCAATCCGTTCGTGACCCGCCGAGAGGACCTTACCGACGTCGAGCGCCGTGCCCAGATGTTCGAGAAGCTGGACAGCCGAGTCAACGACGTGCGGTCGGAGTTCATCCAGCAGGCCTCGGGGTGGTCCGCCCGCCGGCTCGGCACGGTCGAACTCTTCGTGTTGAATATGGACTTCTGGAACGGCCGCGAACACGACTACGACGAAGCCGAGCGCGTCGTTCGCGAACAACCGATCATCGGCCATTCACGCCGGGAGGATGCCCACGATGCGTAACCTCGTCCTCCAGACGGGCAGCGGAGCCGTCGCCCAGCTCACGGAGTGGCTCACGAATCCGACGTCAGTCGAGGGTACAGCCCTCTACATTCTGCTCGCGGTACTGGTCGGAACCGGAAGGAAATTCCTCTGGGACTGGTACAGCGAAGACGACGAGGAAGAGGTCGAGTTCTCGGACCTGCTCGACGAGGAGACCATCGAACAGGGCGCGGCCGAACGCCAGCTCCTCGACGACATCGCCGAGTCACACAAGACGGTGACCGCGTCGGCGGCGATCGAGTGGGAGACGCGTGCGGCACAGGTCGGCGAGCAGTGGACGACGACGCTGTACATCGCCAACTACCCGGACTACCCCAACGACGGCTATCTCTCCGAGCTCTTCGAGATGACCGACGTGCAGTTCGACCTGACGGCCCACATCACGCCGAAGAACCAGGAGCGGGCCCGGAACGAACTGCAGGATATCGCTGACGACCTCCAGGTCGACGCCGACCTCGAACAGAGCGTCCGGAGCGCCTACCTGCAGGAGCGCGCCAACGAGGCCGCAGCGACGTACAAGGCCGTCGAGAACGGCGCGAACGTCTTCGACCAGGGGATGTTCATCACGGTCAGGGCCGACGAGAAGGACGACCTCCAGGATGCTGTCCAGAAGGTCAAAAGCGCGCTCCGTGACGACCCCGCGAACCTCACGCCAAAGACGGCGATCTGTCGGCAGGACCTCGCCCTTCAGTCCGCCGCGCCCATCGGCGACAACGAGTTCGGACGGACGTCGATTGCGCTCGGCGGCGCCGTCGGCGCGTTGCTCTCCTCGCCGCACAACGCGACGATTCTCGAGGAGGGCGGCGTCGAGTTCGGGATTCACAAGGACAACCAGAGCCCGGTGGTCATCGACCCGTTCGCCCGGGACAACGGGTACGCGATGTTCACCGTCGGCGATACGGGCTCGGGGAAGTCGTTCAGTTCGAAGCAGAACTTCATCCGCTCTGTCGAGCAGAGCAAGGGCCGCATCGGCATCATCCTCGAACCGCTGAACAACTGGGCCGGCGTCGCCGAAGCGCTCGACGCCAAACGCATCACCGTCGGCGGAACCCTCGGCCTGAATCCCTTGGAGATCCGGGAGACGCCTGAGCACGTCCAACGGGCGATGGGGGAAGACGCCAGCCCGTTCAACGAGAAACTCGACGACGCGATGAGCTTCCTCACGAACTTCTTCGCGCTTCGCGGCATCTCGTTGGGTGACCGCCGGACGACACTGGAACTCGGGCTCAAGCGGGCGTACAAGCGCAACGGGATCACCGACGACATCTCGACGCACGACAACCCGAGTCCGACGATTCGGGGCATGATGGACGTCTTCGAGGATATGGTCAACAACCCCGAGGAGTTCGTCGTCCGGTCCGATGAGGAGGCCGGGAAGATCAAGGAGGACGCGACGTGGCTGCTTGACCAACTCCGTCCTTTCGAGGCGGACGGCCGCCACGCCAACCTCGGCCAAGAATCGGACTTCGACATCCGAGACGAGAAAGTCATCTACCTCGATCTCGCCCAGCAGGAGGGTAGCGTCGACAGCAGCACGGCGTTGACGATGCAGTTGCTCATCTCGCTGGTGTACGAGCGGGCGAAGGTCTCGGAGAAGGAGGTCGTGTTCTACATCGACGAGGCCCGCTACATCATGCAGGACGCCGCGAGCCTGGCGTTCCTCGAGACGGTGTTCCGCCACCACCGGCATCACGACCTCTCGATCCGGCTGGTCACGCAGACGGTTGACGAGTTCTTCGAGCACGCCGAATCCGAGGCGATCCTTGACCAGTGTGCGGTCAAGCAGTTCCATCGCCTCGACGGGATGGACGAGGAGTGGGCCGACGAGTTCGGGCTGAACTACGCGCAGATGCGATTCGTCCAGGACGCCGTCCCCGGCAACGAGGACGCCGGCTTCTCCGAGGCACTGGTGGGCGTCGACGGCGAGTGGCGCGGCATCCAGGTCAAAGCGATGCCCAAAGAGAAGCAGGTCATCGACTTCGACCCAACCTCCCAAGTTCGGTCCTCGCTGCCCGGTGCCGGAGATGAAGCCGTCGATACCGAGATGCAGGAGTTCCAAGAAAAGCTCGAACATCGAACAACGAACGGAACGGACGAAACGAGCGAACTGAACGAGGATTCAGACGCCGTCGAAGCTGAGCCAGACGGCGGATCTATGGAAGAGACTAACGATGGCTGAGTACCTGCGCGTCACGCCGACATCCGAACGACTCGATCCGGAGAGTATCCCCCGAGTCCTCGACAGCCTCCACAAACTGACCACGCCCGGCTCGTTGGGCCTCGGGGCGAAACTGAACCCGCTCCACAGTGAGACACCACCCCGATTCGAGTTCCTCGCGATCAGCGATGGCCCGGACGACCCAGTAGAGTTCATCTACAGGGCCGATGCGCACCTCGATACGCTCGAAAAGCGCCTCCGTTCCATCTATCCGGCCACGTTCGACATCGAGCGCGTCGACGTCGACGTTGCCGCCCGGCTCATCCAGCCAGTCGAGCTCACACCGCAGGAATTCGTCGACCACTACGAGGCCGGACGGCTGCAGTACGAGTTTGGCCCGGCAGAACAGTACGACACCATTGACGAGGAATCAGTGGACGCCGAATCAGCCGAAGCAGACCCCGTCGTCGACGGCGGGACGGCATCCACGAGAGTCCCCGATCATCACGTTACTATCGGGGACTCAGCCCTCGAACTAGCGCCGCCCGATGCACTTCCAGACGACAACGAAGAGCGACGGGCCATCGAGAAGCCAACGATGACACCGGCAGGAACGATTCTAGCTCGCCCGGCCCAAGACGCTGTCTCGCCGCTCGGTGTCCGGTGGTGTGGCTCCACATCTCGGAAGCAGGACTGGATGACCTTGCTGACGCCGTTCACCGCAGAGGAAACGAACGGCGACCACTCGTCCGTCGACGAACCGGGCGCGGCGCTGGCGTCGCTGATCGACCATCTGATGGAGGCGATAGCGCCGACCGCGTTCCAGGTCGTCTTCCAGCGGCGTGCCAGCTGGCAGTCCGATGCGGAGGTGCGGAAAGAGGGCCTCGTCGACGGCCGGGATACGTTTTTCGAGGAAGTCGTCGGATCATTGTTCGAGGTCGAGGAGCAGCGGAGCGATCAGGACGACCGGCAGCTCAGCGAGGCCGTCGAGAAGCGGATCGAGTACATCGACGCGAAGAACGCCAAACGGTCGTTCACGGTCAACATCCGGGCCGTCGGCGTCCCCATCGACGATACCCGCGACGACCTCGATGGCCGGATGGACTCGCTTCTCCCGGTGTTCGACCCGCTTGATGGCCCGTTCTACGAGGTCGAGGGGCAACGCCTCCGGGACAGCGGCTTCCGTGAGAAAACGAAGGAGAAGAAGGCACGGGCCGCGCTTCAACGCCTCCTCAATCGCGAGTTGACGACTGGCCGGGGGAAGACCCGGCCCGAACTGGTCCTCTGTGGGACGGAGCTCGCGAACTTCGTCCTCGTCCCCTCCTCCGAACAGTTGACCGTCGAAGGGACACGGGGAACTCGTGCCGAACAGCAGAGCCGAAATCCGCTGCCGTGGCCCAATCCCGACCTGATCCAGCAGTTCCAGGAGGGTATGGAGATCGGGTACGCCCTCGACGAGAACGGTGAGCCACGGCCGGACCCGATCCAGATCCCGCCGGACCTGTTGCCGACGCATTACGGGCGGTTCGCGTCGACTGGTGGTGGGAAGTCGAAGGCCATCATCAACGACGCTCTCTCGCTCCGCGAGTCGACTGGTGGCCCCGTCGTCCTCGTCGATCCGAAGGGGGACGGCATGTGTGAGAACTACCTGCGCTGCCACTACGAGCGGTTCGAAGGCCTCGACGACGTCTACCACTTCCGCGTGCCGGAGACCATTCCGGCCTTCTCCTTCTTCGACATCCGTCCCGCGCTCGAGGCCGGTCGCAACCGTGAGGACGCGATTCAGGACAAGGTCGATCACTTCCACGACATCCTCCGGATGATTATGGGCCGCGAGCAGTACGGCCAGGCGTTCGTCGCGAACGAGATTCTGAGCTACCTGATCAAGGCGTTGTTCGACGAGGAGTACGGGAGTGACGTGTTTGGGCTGGACGACCTCTTCGCCGCCGCGCTTCGAATGCAGCGCGAGCAGACGATTCCCCTTGTCTCTGCGGACAACCAGAACATCGAGGAATCGCTGACCCGCCACTTCGCGAAGGACAACCACCAGTTCCAGGTATCGATGGACGCGGTCGGGAACCGCCTCGACAAGCTCAAAGAGGACGCGCACCTCCGGCGGATCTTCAGCCACGTCCCCAAGCAGAACGACGCCGGCGAGTACGTCGACAACCGCTTCGACTTCCGCGAATTCCTCGATGAAGATGCGACCATCATCTTCGATCTGGGCGACCTTCGCCCGGAGGCACAGCGAGCGATCACCCTGCTCCTGTTGAGTAACCTCTGGGACGCCGTCCAGGTGCGCCGGCGCGACGGTCAGACCGACTACGAGAAGCTC
This sequence comes from Halobacterium sp. BOL4-2, assembly GCF_016917835.2. Lineage (GTDB taxonomy): Archaea > Halobacteriota > Halobacteria > Halobacteriales > Halobacteriaceae > Halobacterium > Halobacterium salinarum. Next base: position 287,205 of record NZ_CP070335.2, on the reverse strand, counting down.
ACGAACCTCATCATCGAGGAGGCTGCACCGGTGGCGTCGACGAAGCTCGTCTCCGAGCAACTCCTGCCGCAGGGCCGGTCGTTCGGCCTGAGTATGGGGCTCGTGATGCAGTTCCCCGAGCAGGTGCGGAATCGGAACGAGCGGGCCTACGACGAGGTGTTGAACAACATCAAGACGAAGCTCATCGGGAACATCTCGATCGAGCGTGATCTCGCAGAGTCGCTTGCCCACGAGGACCTCAGCCCGACCGACCTCCGTAACCGAATCAACACGCTCCCGAGTGGGGAGTGGATCGCCCAGCTCCCGAGCCCGTCGTTCGGGGAGACTGGGCCGCCGCCGTTCTCGCTGCAGCCGCTCCCAATTGCGCCGGGGCATCCAGAAAGCGACCAGCCGCTCACAGAGCCCCAGAAAGACCATTTCAAGTCCGTGTCCCGGCCACGGATGGTCAAGCGGACACAGGCCCAGTATGGGCTAGCAGAGGCGACTGAGTCGAACACTGCTTCGGAGGAGACTGGCTGGGGGAGTACGGGAGCCGACACTGCAGGCTCGGCTGCCGACGGCGATGCAGCAACCGACCCGACGCAATCCGCGTTCATCAGCGAATCGACGACCAAGGACGCATCGACCACCCAGCCCGAGGCGGACAGCAACCCAGATGCAGACGAGTCAGAGATGAGCCCCCTGTTCGGGCAGGCTACCGAGACGGACGGGGAATCAGCTGGTGACCAAGCAGCGGAGCCGAAAAACAGGGCAACGCCCGTTCAGGAAAGCAGCGTGCCCGTTCCCGATGACGAGCTCCGACAACGCGGGCTCAGTCGAGACGACGTCCGGTTCCTGAATCGCGTCCTCGATGTGGTGAACAGAGAAGACGACGAGTACACGCTGCTGGACAGGATGAGCCAGCTTCGGGACGAATACGAGGATCTCCACATAGAGCGGCTCACGGAGCAGGACCTCGTTGAAGCGGACTCCGCAGCAGGTCGCAAGTACTATACTGTCCTCCCGGACGGCCGCGACCTCCTTGGGAGAGAATTGAAAGCGGGCCCAGGAGCGGGCGATCTCGGCGAGAAAACGCCACACAAAGTGGGTGTCCGCCTCCTCGAGCTGTGGCTCCAGCAGCGGGACGACGTCGTTCGCGTGGAACCGTACTACGAAACCGACGACGACACGGTACTGGACGTGGCCGGCTTCGACGAGGACGGCGATCTCGTCTGGGCCGGCGAAGCAGAGCTCGCGAGTAATAACCGGCACGCCCCGGTCGAGGATTACGACAAACTCAGCGCGGCGGACGCCAAGGCGATCTGGGCCTTCAACAATCGCGAAACGGCGCTCGACGTTCTGGATAGCCTTGCCGACGTGGATCGGATCGACGAGCGAGTCAGCGGGCGGGCGGCCCGGTCGTTTGCGACTATCAGAGACGCCGTTGGAGACTTCGATGCTGCGGGCCTGACCACCGTTCGAGGCTTCAAAAATCTCGATCAAGACCTCAACCAATGACCTGGCGACAGGCGACCCGCAAGGAGATTCACGCCTACTACGCCGAGGAGTTCCCCCGCTACCTGGATGATCTGCCGGAATTCATCACGGCGACCGGCCCGAAACAGTACGCCGTCGCCTTCCGGGATTCCTACCCAGTTCGCAAAGACGAGGTGCCGGACAAGGGCTTCATCCGGCGGGATACGTGGCAGACAGATGCGTCAGAGGATCGAACGACGCCCGAGTTCGAGGACTTCGAGGACGTCGTTGAGTTCATTCGGCATCCAGCTCGCAACGACCCGCTGGGGCGGAGTGAATTCGCGCTTGCTGATCCGGAGGTACTGGAGCAGCCGGACCCACGGCCCGACGCCGTTTACTACGCGCTGGATCACTGGGAGCGACCGTGGGTCCTCCTCGTCGATATCGACGCCAAGGAGATCGCCCGAGAACGAGCTGCGGATGCCGTCTCGGACGACGTCGACGATCGAGATGATGAGGCGCTTCTTGACGCCGCCGGCATTCTCGACGCCGAGCCAACCGGGTATCCGTACGCCTTCGAAGACGTCAACCGTGCCATCGAGTACGGGTTCGAAGTGCGCGATATCTTCGAAGACGATTTCGATGCCGAGGAGACGATGGTCGTGTACAGCGGGCAGGGTGTCCACGTCTACCTCCTTGATACGGACCCGGCGCACCGGTACGATGAGCAGAGTCACGAAGTGTTGAACGACCTCCTCCTCGAGACGTACGACATCCCGATCGACCCCGTCGTGACGGCCGATCGCCGGCGGGTCGCCCGACTGCCCTACTCGCTGCACGCCGACGTCTGTAGCATCGTTCAACCCATCGAGAGCCCGGCGTTCGACGTTCGCTCGGCGACACCCGAAGTGATCGACGAGTAAGTTAGCTCACTATTAGGACTGTGAACTTTCAGCATGGACTCCCGCTCTAACCGAATCCGGTACGGGTTTTACACCGTTCGCGTTCAGCATCCCGCTGTTCAAGCGCACACCTACGGGTGCGCCTCCTTCGTCCCCGGTTTGGTTGCGAAGGAGTCTGTATCCGATATTCTTCGCTGCGTTGTAGTCCGCGTGGTTCTCGTACCCACAGGACTGGCAGCAGAACGTGTCCTGGGACGGGCGGTTTTCCGCATGGGTGAAACCACACGACGAGCACCGCTTCGACGTGTTCTTTGGGTTCACTTGTTCGACGCGGATTCCGCATTCCTCGGCCTTGTACGAGACGTATTCGTACAGGCGGCGGAATGCCCACTGGTGGAACATACGGGCGTCGGGCATCCGATCACGGATATCCGTCAGGTCCTCAAAGGCAATAACCGTGCAACCGCTCTCGGTGGCTTCAGCGACGAGATCGTTCGCGATACGGTGAAGATACTGCTCGAATCGTCCCGTCTCCTTGCGCCCGACCACTTGGACGTTCTCGTGGGCCCACCGCGACCCACACTCTTGAAGCGATGTCCGGCGCTCGACGTACTCCGTTCGCCAGTGGTTGAGTTCGCCAGCAGACCAGAACGCGCCGGTCGAGGTGACGGCGATGTTCTTGATCCCGAGGTCCACACCGAGAACCGTTCCGTTCTCGGCCGGTTTGGGATCGTCCACATCCGCCTTTATTCGGACGTGGAGGTAGAAGTCGCCACGACGGTAGTGGAGTGTCGCGCCTGTCGTCTCCCACCCATCAGACCGCAGATACTCCGAGTGGGGCGTGTCACGGGTTTCGTCGGGCAAGACGTACTCGACAGTGACGCGTCCATCGACGGTAGACAACGCTGCGTGGTCGTCGTGGAACGAGGCGTTGCGCTGGTTATAATCGCAGAACGGCGAGGAGAACGTCGGGAGCGAGGCATACTCGCCCTTCTTCTACTTTGCGATGATGCTCTTGAGCCCATCAACAGCACGGTTGCGAGCCGATTGAACGTGGTTACTGTGGAGTCGCGTCTCCTGACGAACCTCGTCGTAGGTCATCTCATGCAGGACGGACGAACGGGTTTCAGCTCATTCGCCGTCCCATGCAGCGTCCACGACGTAGTTGGCCGCCCACAGAAACTCGTCAATCGTTTCGTGAAGCAGGTCCGCCTGTTCGTCAGTCACGTCGAGTTTGACTGGGACGGTCCGACGGACCTCCATATGACTCACAATACAAGCCATGCTTAAATTGGTTAATATGATCCGGCGGGGGAACCAGTCCGCTACCGGCAACGAGAGTAGTATAGCCAAACGAATGCACTCCAGATCACGTTTGAACAGGTGGTTTTTCGCCTAATCGTAACTATGAGTCCGAGTACCCCCACCGACGACGAGGACATGGCGTATCGAGTTGCGGCACTCCCGCTGGAGTACGGTGAGACTCGCGTCAACCAGCTGTTTACGAGTGGTTACAATCGATACGTCGTCGACGGTGAAGACCAGCCTGAGGACCTCGTGAACGATATCGAGCGGTTCGGGACGGCGGCATTCAAAGAGCAGGTTCGTGCCGACGCCGCCGAGGAGCCGTTCGTCGACGAACCGGGCACGCTCGCCGTGCTCGCGACGCTGAGTGCGATCTGTGTGAAAGAGCACCCGAAGTTCGAGCACGCGTCGCCCCGGAACATCCAGGTCCTCTACGACATCCGGGAGCTGTACATCAACAATCTCGCCTCACTCATCCGCGCCCACGGTGATGGCTCGCTCCAGCAGGACATCGCCGACGTGCTGTACAGCAAGGAGCCCGGCGAGGATGGCCCACACCCTGGTCGGGTCTGTACGGGCATCACAGAGATGCCGGAGCTCGGAGATGGTCTCTCTCTCGAAATCCCGATGGCGGCGGCGTCACGGAAATGTCTCGTTCGGGAGGACGAGGCGTCGGCGGGGAGTAACGATGGCGAGGAGATACTGACGCGAGTGAAAGACAACAAGCTGTACGTTCCGGTCGGTGATTTCGACAGCAAGTATCGGGACTACGCTGAGCGGGCGTTCAAGAAGCTCCTCCGGGTGCAAGAAGACGGGCTCTCCGACGATCAGCTGACGTGGCTAACTACGAACGAGTCGGCGATTACAGAGCGGATTGAGCGCTTCCTCGAGACCGGCCATCACGAGCGGATCTGGCGGAACTGGGACCGTGGCGAACGGACGATCCGCGTCCTCCGGCAGGCGCTAGGTGACGCCCCGGACGACGTGGCGCAAAAGGGTGAGTTCCACACGGCGAAAGAACTCTATCGAGCGGTTGCGGCGTACGACGCTGAAGATGACTGGGAATCCTCTGTAACGGACTGGATCTCGAGTCCGAGCAGTCTCGCGAAGACGCTAGCCGACCACGAGTCCCACTCGGCCGTTACGATCGATCGCGACGGGCGCGTCAATACGTACCGAATCGGGCGAGCCGGGACCGGCGCCGAACAGATCGAAGTCCGAGAGATCAAGGACCTCTTCGAACTCCCCTGTATGGCGAATATGGAAAAACGGCTGCACGAGAAGAAGCCGGTTCGAAAGGATCTCTACAACTTCGCGCGGATGGTAATGTGGCTCCCCCAGTATCAGGACAGCAGCCTCGACGAGATCGTCACAGATCTCAAGGACGTCTTCTCTCGGTGGCCGTGGTACGACGAGCAGGAAACTGAGTACCAAGTCCGCTACGAGTTCTCGAACACCATCGACGGGGACACCCCGTTGCCGATGAACTGCGATAACGACGATCTGCAACGCTACTGCATCGGCCAAGACCAGTGTCCCTACTCGATCTGGGGTAGTCTCCCGTTTCCCGACGAGATGTACGAGCAGGTTGAGGAGGGATCAGCTGGTCCCACTGAGCAATTCTGAACTACAGCTATCCGATTCTATTTGAAATCCTGAAAGACGGCTTCGAGTGCGGTGGCGTTCCCGTGGATATCCCCGAACACAACCGCTTGCGATGGCCGAGTCTCTTCCATGCTACGTCTATGCATAACGGCCATGACAACCCTCGCTATGAGTTATATATATCTCAGTACGCGAATTCGGCTCCGTCGGGCTCGAACGACACTGATCCGTCGTTCTAATACTCGTGGACAGCGTGGACAACAGAGGGAGCGGGCGGACAGCGACGTGCGACCGATTCGGCCGGTCAGTCGTCGCGGGCTGGTTTTCGGGCTTCGATGGTAGCGGAAACAAGGTACTCGCCGAGGTCGCGGTCGGCGTCCCAGTCGCTGATGAACTCGGTGCTCTCGTCCTTCGGCGCGATCTCGACCGCCTCGAATCCCGCCTCATCAAGCATAGCTTTGAGATCGTCGACGGTGGATGCGCCGGCGACGCAGCCCGTCAGGGAGTCCGGGTCCATCTGGACGTCATCGGGGAACGGTGCGGTCTGGACAACGTCGGAGATTGCAACGCGACCTCCGGGTCGCAGCACGCGATAGGTGTCGTCGAAGACGCGTTGTTTCTCGGGGGCGAGGTTGACAACGCAGTTCGAGATGACGACGTTGACGGATTCGTCGGCGACAGGGAGGTGACCGATCTCGCCGAGTCGGAACTCGACGTTCTCGGCGTCGTTCTTCGCGACGTTCTCTCGGGCCTTCGAGATCATCTCGGGCGTCATATCGACACCGATGACGTGGCCGTCCGGTCCGACCTCTTGGGCGGCGAGGAAGCAGTCGAAGCCAGCGCCGGAGCCCAGGTCGAGAACGGTCTCGCCGGGAGCCATCGCGGCAAACGCCTTCGGGTTCCCGCAGCCGAGACCGAGGTCCGCGCCATCGGCGACCGACGCGACATCGTCGGCGTCGTACCCGAGGCGTTCGCTCCCAGATGCCTCCGTTTCGTCGCTACAGCAACCACCGTCGCCAGAGACATCCAAACCGACGTCACCACAGCAGTCCTGGCCGCTCGTCGCGATTCCCGCGTAGCGTTCCCGCACCATCTCGCGAGTCTCCTCGGGATCGCGATCGGCGACCATCGTCTCGTTGTCATTACTCATGGTTGCCTCGCAGGTCGTCGAGCGTTTCGAGCAGAACTTCGGTCGTCTCGGTCGGTTCGTAGTAGCGCCACGATCCTTCCTTGCGCCGCGTGACCAGGCCCGCGGTGTACAGTCGGGAGAGCGCCTGACTGACCGCGCTCTGGCTGACGCCGACTGTGGCTTCGAGGTCGCAGACGCAGACGCCGTCGTCGGCGTTCGCGATGCGTCGGAGGAGTTCGTACCGGGTGTCGTTGCCCATGGCTGAGAGCACCTGGAGGTCCGTCGCCATCGCGTCCGAGTCGACGTTGCCAGGCGGGGCGCAGCAGGCGTCGGATGCGTCCATAACTCCATCAGCGGTTGCGTCCTGAACCATATCAGCTCTAGCTTATACAATCAAGCACTAATACGTTGCCCTCGAAAAGGACACTTCCTCCGGTGTTCACAAACACTCCTCAAAGACCCTCAAGCACTGACGAACCACCGCGAGGAAACAAAGAAAGCCGAGTCCGTGACCTGTTTTGCTGGTCGAGAGGCCTCGATCGGACAGCGTGTGCCTGGTCTAGCAGCAGTCGCTACCAGCGTCACTGGCGTCGGTGTAGTCGACGCCGGTCACCTCAGTGATCGTCTCCGTACAGTCCTCGAGCAAGGCTTCGAAGTCGTCCCGGTCGCGTTCCGTTTTCGCCTCTGCGAGCGCCCCACCGAGGGATTCGGCCGCGGTCAGCACGCCGTCGACGTCGCTCAACAGCACCCACCTCCGAGCGACTGCGCGAACTCCTGGCCGATCCGCTCGCTGACGACGTCGTTCGTCTCCGCGAGTAGCTCCTCGAACGCCTCCCGGGCCTCGCGATGGCGCGTGACCGACTCGATTTCCGAGAGGTCATCTTGGATGTCCCGGAGGTCGCTCATGAGCGACGCGTCGAACTCGCCGTCCTGGAGTTCGCGCTCGGTCTCCCGGTACGCATCCAGCAACTCCTGTGCCTCGGCGTCTGCCTCGAGTGCCTCGCGTGCGTCGACCAACGCCTGGTACGTCTCGCACGCCAGGAGTTCGTCGACGAACGCTTCGAGCTCGGTCTCGACGTCCGTCGTCTCGACAGGGGATTCGCTCACGACACCGTCACCTCCTCGCGGTCGTCCTCGCCCACGCCATCCAAGCCCGTGACGTCCGCGCCGAACTCGCGGAGGTCGTCGAGACCGACGGGCTCCTCCTGGCGCAGCGGTGCGAGCATCATCGGCACGTCGAAGCGCTCACTGATCTCCTCGAGGTACTCCGCTTGCTGCGCGCGCCGATTCTCGAAGAACGCGTTATCGCCATAATCCTCGGGGAGCAGATAGTTCGCGACCACGACCGACGTCTCGATACCGACCTGATCCTGGAGGTCCATCGCGGCACGATAGGCCTCCATCATCGGCGTGAACTCGGGGTACATCACGAACGCAAACGAACTCCGACTCGGGTCCTGCATCGTCTCGATGACCTCGTCGTACTTCCCGCCGTTGGCCGGGGCAGCTCCCTTCGTGAGCGACCCAAGGTCCATGAATCCCTTCCAGTCCGACGGCAGTTCCAGTAACCGAAGCGTGTGTCCCGTCGGTGCGGTGTCGAACACCACGATGTCGTAGCCGTCCTCCTCGAAGTAACTCACGAACTTTTCGAGCGCCGCCATCTCCTCGGCACACGGCGACTCCAACTCCTCCTCGACGTTCGCGACCGCCGCCTCCACGTCGATCTGCGTGTCGTCCTTCTCGTCGTACATCTCGCGGACGTGATCGAGGACCTGCGTCCGGTACTCTTCGAGTGCGCGCTCCTGGTCGATGCGGGCCGCGTCGAGATTCGCCTGTCCGACCGACGTGGGTTCGTGACCGACAGGTTGCTCGAAAATGTCCGCCAAGTGCGCAGCCGGGTCCGTCGTCACGACGAGCGTCTCGTAGCCGGCCTCCGCGAGCGAGACCGCCGTCGTGGACGCAATCGTGCTCTTCCCGACACCACCCTTGCCCGTGAAGAACAGGTACCGCGTCTCCTCGACGGGGACGAGTTCCTCGGCGACCGCGTCGGCATCGGTGAACGTGTCGAAGTCCACGGTGTCTTCGTTGGTCGCCCGTCGCGTCGCCGCGTCCACGTCGACGGTCGCCTCTTCGCCGTCGTAGAGGACGCCACCGACGTCCGAGAGCAGCTCAAGGCCCGCGATCTCACCGGGCTGAAGCGGGTACGTCGCGAGCGCCTGCTGATCGAAGGTTGACTCCACACGGTCGATGACCGCCTGTTCGTCTGCGCGCTTGCCCTCGAAAAACGGGTCTTCGCAGACCGACTCCGGTAGGTAGCCGTTGACGACGAGGAGCTGCGAGCTGATACCGAGCTCGGCGAGGTCGCTCGCGCTACGTTCGATCTCGTCGATCGACGATGACTCCGGTTTCCCGACGAACGCGAACGACGTCCGGGACTCGTCCGAGAGCGTGTCGATGGCGCGCTCGTAGTCCGCCTTCTTGTCGTCCATTGACGCCGCGGGCCCGATGCACGTCGACCCACCCTTCTCGAGTTCGGCGTTCCAATCTGACGGGAGCTCCATCAAGCGGATGGTGTGTCCGGTGGGGGCGGTGTCGAAGACGACGACGTCGTACTCGGGGCTGTCCATGAAGTCGACGAAGTTGTCGAACGCGGCGATCTCCTCGACGCACGGACTGTTGAGTTGCTCTTCGACGGTCTGGATCTCCTCGTCGCCGAGGAGCGCCCGCATCGGCTCGATGGTCTCCTGGCGGTACTCTTCGGCGGCGACGTCGGGATCGATCTCGATGGCCGAGAGGTTCGGGACGTCGTCGATGGCGGTGACCTCGTGGCCGATGTCCTGGTTGAAGATGTCGGAGAGGTTCGGCGCCGGGTCGGTCGTCACCAACAGTGTGTCATAGTCGTTGTCGGCCAGCCACGTTGCCGTGGCACAGCTGACAGTACTCTTACCTACACCGCCCTTCCCGCTGAAGAAGACGAACTCCGTATCTTCGCTGTTCGGTTCAACAACTTCTTTCGCTGGCGTTTGTGTAGCAGTCATTTACGCTTCCTGTGGGTCTGGGGAATCCTCGAAAGTCGATGCGAGTTCGTCGTACGAGAGATACGTTTCTCTGGCGACGATCTCGTCGTTGACGACGGTAATCGGGAGAATTGACGGGCCGTGCTCCTCGACCAGATCGGCGATTTGCTGGGTTTCGAGGAACTGCTCGATGTTGTGTTGCATATTCGCTCGCGACACGTCGACATCAAATTCGTTTTCGAGTTGGTCGAGGGCGGCACTGACTTCGACGAGTTCATCGTCCGGGTCTGGTCCACAGACGCCGGTGGAACAGCACATCGCTTCTTCGTACAGGGTGAGTTGAGTCATTCGTGGATCGAAGGGAGTTGTTCGATTGAGTAGGCGATACACCGAGTCATCTCCAGCACTGAGCTGAACCGGTTTGTCTCATTTTACTGTTTGTTCATATGTGTATAAGCGCTTTGGTCAGTATCTTCAAGACAGAAGATCAGGAGAAACGGTGTCTGTGACAGTGTGGTAAGACCAAAGGCGTCAAAACACCGTACTAATCTTCTGCTTTCTTCGAACGAACGATTGTCTATTCGTTAAGATGGGCGACCGTATACTAAGCAGCCAAATGTGCGATCTCAATTAGAGACCCGTGGCTCCGTACACAACACTTACTTTATTATATGCTTAAATCAGAGCCATGTCATCGACCGAGCGGTTACAACGATATCTTACAGACGAACGCGGTGGCTGTGGTGATGAAGAGGTGGCACAACGGCTGGATGAGCTTGAAGAGCTTGACGCCGCAGCTGGTGGGCCTGCACTTGAGGCGGACGTAGGTGTATTATCAGCCCTTGCTAACGAGACACGATACAAGATTATCCGAATCCTCCACATAGCCGGTGAAGAGCTCTGTGTCTGTGAGTTTTCACCGCTTCTGGATGTCAGTGACAGCGCGATTAGTCATTCACTCTCTCAACTCACTGAGGCTGGACTCGTGACTCGCCGGAAAGACGGGAAATGGCGAAAGTACCAGACTACCATGCGGGGCGACGCGCTCCTTGTCGCACTGAACGGATCCCGCAGATGAGACAGCGCCGCACGAGGACACCTGGCAAGTCTATTGAGGAAGTTGGTGGTATATATAGTACTCATACGAGGCCTAAAGACCGCGACAAAGAGTCGAATAAGTATGTCTGCTGATTCGACGACGAAATTCGGATTCGTGTGCGTACAGAACGCTGGGCGCAGCCAGATGTCGACAGCGTTTGCGGAACGAGAGCGAGAACGACGTGATCTCGAGGATAGCGTCGAAATTCTTACTGGAGGGACCCATCCAGCCGACCACGTTCACGAGGAAGTGGTCGAAGTAATGGGTGAGGAAGGATTCGACCTCTCCGAGCGAACGCCGCGAGAAGTCTCGACTGATGAACTGGAATCGTGCGACATCGTCGCGACTATGGGGTGCTCGACGCTCGAACTCGATGCAGAAACGGTCGATGTCCGTGACTGGGCGCTCGACGATCCCGATGGTCAAGAGATGGAACAGGTTCGGGAGATTCGGGACGATATCGAACAGCGCGTTGTAGACCTGTTCGACGAGTTCAATCCCGACGACTAACAGCTAATCACGAATATTCAAAGAGCCACACCTCAGTTTTTCTAGTATTAGATTGTAGAACAGAACCAGATTGTGTAGAATCCTCGTCGAGCAATTTTAACGGCTAACACGACCAGTATCGAGGGAATCGGGGTTTTTCTCGATTCGAAGTGCCTCGCTGGGAGACCTCGAGGATCTCAGAACAGGTGACCTATCGAACCGGAGTAATCCAGATACGCCCGATATTGCCATCGTTACCCTGTCGTCGAGCAATTTTAGAGATCACGGGATTATTCCTGAACTCGTCGAGGTATTTTCTACGCCCTCAAATCAGCCCGACGGGGTTCTTCTGAGATTTGAGACCGTCATAACGTCTTGCATATCGCGGATTTCGTCCAAAGAAAGAGGCGATATGCAGTGTACGAAGGCCGCCGGCTCTCTCAGGCCGAGGGGCCGTCACAGAGTTAGCGGAACTACGGAAGTATCAGATTTAGTGCATAGATTGAGCGGGTGCGTTCCGGTGGTGTCTGTTGCCCCCGCGAGGGGGTGGTGGGGCGCATCAGGTCCCCCCGATAGACGATGGCTTCGGAACGACGCAGCGAGACACAGTCAGCGCATCACGCAGAAACTATCCCCGACGACCAGGTGTCGTGGGCAGACCTTGAGGTGGTGGTCTCGACCGACCGGGATCACGCGTCGGTCGTTGCCCTCGTGGAGTGTACTCTCGTCGAGCTCACACACGAGCCGAGCGGCGCCGTCTTCGTCTCACGGCAGGTCGGGCAGTCGACGCGGACGCAGTACGTCGTCGCCGACGAGGTCGGCGAGCAGTTCCAGAAACGGCACTTCGACGACCGGCTGGGCTGGCACGAGACCACCGTTCCTCGACGGAACGTTCGCGACGAGCTCATCGCCCAACTCACACAGTCGCCCTCGACGACGGCGGGACGATCAGGTGAGGGAGCAGCCAGCGAGCCAGACACCTTCGTCGTGAAGCCAGTTCGAGAGCTCCGAACTCTATAGCGGCTAGTCTTAACCAATAGTCCCGGCCCAAACCGGCACCGTGTTGGTTAACATTGAGGCTGGGTACACTCCCTCACCCCCGCCCACCGCCCTGATACTCGAGTGAGTGAAGCCTGGCGGCCGGTCGACTCGAATGGCCGTCGCGACGGGTTTTATCCGGCCGCTACTCCTCGAGAGTGAGTATGGTCGTCGTCGAGGAGGTCCCCAAACTAAGCGGGCGCCGGACCCAAACCTCGTCCGAGGTGTTTCCGGATGAGTCGGTGGCGTCGATTCAGGCGGCCGTCGAAGCCGTCCCGACAAGCGTCTTCGACGGCTCGACGAAGCACACGGAGGTCGGGGCGTTCGATGCCGAAATCGCTGACGGGCTCTCGCAGTACGAGTACGAAGGGGACGCCGCCGGCGGCTACAACCCAAACTGCAAGCTCTGGTCGCATCAGGGGTTTAACTACAGCGTCGACCTCTATGACGCCAACGCTCGCATCGCCATCGAGGTTGAGAAAAGCGAGCGGAAGAACGTCAGCGACGACCTCCTCAAGTTCCAGAAAGGGTACCGCACCCAGAAGGACGGTCGGCCGAAAATCGAGTTCGGCTGTCTGGTGGTGCCGGTGAACTACCTTGGCCGGCATAACCTCTACCAGCACAGCCTGACCAAACTCGACTTCATGAAGGGCGTCCTGTTCATCGACGACGTCGCCGTCATCGGCTATCGCGACCCGCGACCGGACTGACGCTGTCACTCCTGACTGTTTGTCGGCGCCGGGAGGCGTGCAGCGCGCGACAGCGTGCGCGGCGTGACTTACCATGCCTGGTCCCGATCCGCACGACGACACGAGTGCCGACCACGAACAGTTCGAGAAGGAACAGTTCGCCCAGGACCGCGACGCCGCCGGCGTCGACACGGCGGACATCGACGACGCGACGGCCCAGCGCCTGGTTAGCGACCTCGTCGACGCGGACATCGTTACACCCGTTCCCGAAGACCGTGTCCTGGCCCACGAGCCGAGCGGCGCCGCATTCGACTCATCGACGCAGCTGGCCGTCTTCCACCGCGGCTGGACGGCCGGCCGCGACGCCGACGCTGGGGACGAGTGATGCAGCAGACGCTCGTTGGCTGTGCGTTCTGCGACGCCCCGCCCGGCGCCGAGGCTGGCGAGGCGCATACGTGGGGCCAGGACGACCGGGTCACCCACCCGATCTGCGTCGACTGCGCGATTCAGACGGAGCCGAATCCCGACGAGCGCGATGACTACGCTTGTGACGGCTGTGGGCTGGTCGTCGACACGCTCGCGGCACTGACGCGGTTCCGCGTTGAACTGGGGCATCTGGAAGGCCCGTTGCAACTGTGTGCTCGCTGTAGCCCTGGTGGGCTCGCGACGTACTGGACGCGTGACCTCACGGAGCATCTCGTGGCCGAGTGATACTTGTTCGAACTTGGCTCACATCGTACACACGAAAACGGCTAAGTGGGCTGGCTCACATTGTACACATTATGAGCACCGAGAAGAAGCGCGTGCAGTTTCGGGCCCCCGATCGGCTCATCGATCGGGCCGACGCACTGGCCGCAGTCCTCGGGGAAGACCGAACAGATGTCCTCGTGACCGCGCTTCGGGAGTACCTCCAAGACGCCGCTCATGACGACACACTCACCCAGGAGATCGCCGCCGCTTATTATGACGACGAGATCAGCTTCGAGCAGCTCAAAGCCCTCGTCAGCGCCGAAGAAGCGGCAAACATCCGCGTGTTGAAACAGCAACTGGACGAGGACTTCATCGACGAGGTCGCCGACGCATAGATGTCGCGGTGTATCGCAGACGCCTCCGCCCTCGTGAGTCTCGGCATCGTTGCTGACAACGACCCCGATCCACTCGCACTCTGTCTCTCCCGGTACAAGGTCGTCGTCCCAACGACGGTCATCGATGAGCTCCGAGAGATCGCCTCCTACGATGACGTCCATGGACACGCGGCGTCCGCCGTCCTTGACCGGGTGGATGCATTCACGACACAGTCGGTGGACCTCGATGCCGAGTTTCCGCTCGATGACGGCGAAAACGCGGCAGTCACCCTCGCGAACGATCTCGAGGCTGCGCTCTTCCTCTGTGACGAGTTCAATCAACTTGGCTTGATCCACGCCTCACTCGCTGATACCCGACTCGTCACGACACCGACGCTGCTCTCGGTTCTCGTTCGAACTGAACACCTATCTGCTGCTGATGCGCGGGTACTCCTCGATGCAATCAGCGACGCCCGTAGCTGGGACGCAAACAGCTACGTGCAACGGGCCCGATCGTTGTTCGAGGAGCCCTGACACCGAGAAGGATACTTCGGAGTGAACAGGAATGCCCGATAACGACGCTCTCTACGACGTTCGTGAGCAAACGGGGGATCCCGAGCACGCATCAGTTGACGACGTGGTCGAACTCGTCCTCGAACGCGCACAGCACCCCCGGACGGAGCACCGGGACGCGCATCTCGACGAGATGATGGCGACTGTCGTCGATCGGTACGGGACCGATCCTGTCCGAACCGTTATTCAGCGCGTCCTCGTCGACCACTACCCCTTTCGGACTGCCACGCACGACCTCGAGATGCACAACGTCGACGGTGTTCGTATCGGGACAGCAGCCAGCCAGTTCCTGACAGAATTGAACGCGCAGCATGACGATTGAAACACAATCTCTGAAAGCCCTCCGCCGCTCGACGTCCCGCGACCGCGCGAGACTACGTCTCGCTGGCCCTCGTTCGCGTCGCTCACGAGGACGCCGCTGCGCGCCTCGTGCCTGCGGTGCTTGCGGGGTTGGGGGACGTTCACGGCGCGAAGCGCCGTGGGTTCGGGAGACATCGTCTCCCGGTAACCGAAGCGGTCTCGCCCTTTCCGAGTTCGACAGGACTGTTGATTGCTCATCGGGCGACGTGGTCGGCTGGACAGGTGTGTACGTATCGGCCCGCCCCGCTCGCCGCTGCCGCCTTCCGGTGAGCTATGCTCACCGGCGTCCCGCTCACTCCGTTCGCGGGACCTCCGCGTCGCTCGCGACCGACCATTCCGGGCTGCGCCGAGCAAGCTCGGCGTTCCGGGCTAAAGTGCATGTGCCCTCGACGCCAGCGCTTCACCCGTTCGGGTCCTGCGGACCTCGGCGAAGCCGCCCGCGACGGACGTGGTTGCGTCGCGGCGAACGGGGAATGCGCTGGCCGCTTGCTCCGGGCGGGTCGGCGCGCGGTGCTGGTTGGGGATCACCTCATGTAGGCGCGCTCTCGCTCGCGCCCGGTAGGGCGCTCGCGAAGGCGCGAGCGAGAGCGCGCAGATGGTTCTGTCGGTCGTTGTCGTCGGAAAACCGCGATGTAGGAGCATCGCGGTGGCGGCGCGTGAGCGCCTTCACAGGTACGGTGAGTACCCAATGTCTAGTAACAACGCTAGCGGAAAGGTCGTTTCGGTCGATGAACAGGCATTCGAGAACGCGGGCGAGCAGGCGGCCGATGAAGACGGGTTCCCGGTCGTCGACGAGACGCCGGAGTTCGAGGCGGCGGTCGAACAGGAGACCCAGGCGAAGGTGGATGCGAACCACCCGGACGGGATCGCGGACACGAGCGAAGACCGGATTCACGGCGTCACCCTCGAACAGGAGGAGCGCATTCGGGCGCGGGAAGCCGAACTGGAGCGCATCAGTGCCCAGGCCGAGCTGGGAACGCAGGACGGTCGGGAGCAGCGCACGCGAGATATTGCAGCGAAGCGGAGCGCTGTGCGGCGTGCTGAGTTCCAGACACGGGCTGCGAGCGTGGACCCGATGGCCGACCCCGAACGAGATGATCCCCGAGCGGAGCTCACGCAGGAGCAGTTGGCGGCGGTGAACAAGCAGTCGATGCGGTTGGCTGAAAAGCTGGATGGCTGGTCGCGAGCGGCGATTGGTCGGCGGCTGGGTGAAGCCGTCGTCGGTGGGAAGGACGTGACGAGTGCGGTCGTCGGCGTGTTCGAGGAGTTGCAGACGGCACCTGGGACGGTGATTCCCATCGGGAAGCTCGAGGACGTCAATCGTAAAGAAGTGAGCATCGAAGGTACTGTGACCCGGTTGTGGAAACCGTCGAGTGCAGCCATTTCTCAAGTGGGACTCATCGAGGACGAGAGCGGAAAAACGAAGTTCACCAGCTGGGTTGCGAGCGAACAACCCTGGATTGAGGAGGGCGAGCACGTTCGTATTCACGGAGCGGCGAAGAATTGGTACAACGGACGCGTCTCGGTGGCTCTGACCGGCTGGAGCACAGTTCACTTCCCCGAGCGCGGCCGCTGGTGGGAAGCATAGCCAACTGACGCAACCTCTTTTTTGCTGTGGGCCGGGCCGACCCAGACCCCACCGCCCCACCCTCCGCTCCGTGCTCGCTTCGCTGCGCGCGCAGCCACGACCGTGGTGTATGATGGGGGGTGAGATGGCCTCCTCTGGGTGACCGATGAGTCGCAAGGAGAGTTTATCCGCGTCACCGATGGGCGCAGCGCGATGTCCAACAGTTCACCCGAGACCCACGATTTCGATGCGTGGTTCCCTGGCGTCTTCGACGGCGAAGGCTGTATCCGCATCGCAATTGCCGACCGAGAGCGGTACAGCACCGGCTTTGAACTTGCACCAATGCTCCGAATCACCCACGAACAGTTGACTGGAACCCTTGACGCAGAAGGATGGATTGGCGTGAAAGTAAACCAGAATAGTGAGTATCGAGTCGACCATCGACTTCAGCCGAGGATCGAGGTCACCGAGACGTATCGTGATCATTTGATGCAGGCACTTTGTGCGTACTGTGATACTCACGACGTGAACTGCCATGTATCCAGTCTCGAGCCCAATGAGGACCGGAGCGATCAGTACATTTGGGGCGTACGAGGCATCAATAATACAAAGACAATCCTGACGCCGCTTCGGGATCAGTTCATCGTCAAGCGCGAGTAGGTCGACCTCCTCCTCGATGAGATCATTCCACGGATGGAAAGAGGCGTCCGCCACGACAGGGAGGGCTATCGTCGTACTGTCTGGACCCTCTGTATCGGTCACACCGTTACTGAGGGCTGTTTGAAGAATTCGGCTTTGTTGAAATAATCAGAAAGTGATATATCTGACCTGGGTTCTGGTCCGTACAGGGGACTCACCTGCCAGGAAGGCTTAACAATACTCCCTGACAAGTCTCTAATAGAGTGGTTGTGGATTATTTTGATAGCGAACTGGCTCGGTATTCTGCTCTGTTTCTCGCCTGTATCGTAATCGGTCTCCCACCGTGGGTGTTCATTCTGTACCCAACAGAGGAAGCTCTGACCTACATTAGTAGCCCGGGTGCGTGGGTGCTTGCAATCGGCACATGGTTGGTGATGGTTACCGCTGCTGCGATTGCTCAACGGTAGCAGTACTCCGCACTCTTCAGCGACTAGATGTTACAGGAAAGAATGTGTCAGAAGGATAGAGTTTCAACAGAGCCACTGGATAGAAATAACAGGTGTGAGCCGGAGAATATATTCCCCACTAAGCAAATAGTTACACATATTCGCTCTGCGAACATCAGGCCTCTGATGGACCGAACTTGTCCCCTCGAATTCATTTTCGCCTCGCATCTCGTGGTCGTCGCTATCGCTACACTTTCTGGAAGTCGCTTGACTGTGGCGTGTCTCTTCATCATAGACGCAGCCCTCACCATGATCCGTATCCTCTACGAACGCTTGGCCGCTGGCCGCCCCCAGACCGGCTCTCCTCCTGCGACGGACCCGTACAATCTCTTTAAAGATCTCCACGATGCGGTCGTGGACAAGCGCGGTCGGGTCCCAGTTCCGGGTTCAATGCCGCCGGTGTATCCACGGAATATTCCGTATGTCGTCGAAAGTTGTGTTATCCTCTACCCATTGCTTGTCGTGGCGTTTCCGGTATGGTTGTTCTCCCCCTCGGGCACGCTCAGTGTACTTGCCATACCAGGAATTGGCATCATCGCCGCGAAGCACTTTGTCTTCATTCAGGCGCGTGAGTCGGCAGGAGTCTACGAAACCGCGTCGTCACGGCGGATCCGTCGTAACCGCAGCCTCCTCTTGGTTGCTCTCCTCTCAGGTGGCGCTGTTGCCGTCCTCTCGGCGGTATCTACCCCTGCCACGACGATGGTCGCAGCGATGGCCGTAGCCGCACCGTGGGTGCTCTTCGACTGCCGGCAAGCTGGTCTCGGACCGTGGTTCCCAGTAATCGAGGGCGACGCGGTAGACCGCCCGGTTTCGGCTCCCCGTGGACAGCCATACACAACTTTCGCTCATGACAAACGAGGCGTGCGCCAGCATGCCTTCGGTGGCGGCTTCGCTTACGCACTCGACGCTGGATTCTCAGTCATGCTACTTTCCGGGATACTCGCGATCTCGGCTCGCGCTGTCTGGCTCGTCCTTGTGATGGTTGTCCTGCTTCCCGTGTTCCTCATCCTACCTGCGTCGGCGCTCGTCATGTGGATCGGGGAGAGCCACGTTGAGTATCGTCTCTACGACAATGGTATCGTTGCTTATGACACGTACCTTAACACGGTACAATGGGTCGCTCCTGTGGAGGATATTCGCTCCGTTTCGGCGACCGATCCGACACCGCTGTGGCGCTCGTCGCTCGGACTGCCCGACAAGGACCTCATCCTCCAAATTGAGCGGGCAACGGGAGAGACCATTGAAATTCGGCGCTTGACCGACACGAAAGGGTTCGAACGAGCTTACCGAGATCCCTGAGAGCGGTTCGTGAGCGAGTTCCACGGACGGATCCATGGCTAGAACCTCACCAACTGGTTTGGGATCGTTCACTCATTGTGTTCCTCCCGCTTAGGTGTCTCTTGACAGCTATATTCCTCTCGGGTAGGTCTACGATAGAAGGGGTCTCTTCCAGCATTCTGTTCGCTACGACGTATGTATTGAGCGATCCGTGATTCACCTGTACTGACCACAGGCGGTCAAAATGTATCTTTCCTGGGGATTTTAACAGAGCCGAAGCGGTCTTCACCGCTTGATATCCCGCAAACTCTCCCGGCTAGTGAGAACGTCTTTGACCAGTATCATAATAGGACTCCTGACTGTGGTGCACGTATGGGCTCCAGTCTCAGTCGCACCGCCCGCGAACAGCTCACGACCCGATACGTGCTCTCGCTCGTCGCGTTTCTCGCCCTCGTCTATGGCGTCACGAATGATGTCGGGACAGTACTCGTCATCGCTTTTGGCCTCGCGTTCGTGGAGGCGATCTCGATTCTCAGAGAAACGCCGACTGTCGATGGCCGCTGGGTCGGCGTTGGCCTTGGCGCGTTCATCACGGTCGCCAGTCTCGCGTGGCTCGGCTGGGAACTCACTGCGACCACCGGAACAGGCGGTCCAGTATGGTTCCCGGCGCTGACCGCGCTGATCGGCGTCTGGTTCCTCTTCGATGCCCGCGCGGACTTCGCCGATAGCACTAGTAGCGACGAACCTGGCGATATGAACGCCAGCGAGGTAATGCTGGTGATGAACCACGCTCACCTCGTCATCGAAGAGCTGAAACAGGGCCCGAAAACTGTCACCGAACTCGCCGATGCGTGCGATTTGACCGAGTCACGCATCCGTGAAGTGCTCGATTTCGGTACTGACGACGGGATCATCTATCCAGTCGATACTGACACGAGCGATACTGCGAAAAGGTACGCCCTCGACGAGTCGAAAGTCGGTGGCCTTGCGTTCGTCCGTTCGAACGGGAAGCGCATTCTGCGACGACTAGCACGGCCGTGCCAGCGCTGATTCTTCGTGGACAGAGACTGGGACTGACGGTCGCTGGAGCAGGATCGAATTCCCAGAGCGCGGTCGGTGGTGGGAAGTATACCCAGTCGAGGCAACCCTCTTTTTTGCCGGGTGCCGGACCGACCCAGGGACCGCCACCGGGCAAAGGCTCCATCAGCAAATCCGCCTTTGAGCAGGTGGTGGATCTCCATCGCGACCTGTACTGCCCGTGCGTGAAGTCGAGTTAGAGCGTCAAAGACGAAGTCCTGTTCCTGAGCTGCCTAGAGCCGATATTCCGGGTTAATTGTATCAC
Source organism: Halobacterium sp. BOL4-2 (assembly GCF_016917835.2). GTDB lineage: Archaea > Halobacteriota > Halobacteria > Halobacteriales > Halobacteriaceae > Halobacterium > Halobacterium salinarum. The sequence goes on along the minus strand of NZ_CP070335.2, from coordinate 267,148 downwards.
CCGTTTCCTGCGACCAGATAATGAACCGTTCAAGCAATTCCAAAGGTTCCTCCCAGCGATCTTCGATCCCGCGTTGAAATTCTGCCTTGGTTTCATAGAGCCGTCGCAATCCCTCGTCATCCTCGCGGACCTGCTGGTACATACTATCCCCAACAGCCTCAATGACCTCGCTGGTAGCTTCCGCGATCTCGTCTTCGGTGGGTTCCCCGTCGAGTTCTCCTCCCTGAAGAAGTTCCAGAAGCTGGTCGTGGATTGCCTGGGAAAGTGAGTCAGCATCCGTCTTTAGTTAGGAGACGAACCGCGTGACAGTGGCGGCTTATCGAGGCTACTTTTCGGAAGGAATGAGGAGGTGTCGAGTGTGCACAACGAAACCTCCTCATCACGGATTATGCGTCGGCTCACTACACTGTTTCCCTCCGAGTTCCTCGAAGAGCACGCCGAGGAACTCGGCGTGGTCGAACGCGACCGCAAGCTCCAGATTCCCGTCTTCGTCTGGGCATTCGTGTTCGGCTTCGCCGCAGGCGAACGCCGAACACTCGCAGGGTTTCGACGCAGCTACAACTCCACAGCTGACGAGCCGATCTCACCGGGTGGGTTCTATCAGCGGTTGACGCCGACGCTCGCGGAGTACTTCCGCGACCTCGTCGAGCACGGTCTCGACGAGGTCGCTGTTCCCGACACTGTTGACGTTGACATCGACCGATTCAGTGATGTAATGATCGCTGATGGAACGGTGTTGCGGTTACACGAGTTTCTCGCTGATCAGTTCGAAGCCCGCCACGAGGAGCAGGCTGGAGCGAAGCTCCACCTGCTCCACAATGCCACTGAACAGACGATTGAACGGATCGACGTTACCGACGAGAAAGCACACGACAGCACGCTGTTCAAGACAGGGTCGTGGCTTGAGAACCGCCTCGTATTGTTCGACCTCGCGTACTTCAAGTACCGACGGTTTGCGCGGATCGACGAGAACGGCGGCTCCTTCGTGAGCCGGCTGAAACAGAACGCGAATCCGGTGATTACGGATGAATTACGGGAATGGCGCGGCCGCGCCATTCCCTTGGAGGGCAAGCAACTCCGTGATGTGCTCGACGATCTCGACCGGACGTACATCGATGTGGAAGTCGAAGTCGAGTTCAAGCGCGGGCCGTACAACGGGACGCGGTCGCTGGATACGAAGCGGTTCCGCGTCGTCGGCGTCCGCGACGAGGACGCCGACGACTACCATCTATACGTGACAAATCTGTCGCGAGAGGAGTTCTTTCCGGCGGATTTAGCGCAGATCTACCGGTGTCGGTGGGAAGTGGAGTTGCTGTTCCGTGAGTTGAAGACGCAGTACGACCTGGACGAGTTCGACACGAGCAACGAGCACGTGGTGAAGATCTTGCTGTACGCAGCGTTGCTGTCACTGCTTGTGAGCCGTGATCTGTTGGATCTGGTCACCGAGCAGGCGGATGATGAGCTCGTGTTTCCACCGGAACGCTGGGCGGCGACCTTCCGGTCGCACGCCCAGCTCATCCTCCACGAACTCGGTGAGCACCTCGGTTATTCGCCACCGCCGCTGTTGGAGCGGCTGATCGAGGACGCACAGAAGATCCACAAGCAACGACCGATCTTACAAGAGACGCTCGCTACCGCTACACAACCGAGGTGTGAGTCTTAACTAAAGACGAATGGGTGAGGGGTTCGCCGTGCTGGCGGGTTCCCCGATCACGGTGAGAACGATGGCAACCAGAGACATCTACGAAACTGGCTTCGACGAAGACGTCCGAACGGAATCGAGTGCGAACCGGTGTCCCGAGTGCGACGGCCGGGTCACCACGAACGCGGTCGAAACGGTCTGCGAGGACTGTGGCCTGGTCATCGACGAACAGCGAATCGACCACGGGCCAGAGTGGCGGGCGTACGACGACGAGGAGTGCGAACGAACGGGTGCCCCACTCACGGCGGCTCGCCACGATCGCGGACTGTCGATGGAAATCGGTCGCGGCACCGACGCGAAGGGGAACGAACTCTCTTGGCAGAAGCGACGGCGACTCGCGCGGATGCGCCGTGAGCAGACCCGGGGTCGGTGGCGGTCGAAAGCAGAACGGAATCTCGCCCACGAGCTGGGCGAGGTGCGTCGGTTGGCGAGTGCCCTCGAACTCTCCAATTCGGTTCGCGACCAGGCGTGTCAGCTCTTCCGGAGCACCCAGAACGAGGATCTGCTTCGTGGCAGATCCATCGAGGCCATCACCGCGGCCAGCGTCTACGGGGCCTGCCGGTGTAACGGTCGCTCGCGGTTAGTGGACAACGTCAGCGAGATGGCCCGCGTCGCGGAGTCACGGGTCACGAACGCGTACAAAACGTTGAACGAATGGCTGGGCCTTCCCGCTGAACCCGTCTCCCCCGGCATGTTCGTACCGCGCCTCGCCTCAGACCTCGAGTGTCCGGACGAGATCCGGCAGCGGGCCCGAAAGCTCGCAGAGCAGGCCGAGGAGCGCGGCGTTACAACGGGCGTCCATCCGGCCGGGTTCGCAGCGGCCTGCCTCTACAAGGCCGGTCGCGAGGAGGGGCGATGGCTGACGCAATCCGAGGTTTCGGGAGCGGCTAACATCTCAACGACAACGGTTCGGAACCATCGAGACACACTACACCAGTTGGACGGTGAACAACGAGTCGGCATCAAGAGCACTACACAGACACGAGCGGCATCTCGAAAAAGCAAGGGTTAGATAAGTGTTGTAACAGAGGATATCGACAATGGATGCGGATCCGGAATCAATCAGCTATCTATCGGCTGCTGATATCCGTGACATCCACGAGTTGATCGTGGAGTCAAATGCGGAGACAACCGCTGGTGTCGCCTCGCCAGGCGATATTGAACACACGGTTGAACATATTCAGGAAGGCCATTTCGGCCAGGTTCCCGAGTCGCTTCACGAAAAGGCATTTCAGCTGTTGCGGCTCACTGCGGCGAATCATCCATTCGTCGATGGCAACAAGCGAACGGCTCTCATGTCGACCCGAATTTTCTACGCGCTGAATGGCCGCCGCTTTGACTACGATCGGGAGGTCAAAGAGATCCTGAAGGCGCTCGCGACAGATGAGGGCAGTGTCGATGAGGACGATGTGACCGAGTATCTACAAGCGCACACAGAGCCGCTGGCGCCGGAATACGGGGCGACCATCAACCTGTGGCTGGCACGAATTGAAGGCACAGACCAGCTACCGGCGGACCACGACACAGTCGATCAGGGATCCAACGAACCGAACGATTATGACGACGACCCCCCTAGTGAAGAGTAACGATGGCCGCTGAAAGTGACCACCCCGAGATTCCCGATGAGATGACCCCTGAAGAGGCACGGCAGTATCTCATCCGGTTCCTCGGCCGCCAAGACCTTGACGAGCACGAGGGAATATACGACGAACTCGCGACTGAGTAGTACAATCTCTTAGCTGGGGGTTCTACCAAGTACGCCGGCCGGTCGAGCGATATCGGTATTCCAGCAATCGGCTCTACCGCTGTCGGGAACTGCTGTAGTCAGTCTTCTGTTCGCGAGCGGCTTCTCAGTGCCGCCCGTGACCGGACTGGGGACGAGCAGGGAGCATCGGAGCGTCAGGAGCAGCCCCCGCCACGGCTATTTGTCCGGTGTACGAAGGCGAACATCAGGTGGGACTAGCGTCTTGTCCGTTCGTTTGATCTGAAACCCCCTTCAGAACGAAATGGAGGCCTGCTGCGTAGACGACCATCGGGACAGCCACGATGAGAGCTGTACCGACGATGCCTCCGTCGAAGGTTTCCGCTCCTACGAACAGTACAAATGCGAGTACTGGAACGAGGAGCAGACCACCAATTCGTACGACTCGTTTCTCGGTTTCTGTTTGCATGAATTATTGTTGGAACCACTCAATCTTAAGCTTTTACTACCAGTGTGGGGGTTATCCAGGCTCTAGCAGTTCGAACAATCTCCGTGATCGCTGTCTCCTTCCCACGGCCCATCGCCGTGGAACGCCTGTTCAAGCCAGGAGGTGGCACTATCGACTTGCCTCCCCCAAAGCTCGAATAAAATTCGCCTCGAGTCCAGAGTTGGTAGCCAACTCAAAGAGCAGACGTATCTCTGGATTCGCGGCTGGGATCCAGAAGCGTACCCGGGACCGTACGGCTACCCAGCGTATCTAGCAGAGGTTGAGCCGCTCGTAGTTGGACTTGCGTATGAAGCGTGGCCCAAGCACGAGCGGAGCAGCTCGGAACCACTGTTCGACACCGAACCGACTCCTGATCCACCCGCTGTTGTAACTCACCGCCGCCGAGAGGAGCGTGAATCCGGCGAACAGCCACCCGAGCGTGTCCGGATTGAAGCTGAAGTCCACACTGATCGGCTGGACGAAGAAGTTGATCGCGCCGGCGACACCGTACAAGACGCCGGTGTAGAGGATGAACGACCGGAGCGGTCGCTTCGGAAGTTGTTCTTTGATCGCCGGCAGTGCGTCGAGCAGCCGGAACGACTTCCCTCATCGTCCGTGATGTCAGTCTCCGGGAAACTCAACACGAGGGGAATTCCGATCAGGTAGGCGACACCCTCCATGATCCACGGGTACGCGAGGTTGATATTTCCGACGTATCCACCCACTACCGCCGCGAGCGCCGTCATGACGTATCCGAGCGCGTTCGCTTGACCCTTGACGTGGGTGAACCGCTACTCGGTAAGTCGTTCCCCGAGTGCGTCGTAGAACCATGCCGTGTCGGTCCCGGAGCGGAAGGTCTGTGCGACCGCGAGGCCGACGTACACCGTGACGAATAATGGGAACGAGTGCGAGAAGGCGAATCCGATAGACGCGACTGCCGAGACAACGATACTCACGAGGATGCTGTTTCGCCGACCGATCCGATCACCGATGTACCCGGTCGGAACCTCGAAGGCGATCAGTGCGAGCGAGAACGCACCGTCAAGGAACCCGACCTGTGAGAAGTCGATCCCACGGGATGTAAGGAACACGACCCACACGGCCACTGAGAAGTGTGCCGAACGAGCCATCGAGTATCCGTAGTACTTCAGGATAAACGATTCCGGGAGCCGTGACCGGAGATTCATACCACGGACTTTGTCTTCTTATACGTGTAGATCATTCGTCTTTAGCTAAGAGCGGAATCGCCTGACTGCAGCGGCTTATCGAGACTATTTTTCGAGAGGAGTGAGGAGGTGACGTCTGTGCACAACGACCCTCCTCATCCCAGATTGTGAATCGCCTCACTACGCTTTTTCCATCGGCGAGGTCGCTCTTTGTTTGATTTCGTACTTTTTCGTGTCGAATATATTTGGATCAACGGGGTTTGGGTCGGTTCAGTTACATGTTCCTGCTATTCCTACCGTATCATTTGCAGATCCGATTTTCTGATATGCCACAGACCCGCTATCTCCGTCATTGAAACCGCCTTCCCATTTTAGTTGTTGATGACGGTTCCCACAGCCAGGACCTACAAAACCAATATACGCATCTGCAGCCTTGATTTTACCAGAGGTTTCACAAGTCCGAACACCACGCTTGGTGAGGCGTTCACCATTTGCTATTTTATGTTGCAAAGCATCCTTTGTGAATTGTTTAATTATAGTGAGATCGCTACGGTCCCGGCCTCGAATAGTCGAGGGAGGATCTTACCGATTAACCAACACGGATCGAAGAATTCCATTGCTTAATAGTCGTCTCAATATGGTCTTTTCATCCAGCCCGGTCAGCGAAACTATCGTTCAGTACGGTTCAAGTGTAGCGAGTCATCCAACCCAGCTATAAATGACAGTGCGGATAACTCCATCCACCGAGGTTGTGGCATTCAGGATATGCGGACGGTCGTCTTGGATGATTTCCGCGAACACGTACTCGAGGAGATGTTAATGCACCGGGCCACACTGTAGCTTTGACTGTCACCTTCCAGTCCAGCTTTCTTATCACAACTTTGATGTGGGAAGTTAGAGTAATAGAACGTATGAGCCGCGTTGTTCAGTTGATTCGCGAGCAGATCGATTTCGATTCGCGGCTCCGGAATCCCGTCCAATGGTTACTCTGGCTTTCAACGGCATTCCTAGTGGTTGTCGTCGTGTTCGGTTGGCGGCCACCTGAAGTGCTTGAGCCACTCTTTCTGGCAAGTGTATTCCTTCCTGGTCTCGGGGCGGTCATTCTACTGCTGTTGTATATGGCTATGGGACCACTCGGTCCAGAGTAACCAGGACCACCATACAAAACCGCAAGAGAAGGAATTCAGTCAGCGAGACATCCAACGATAGCTGGTTATACGGAGGAGGTTATTCCCAGCGTTCTCTACTCTCCTCGGTACTCATATGGGTGACTGACAGGGGCGGATTTTCCGCCATGTATACCTTTTCGTCGGTGGTGGTTTGTGCTTGGAGTTCTCCGTCTTGATGAGTTATTTCCGACCGAAGAACCTTCTTGATGCCGAACTCTTCTTTTTCTTCGGTGCTCATCTCTTCGGGGTTCCGCGTGCCGTTCCAGGCTGTTCTTGGCTCGACACCGAAACTTCGTCTTCTTGGAACTGCATATCCCACTCAGCGTAGTGAGGAACTCTGGATCGTGCCCGCTGACGTCCACTAGTAAGAATGTCCCCCATCACCAACTGGCGACGCGAGAGCCGCTCGCCGACGCTCGCCTATCGAGACACCGAGACCGGTGCCCGAGCCGTCCTGCATCGAGCCCCGGACCCGTCCCGGTACAAATGGCGTGGAGCAATCATCGCCGACGGCTACCCGGTGTGGTCGCGGGGGTACGAGACGAAGGACGCGACGGCGTTCCGTGACGAGCCCCGGGAGCGTCCCGCTCCAGACCTTAGCTGTCCGAAGTGTCCGAACGTCGACGTTCGCGTCGGCGAGAAGGCGGCAGACGGGGCGAAAGTCCAGCGGTGGTATGACTGCCCCGATTGTGGGTACGAAGCTCCCTCACGCATCGTCTACGGTACCGAACGGTGAGTGAGTAAGCGCTGGGCGATGTTTGTCGGCCGGGCATGAGGTGGTGGCCCGGCACGACCGGGTTAGTCAACCAATGAGTCTCGAAGTACGTGACCGACACAGTGAGGCACTGTTCGAGTTCCTCTGGTGTCCCGTCTGCGGGCAGGAGGTCTTCACTCACATCCCCTTCGAGGGGGTGTTCTGCAAGAACTGCAATACCCAGGTCGAACTCCAAGAGTCCCGAGAGACACGCGGCTACGAGGAGGCCGTGCTCGCCTGCTTCGATACCGACACGACCTGGAACCTCCACGTTGATGAAAAACTGCGCCGCGACCTGCCTGATGGGTCGGCGCGCGTGAAGGTCTTCGGCGCACCGGGCACCTACAAGGTCGACTGGTGGAGTCCAGCACCTGGGGAGGACTGGGAACCGGTCGAACGTAATGAATTCGAAGATATAGAGGAAACAGATGAGGTATCACATCTCGCGTAGCGAATTGCAATCCCGCAACGACTGCGTGGTGTTGTTCCTGCGCCGGCGAGTATCGATGTCGACACGGAGTCAACTCCGATTCGTCCAACGAGTCGAACAGATTGGTGAGACAGATGGCAGCGCCGACCGCGTCGCGCAGGTGTACCGGCATTCGGATGGCTACCCGGGGAGCGTTCTCCGGGACCTCACACAGCTGAAAGCGCTTCTCGATGCGACCCGTGCCGAGCGCGGACCGGGGTACACAGCGGCGACGTTCATGTTCCTCGACAAGCTCTCGACGGTCGACCTCTATCTGGATGGCGACCCAGAGCGAACGATCGACGCGGCTCAGCCAGCGGATCTCCTTAAGCCGGCTAACATGGAGCACCTCGATCAGCCGCTGTTCCTGCTGGGCCACGGTGTCGAGGATCCAAATGACGGCATTCACGGCGACGAGGAGTATCTCTACGTCGTGGAACTCCCGACGGAGAACCCGTTCGACGAGCCGACAGAGTGGACAGTCAAAGTGAGCGGTCGCTCTGCATTCCCCCGCTGGGACGGCCCGACCGACGAGGCTTTCGAACGGGCAAACTGGCAATTCCACGGGTCGCTCGAGGCCGCGCTCACAGAATTGGTCCGGGGCGAAGCGGTCGTCAAGTAAAATCCCAAATCATATTTATATAATTAGGATTTAAAAGGACACACATGATTACGAAGGCCGGACTCGCCGTGCTTGACGCGCTGAGTACCGGCCGTGATGCGACACCGGAGGAACTCGCGGCTCAAACCGAGTATTCACGAGAACATCTGTACGATGTACTCGATGAGTTGCTCGCAGCGGGATTACTCGCAGAAACCCGTGGTCCCAGCAATCAGCGTCGAGTCCGCATCGCGGAACACCCCGTCACCGAAGCGTATCGCACGCTTCAGTCGGAGTTCAGCCACGTAGACTGGACGGAACTGCTCTCCCCAGCCACACTCCGCGTGTGTTGGTATCTCGATAGACCACGACACATCGCTGATATCGCAGATCGGCTCGGAATCACCCGACAAGGTGTCCATAGCGCGTTATCGCCGCTCAAGCACCGGGCCTTACTCTCCAGATGCGATCCGAAGTACGCCCTCCGGGACGAGGTCTCGCCGCTGTTGGCGTTCGCTCGGGCCGCCGTAGAACACAAACATCGAGCCCGAGTCCGGGAAGTCGCCCCCAGCGCCACGATCGCGTGGTGTGATCCAAAGCGAGCACTCGTTCGCGTGCAGACCGGTGAGGATACGGACGCACTCCAAGCAGCGCCGGACTGGGAGATGACCGGATTGGGCCGGTTTGCAGAGTATGGTCTACAGTTTTTCCTCGCCGGCGAGCCTCCGTTCTGGTATGCTCCAGACGAAGGCCTAACGCCTGCTGAAGTCGTGTGCCATACGCTCCTTCTCGATAGCGGGTCCCGGCGCGTCAGTTATTCGATGCTGCTGATCGAGGCGGAGGATGTCGATCAGGAGACACTCGTCGAGACCGCACAGTGGTACGACCTGGGACCTACTGTGGACGCGTTGTATCGACCACTTCAGGGAGACTTCGACAGGACAGATGATCTGCCCGTCATCCTCCCGAAGAAGGGGGAATATATGGCGCTCAAAGAGCAGTACGGAGTGTCGTAACAGCTGCGTCCACAGCAGGCAGAGGTTGCTCAGGTTAGATGATGCCGCCAATCACGAGAACGCCGAGGACGATTAACAGGGTCGCGACCACACTCCCTCCGGCCAGTAGCTTGTTCTCCATCGCTCTCTCGTGGAGGGGCATCGCCGCGTACTCCTCGCGGAACGCCTTGAGGTTCTGTTCGTCGTAGAAGTACTTCGTCTTCAACGCAAATCGCTCGGTGACCGCACACCCCGTACACACCGGCTCGCCTTTCAGCCGCTCCGTTTTGATGTGGCTGGAGCAGGCGATTGCCCCGCAGTTCGGACAATACGTGTACGGCTCGTCGACGCCGCTCGTGTCACAGTGGACGCACCGATGGATGCCGTCCTCGGCGGTCACTCTGGACGGACCCGCTGCGTAGTACTCGTAAGGATAGGTATACTCCTGAAGGTCGGTGGTGTGCCGAACCTCGGGGAGGTACACCGGCTCAATCGATTGCACCGAGATGTCTGAAAGATTCGGCTCACACGTCTTGTTGTAGGTGACGTTGTTGTCGCCGGTGTAGGTCACCGTCGTCGTGTGGTGCTGCTGGAGGCGCTCGACGGCCCACTCCTTGTACTCCGTTTGGGTCTGCCCGAACCGGCGCTCCTCGACGTCGTCGAACACCTCCGCGAACTGCTCCACATCGAGGTCGACCGTCGCGTGGAGGTTCTCGGTGACCAGCGTCCCGACGTCTTCGTCGACGACCTGGGGCTGCCCGCGCTCGGCGTGGACGACGAATCGGGTCCGGTCGTTGATCCGGTGGATGACCCCTACTGACGTCTCGAAGACAGCGTTCGTGTCCGCGGTGACCGCGACCACCGGGCGGAACGTCACCGCAGAATGTGGTTCCGCAAGGTCGGCGGCTTCGATGTTCTCGATGTCGCGAAACGCCTCCGCGACGGCCGCGTCGACGTCGGCGGCCGGGTCGTACGGGCGGAGCGTCTCGTCGCAGAGGATCTCGATGCGCCCGTTGTAGAGGTCAAGACCGATCTCGTCGGCGATCTCCCGGAGGTCCTCGCCGTCGAGTAACTCGATTGGATGCGGATCGTCGTTTTGCTGGAGGCGGTCGGCGTACTCCTGAGCCGGGTTCGTGAACCGGCCGGTCGTGACGACCATGCCGCGTTTTGGGCCGTCGAAGTCGAACGTCGCGATCGCTGAATGGAGCTTCTGGATGACCGGCCGCCCGACGGTTCCCGTGTGCTTGCACTCGACGACGATCGCCCGCCGTGTTCCGTCGACGACTTCCTCCATCAAGACGTCCCGGCCCTCGTCAGCTGTCCGCTTGGCCTGCCGGACGTTCTCGTAGCCGAGGTTCCGGAACACGTCCTCCATCACGTCCTCGAACTCGAACCCCGAGAGGTCGTCCAGTACAGCCATCCGAATCTAATTGGACTGTATCTTGCTAGAACCAAATACGTTGCCGACTTCGGCGGCGAAAGCGGATGCGGCGGCCGCAGATGTTGTTTTACGTCCCGCGAGGGGTGCGGGGGTGACAACTCCCGCGACGAACCGATGAACGGGAACGCACGACGCCCCACGTCGAACGCAATCCAGGCCGAAGCGCTTGCTAACCGTCACAATGACCCCATCGAATACGTCGGCTTTCGCGTCGACGGCCAAGCTGTCGTTCTAAATCTCTCCGAACACCAGCGGCTCACTCCCGATCGGAGTCTCGATGTGGTCACCCACCAGAGTACTCAACCGAAGCTACTTACGTGATACGAGCGTATCACAGCATATGAGCACCGACAGTGACGCGGGCGGCGACGGCGAAATGGAGAAAATCAACGTCCGGGTGCCGCAGTCGCTGCTGGCACAAGTCGACGACGTCTGGGAGGAGCGTGGCTACGCGACCAAGTCCGAGTTCATTCGCGATGCCCTCCGGGATGCGGTCAATCCCCCCACGCAGCTGTCCGAGGAAGCGCTCAAGCACCTGGCAGAGAGCCGCGAACAGCGAGACCAGGGCGAGACGGTGTCCCAAGACGACGTGAAGGACCGCCTGGGCATCGATGACTAAGGCCGAGTGGACATCAAAAGCACTCGATTTGCTGGACGGACTCGACACCGAAGCCCAAGAGCGACTGGTCAAGAAACTCGACGAGGCGAAAGACTGGACCTCTCACCGCCTCGAAAAGCTCACCGGCTACCCGTACTACAAGCTCCGCGCAGGCGACTACCGAGCAATCATCACGTGGGACCGAGACGAGGATATCATTATTGTCGAGGCGGTCGGGCATCGCCGGAATATCTACGATCGCCACCTCCCGCCGTAACCAATTCTACCTACTGAACTGCTCCGGTCGGTGACGAATCCGATCTGAGATTCACGTACGATTCCGGTCGGTAGTGTTTATTGCCCCCCGAGAAGGGTGCGGGGGGTCCCACTCCCCATCACCGACTTATGACCGATTCAGAGTACCCCTGGCGTGCCGAATCGCTCCTCTACGAACTCTACTGGGAACAGGAGTTGAGTACGAAGTCGAGAGTTTATAACGGATTACGGGGGAACCGCGGAGGGAGGTGACGAAGCCGTGACAGAGCATATTTGTGACTACTGTGGCGAGTCATTTGCAACCGCCAACGAACTGGGCGGCCACGTAACAGCCGTTCATCGCCGCGACCAGCTCGTAACGGACGCGGATGTGATTCTCGACGATATTCAGCGTGTCGCAGACAAATTAGGAAAATCGCCGACAGCAAAGGAGATGAGCGAGCACGTAGAATACTCCTAGCGCGTCTGCCAGAACAAATTCGGGAGCTGGAACGAGGCGCTTCGTGAGGCTGGCTACGCTCCAAATCGGAAATTCCGACTTACCGATCAGGACCTATTGGATGAGATTGACCGCCTTGCGGAGCAGCTCGGTCGTCCGCCATCAAGCGGGGAGCACGTATGAATCTGCTTCCGAGAAGTATCAGCACCCGAAGGAGAGAGAAGAGAGAACCGTCAGCTTTCGGCGGCCGGGGCCGCAGTCTCGGACTGTTCATACTTGGTTTCGAACTCCTGGATGAGCTGGCCCATCTTCGCGTACCAGTCGTTGAGCAGGCGCTGCATATCGTCGGCTATCTTCGAGGGATCCGTCGGCGAGTAGACATGGTAGTAGCCGCCCTGGTCGTAGTTGATCTGGTCTTTCTCGATGAAACCGGTCTGGAGCAGGCGCTGGACGGCGCGGTAGGCCGTCGACCGTTCACGATCAACCGCATCGGCGATTTCGTCGACGGTCAGCGGTTCTTCGGCCTCGACGAGCGCCGGGAAGCACTCCTTATCGAGCTCTTTCAGGCCGTGGAAGCACTCCAACAGCCCCTCGCACTCCATGTCACTGCGGAGTTGTTCAGACATTGAATCTGGCATTAGTATCGCCGAGTCGTAGGGACTGTGCAATTATAAGATTTTTGTATGGATTGCACAATTTTGTGCTATAGTGGGCTGAGAACCGATGATGGGACTCCGCGGTAGAGAGTTACGTCGCCGAAAGGCGGCACCAGAAGCCAGTGTTGTCGGCGCGAAGCTGGCACACCGCAGCCAACAGGATCGCACCACTCACAACGACGGTCGCGCCGAAGATGAGCACGATACTCACAGTGTTGAGTACGCCGATGTCTAAGGCGGTGCCGACGCGTTTGGCGGCGACAGCGACTCTACCTACGAGTAGTATCGTCGCGAAGTACCCCTTGATGTCGTCCTCGTCGACGAGGTTCGAGACGCCCGCGCCGATGCGCGCACCGAGCGCGCTGCCGGCGAGCAACGTCGCCACGACGGGAATCGCGACGAATCTATCCCGGGCGTAGACGAACGCGCCGAACGCCCCCGAAATCGTAATCTGGCGGATATCCGTCCCGACGGCGATGACAGCCGGCACGCCCATTCCGTACATCATCGCGGGCATCAGCAGGAAGCCGCCGCCGACGCCGAGGAGCCCGGAAAGGACACCGACGACTAGCCCGATACCGAAGATGATACTCGCGGACACGCGGACATCACCGCGGAGCGTCACCTCGGCAGGATCTCCAGCTCCTTTACGCGGTCTGAGAGGTCGACGCTCGTTGAGGACGTCCCCGTAGCGCGGGCGTCACGTAGCATGAGTACGCCAACTGTTGCGAGCAGGCCGACGTACGCGACGCTGATGACGAGGTCGGCGTTCCCTGCCGCATGGAGCGCGTCGACGACGCGCTTGCCGATCTCGATGCCGAGCGTCGTCGCGACGGTCATGATGACTGCGAGTTTGTAGTCGACGTGGCCGTGCTCGCGGTGTCGGAGCGCGCCGATGACGCTCGTGCCGAACACGAACGTGAGCCCGCTACCAACGGCGACCCGCGACGGGTACCCCATCACGAGAAGGGTGGGCGTGACAAGGAACGACCCACCCATTCCGAAGAAACCGAAGAGGATGCCAATGAGCAGTCCGAATCCGACGAGCAGCAGACGCATCCCGAGCAGTTCCACAGCTCACTCACCTCCGAGGGCTCGCTTCACGTTCGGACCGAGCGCGTTCGTAACGACGCCGTAGCCGACGTGGAGAACCATCGCTTCGAGCAACACAGCACCGATCAGTCCGGCCGCTTGTACGGTCGGCGGGAGCGACAGCGCGTCGATCATTACCACGTTCCACCCACTCGAGACGGATTTGTGTGAATTATGCTTTTCTGCACGTGCACTCGTAACCGACGTCGTATGTTAGCGGTTTTGGATATACTACACAATGCTACTTCTGATAGTATTTCATGACTTATTCATAGGACACAAATAAGCAAACAGAAAAGTGAGGTCCCGGGGGAAATCGTAGATACCGTCGAAAGAGAGGGAGAGAGTTTTCGGCAGCGAGGATGTGCGCTAACTGCTCGAATCGCTCCGTTCCTACAAAGAGATCGAACTCCTCTCGAAAACATCAATTTCGGAGACACAGATTCCGCATAGTATGCTGGCGCCAGCGAGCCCACTGCTCGAGGACATCATTGACCGGCAGTTAGCGCCCTCCAGTTCGTCCTCGAAAGCGGATACTACGAACAGCCCCGGAAGACGTCGCTCCGCGACTTCGCCGGACAGACGCCCGTCGCTCGCTCGACGTACGAAGAACTCCTCTGGAAGGCAGAGAACAAGCTGCTCACGAACGCAGGTCAGTTTCTGCGGCTGGTCACCGTGACCTCGACGACCGACCCACTGAGCATCGAGAACGGTCGACGAACCGAACAGGCCGCCGACTAACGCTATTGTCCGGTGCTACAACAACAGCGCGCCAGCGGCATACGCGAGCGCGAACGAGAGGATGAACGACCCTGCCCACGCCCCGACTGTCAGGAGAATCTTTCTGACATTCACTGCTTCCCGACCCCCGACAGCGGCGCCACTCCCGATGATGCCGCTGACGACGATCTCGTTGAACGAGACCGGAACGCCAAGCAGCACTGCCAGCTGTGCGATCAGGAACGATGGCACGAGCGCCGAGATGGAGCGCCGCGGCCCCAGCGATGAATAGTCCTGTGCAAGCGACTTGATCATCCGTGGAGATTCCGTCCACGAACCGACGAGCATTCCGAGACCGCCGCCGACGAGCACGGTGAATGTCGAGACCATCCCGACCTCGTCGAGCAACGGCAGTAATGGTCCAATGGCGAGCCCGACCTGACTGCCGCCTGCGGAGAACGCCACGAGCGACCCGAGAGCGAGTAGCACGCGCCGCAGGCTGCCGGTTTCGTCGCGACTAATGTCCCACCAGACGACCGCCGCGACGGCCAGCGCCCCGAGGCCAGTAATCCCGGCCGCTGACGTGACCCCATCGACTGCCAGCACCTGCTGTCCGAGCCCGCGGACGGTTCCCGCCGTGCTTCTCTCGGCAAGAAAGCTGAACTGAATGTTCACGAGGACGGCGCCGATGAGCCCGGCGAGCGCCGGGACGCTGTACCGTTCGGGGATGTCGGGGCGCGGGAGGAGACTCGCGATGGTGAACGCGATACCACCGCCGACGAACGGCGTTAACACCCAGACGGCGACAATCTGGCGGTACTTTGGCCAGACGGGCGAGCCACCCATGGCGAGGCCGACACCGATGACGGCGCCGGTCACAGTGAACGCGGTCGCGATCGGATAGCCGGTTGTGATGCCGACCACCATCAGGCCGGCGCCCAACACGAGCACGAGGATGACGCCGGCGATTGGCAGGCTGATGCCGCCGACAAGGCCGCTTCCGATTGCTTCCGAGACGTTGCTGCCTTGGGTGACGGCACCGGCGAAGCCGAAAACACCGACGAGCAGCGCGGCCCGCATCGTCGCGATAGCGTTCGCGCCGACGGCAGGCGCATATGGCGTTGCCCCACTCGAGCCGGCGCCGATGACCCACGCCATGAACAGGCTGGCGAGCGCTGCACCGACGAAGAGGGCAATGAGAGCGGAGTCCATAAACAGTGAGTTAGTCTGCGCCCGTCGCAGCAGCGTCACGCGCCTGGCTGCGGCTCCGCCAGAAGCCCTGGGCGTACGCGCCGAGGAACATCCCGGCGAGCGCCCATAGGATGGTGATGTTCCCGATGCCGAGGCTTGCGTACGCCGCACCCGGACAGATGCCGGAGAGCCCCCAGCCGACGCCAAAGATGGCGCCGCCAACGAGGACTTTCCGGTCGAACGACTTCAGGCGGCGCTCGAAGCTATCGCCGGTCAGCGGCGCACGGCCCAAAAGCCGCGGCGCGACGAAGAACGTCACGCCCGTCACGGCGGCGCCGCCGAACATCACGAACACCAGTCCGAAGTCCTCGAACCGGAGGAAGTTCAAGACGACTTCCGGCCGGGCCATCTGACTATACGCTAGCCCGAACCCGAAGATGAGGCCGCCGACGAGAACCAACGGCATGAACGCGGGATGCCGGTTACTCATCAGGGGCTCACCCCCAGTGCGGCGACTACTTGTGCGGTCACAATGGCGACGGTGAGGAACGTGAGGACGCCTGCGATGGACGTCTTCGACGCCGAGCCGACACCACAGACGCCATGGCCGGACGTACAGCCCTTTCCGACGCGCGTGCCGATACCGACGAAGATGCCGCCGACGAGCAGTCGCCACGGCTGGACGTTGGTTGTCCACGCGCCGCCCTGGTAGACGACGGCGTACACGACCGCGCCGAGGACGATGCCGAATGTGAACACGAGCCGCCAGTCCCGGGAGGCGACGTACTGCTGGAAGCGGGACTGGTCGGAGACGTACGACAGCGTCGACTCCAGAAACGTGCTTGCGCCGGCGCTGATGCCGGTGCCGAGGTAGATGACAGTGACACCGAGGCCGACGAGCAGTCCGCCGATAGCGTAGCGGCTAATGCCGTTTGGGAACAGCTCGGCGGCAACCTGTAGTGGAAGTGGATCGATCACCATCGGCGTCGTTAGTCACCCGCGAGGGAGTCCTGGCTGGCGGCGCAGTTGTTCGGCCCGAGCTCTAGTGTGAACGCTTCCTCGTCGTCGACGGCGTTCTGGCCGAGGTTCGTCGCGATGATGTCCTCGTAGTTGGCCGGCCGCGGCGGCATGTCCGAGAGGATCAGGTCGACGAACTCGTCCTCGTCCATTGTGAGCGCGTCCATCTCGTCGACAAGCTCGCCGATCGGTGCAGTGTAGGTACCGTCCGCTGCGGGCCCGGCGGCATCACTGAAGTGCGCGCCACCGACGAGCGTGTCGTCAGGCAGGGAGAAGACGCGCTCTTGGAGGGACTCGTAGAGCATGCGCGTGGCGTCGGGAGCGCCGTCGTCGCCCTCTTCAAGATCGGGGCGGGCGACGCTCTCGATGAACAGCCCGTCGCCGGTCGCGAGCAGGCTGTCGCCGACGAGGTACGAGGTCATCCCGGTCGTGTGGCCGGGCGTGGAGACGGTCTCGATCGTCGCATCGCCGATCGAGAAGCTGCCGCCGTCGGCCGCGGTCGTCAACTCGTCAGCGTACGTGACGCCGCGGTCGACGGCGGCCTCGGGGATGACGCCCTCGACGCCTTCATCGTCGAGGTCGCGCACGCCCGAGATGTGGTCAGCGTGGATGTGCGTGTCGAGTGCGTACTGCAGGTCGACACCGAGGTCGCCGGCGTCGTCGAGGTATCGGTCGGTGAACGCGCGCAGCGGGTCGATGATCGCCGCCTCACCGTCGTCGTACAGCAGGTAGCCGAGACAGCCCGAGGAGGGCCGCTGGTACTGGATGAGAGTGCCGGCGCCGTCGTAGCGCTCGACCTCGACGGCCTCGTAGATGCGTGCCCACCCGTTCATCCCGTCCTCGAGGTGATTCACGTCGTAGCCACGCTCGGCGAGCGTGCCCGCGACGAACTCGCTGGCGCCGCCCTTCGCGCACAGGACGGTCACTTCGCGGTCGTCGGGAACCCGGTCGAGGACGTCCTCGTCGATGTCGTCCTCGAGGAACTCGAAGTACGGGATGTTGATTGACGTGACGTTCTCACCGTCGATGCGCCACTCCTCGTGGTCCGACTGCATACGCGCGTCGAGGAGCGTGACGTCCTCGCCGGCATCGATACGGTCTTTCAGCATGTCCGGATCGACGGATTCCACGTCGACATCCGGAGTCGGGAAGTCGTCAGCGTTCATGTTGTGTAGTCGTTCCTACTGGGTAGACGTACAAAAGCATTCCCATAGTAATTCCATATCTAAGCAATACTGGCATGCTTTGATCTAGCTCTGATGGCCTTATTTTGCCTATGTCTGGAGTTTGGGGCCCTTATAACGCGATGCCTGGTCGGAGAGTAATTTGTAGTCTTCACAAGAACCAACAATCTTTTACTTGGGTAGGGAGTATTGTTCGACAACTCCAATACAGACAAACGGAGCAGATAACCAATGAGTGCTGAATTCGACACTACGGAGACTCTCGACGTGAAGAGTGCATCGTGTCCAATGCCGGTTGTGAAAACGAAGTCCGCCATCGACGAACTCGCCGAAGGTGAGATCCTCGAAGTGCTGGCAACCGATTCGGGGAGCATGAGCGACATCGACGGCTGGGCGTCCGGCACCGAGGGCGTCGAACTCGTCGACCAGGAGGAAGCCGACGACGTGTACAAACACTACGTCCGCAAGACGGAGTAACGATGAGTACGGACACACCCGACGCCTCGGCCGACGACGCGCCTTCGCGTGCGGAACTGGCCGCACGCGTGGACGAACTCGAGGACGCACTCACCGAGGCAGCTGACGAGGACGACAGCAAGAAAATGAGCATCATCGCGACGAAGGGGACGCTCGACATGGCGTACCCACCGCTTATCCTCGCCAGCACCGCGGCCGCGTTCGGCTACGACGTGACCGTCTTCCACACGTTCTGGGGGCTGGACATCCTCCACGAGGAGCGTTCGAAGGACCTCAAACTCAGCTCCGTCGGTAACCCCAACATGCCCGTGCCGAACGCCGTCGCCGCACTCCCGGGTATGGACCGTGTGACAACGAAGATGATGGAGAAGAAGATCGCGGACAACGACACCGCCACGATTGAGGAGCTGCTGGAGACGAGCTTGGAGATGGGCGTAGAGTTCCAGGCTTGTCAGATGACCATCGACCTGATGGACTACGATGAGGACGACTTCTACGATGGTGTCACCACAGGCGTCGGCGCGGCGACCGCACTCCAAGACATGGCCAACGCCGACATCCAACTCCTCGTCTAAACCCAGTGAATAACATCGAGAATCCGATTTCCCAGATTGTCGACGCCGTCGCGGAGGCGGAAGGCATCAAGCCGACCACACTCGACCCGCCGCTAGCCGAGGTCGTCGATCCGGATGCAGTAGAACGGTTGGTCGAGGACTCGACGCCGTCCTGACCTCGAAGTACGATTCGCGTATCGTGGCCACGACGTCGTCGTCGACGAGAGCGGTAGCGTACAGGTCGACTGAAGCAGACAGAATTCCTCTCTAATAGCGGTATTCCACCGACGGTCACTCCAACAATGCCGGCCGTTTTCAACGAGTAGACTCTGAGAGATTATCGTAGCGGGAGAAGCGGTAAATCGTCGCTGCGTCAGGCTCACTCCGATTCGAGAGCGTCCAGCAGCTGCCTGACCTCAGCATGAGTGTTAACCACGTGGACTGATGCGCGGACGGCATCCGGCGTTGGTAACGCCCGAACGACGATCCCCTCCGACGCGAGTCGGTCCACCGTCGCTTCGGGGTCGGCCACATCGATGGTTACGAGCCCCCGACTCGGGCATTGCCGGGCTGAGGAGGCGGTCGTCAGGGACGCCATTGGCCAGCTGGCCGGCTAATTTCTGGATCCGGACAGCGATACGATCGACTCCAACTTCGTCGATCGCCTCGATGGCTTCCGCCAAGGCGACGTGTGGCACTGGGTTCGCCGAGCCGATCTCGAATCGGCGGGCACCGGCTGCGAACTCGTAGGGATCTGCAGTCTGCGTTTCGACGCTTCAGTACCCAACTCTGGTCGGCAGCAGTGAGTCTGCGGCCTGGCGGTCGATATAGAGGAAGCCGCCACCCCACAGCCCGAACAGCCACTCGTGTCCGGCCGCCGCGACTGCGTCCGCCTCCCACCCACCGACATCCATCGGAAGCTGTCCCGGCACCTGGACAGCGTCGACGAGCGCGAACGCGCCAGCCTCGTGAGCGATGTCGACGAGATCGGCGACGGGCAACTGGGTGCCATGCGTCCACGTCACTGCGCTGAAACAGGCCAGCCGCGCGTCGGCGACGGCCTCGGCGAAGGCGTCGAGGTCGACGCGGGCCGGGACCCCTACTACGTGCTCGGCGCGTGCAGCCCGGAAGTCGCTGACCGTGCGCTCGATGCAACGGATAATAAACTCGGAGCTCTCATGGCCTGCAACGTCGTTATCTGGGAGGAGCAACCGGGCAAACAGGTCGTCTATCACGTCTCCATTATGCACATCGCCCGCCTCGTTGGGATAGCCCTTGACAACGAGGAGATGGCGGACATTGTCGCCGATACCGGCGAACTCGTCGGTGAGGCGTTCGCAAACCTCTAATATGGGGTATCATACGTTTGATGCCGATCGCGCCGACAAACTCGAGGATGCACAGCAACGGTACCGGTTTCTCTCAGCGGAAGAGTTACTCTGGGCATTGTCACCGGATGGCGACGAGACCGTAGCGGACTTCGGCGGCGGCACCGGGTTCTACACCGACGATGTCGCACCGGCTGTCGACAACGTGTACGCCGTCGACATCCAGGAAGCGATGCACGATTACTACCAGGAGAAAGGCGTCCCCGAGAACGTCGAACTCGTGACGAGTGGCGTCGATGATCTCCCGTTCGATACGAACAGCCTCGACGCTGCGTTCTCGACGATGACGTACCATGAGTTCGCTGGGGAAGAGGCGCTGGCCGAGATCACTCGCGTGCTAGCGGACGCCGGTCGATTGATTATCGTCGATTGGGCGGCAACGGGGAGTGGAGACCACGGGCCTCCACTTGATGAACGATTCAGTGGTGCGGAAACGGCGAACGACCTCCGCGAAGCTGGATTTCACATTGAGCATACTGCCGTCCGGCCAGAGACCTTCCTTCTTACCGGCGAGCTCAGATAGGAGACTACTCCCGTTTTCGAAAGACTCCTCGTACGAACGGCCGGGGCACAAATAGAAAATACCCGCCTCTTGGAGGGCCAGTGATTACTCTCATTTGTGTAGAAATAAGGCTTAAATACGGGATGTCAGTGATTAGAGCACATCTTGAACGCTGCAAAGTACCGAATAGCCCACTCTCACCAGGTCGGATCAATCCTTAACCAACAACCTGGCTCGCTGAACTGATTTGTTGGTTAACGCAGACAGTCATAGTTCCACCGCCGTCACGGGAGATCTTCTGTGACGTCGACGAGCTCCTCCTCGGTTTGCCAGTGATACAGCTATCCCTCCCGGTCGACCACGAGGTTCAGCCGCCGAATCGGCTCAGGCGTAGTTCCCCAGCACGTAGTACGAGAATTTCCCTCGCCCGGACGACGCGTAACCCTTACAGAATTAGCTCCGTCCCAGTACTCGATCACCATTCGGTTTCGTACTTACCCGCCAGCTCCTGGAACTCCGACCACGCCGGGAGCCGGTCGTCGTCGACCTTGCCGTGGGCAACAACCACGACAGTGTCGACGATGCGGTCGACCAACTGCAGGTCGTGGGTCGACAGCAGCACGGCGGCGCCGCTGTCGGCAGTCAGGCGCTCGACGACTGTGCCGAGGTAGCGACTCATCCCGGGGTCGAGACCGCTGGCAGGGTCATCGAGTACGCGCACTGGCGGGTCGCCGAGCATCGTCTGTGCGACGCCAAGCAACCGACGCATCCCGCCGGAGAGCGCGTTGGTCCGGCGGTCGGTAACGGCTGAGAGAGCCACGCGCCCAAGAACCCGCTCGACGCCGACGCGCCCCGGCACCAATGACCCGTAGAGCTCGACAGTCTCCGCTACTGTGAGCTCGCTGCGGAACGCGGTCTGTTGGGCGTGTCATCACGACAATGCCCGCCTCACTGTTGCGGACCGTGTTGTTGACAACGAGCGTGTCGCTGGTGTACATCTCGTGGACGCCGTACCTGAGGTTCTGTGCGTGGTTGCCTCGAATCACAGTCTCAGCGGCGTAGTGCGTGTAGACGGCGTCACGGCCGCCGCAAGCCCTCGACGACTACCTGCGAGTACATCGGCAGCACGCCCATGAAGCCGGCAGTCCCGTTCGTGCCGTGGACGTCGACGTCCCGGACGACGGTATCGGGGCTATCGAGCGCGACAATACCGTTCGCAGGTGTGTGGACGGTGACGTTCTCGACGCGCGATCGGTTCGCGTCCCGCAGGCGGACGCCGGCATCCCCGTAGCCGTACGTGAGCCGGATGCGTTCGTCCCACATCGACCCGTCGTCCGCTGCTATCTCGCCGGCAGTTGCGTCGCCCACGCCCACTATGCGGAGGTTGGTGACGGCCACGTCCGGCGACTGGGCGGTGAGAACGGAGCCGTTCCCGCCGGCCTCAAGGACTGTGTCGGTGCCGGCTCCGGTGAGCGTAACCGGCTTCGAGATGTCGAGGGTGGCGGCGTATCGGCCTGATAGGAGTCGCATGGTCGTGATCGCGGGGGCTGCCTCGACAGCGCCGGCCAGCGAGGGCGCGTCGTCGCCGAGAACGACACCCGCGGGCCGCCGAGCGCCGGACGCTCGCTCAACTGTCGACGCGACTGGCGCCGGGTCCGTTCTGACAACTGCCGAGACCGGCCTGTCTAGGGTTGCTCGTGCCTGCTGCACTGTCTCGTTAGCCCACCACTGGCGTTTCAGTCCACGAGCGTGTCGTCGACGAGCCGTGTGAAGCGGTCGACCAGCCGATCCGGGAGCGACGGCGTCACCTCGCCTAGCAGTTGGCGGGTCTCCACTGGTCGCGTCAGCGTGATGTGGCTCCGTCCCTTCTGGTCGTAGGTCTTCTCGACGATGTCGGAGTCGACGAGCGTCGACACATGCCAAGAGATAGTGCTTCGGGCGACGTCCAACTCGTCTGCCAGGCCTGCCGCAGATGGCTCGGGGTCCTCAAGAGCAGCGACAATGATACTCCGGACCGTCTCGCGCCGGAGCAACGCGATGGTGCGTTGCTCCCAGGGCTCGTAGCCCGGTGGGAAGTAGTGCGTCCGCCCGCGGACCTCCTGGGTGTCGAGGCTGCCTGCGTCCAGGAGGTTACGGAGGTGGTACTGGGCCTGTCCCGTCGCGATGTCGAGGTTCCGCGCGAGTTCGTTGAAGTGGACACCCGGGTTTGATTCGACGTGCCGGTCGACCGCCTGTCGCACGTCCCTCATACATCGCGTGCTAGTTCCGTCGGGCACAAATGCGCATATTCGGTTCCCGGGCAGTGAGAATCCACAGCTCACTCCACTGGCGACGGCGGATCACCGCTGTAGAGCGCGTATAGTATCAGCGTTGCGACAAGGAAGTCCGACCCGTGTTCGACGAGGTGGTGGACGGGCATCGGGACGAGGCCAAGGACGGTCCCGAACCCCATGATGGACCGAGCCAAGAGCAGTCCGAGTGCGCTCGCAACCAACAGGTACACCTTCGACCAGCGCCGCCGGTACCCGGCTAACCCCATCACGAACAGCGCCGCCGTCCCAAGCGTCGCCAGCCCGAGCACGGCAAGCAGGGCCGCCGCCTCGCCGCCACTCAGCCAGTTGCTGACTGACTGCAACATTGTCTCTGTCGCTCCTACACACCCAGGCGGCGAGTGTGTTACGGGTGCGCGCGAGTTCGAATGCACGTTACAATTCGAGCCGGGCGTAGACGCTCTGATGGACGTCTCTCTCAGAAACGACAGTCCCTCGCTGTGATCGTCGGCCATCTTCATGAACGACGAGCATGTCAGTTGTTGTGAATACGGTTTATTTATTCAGTGACGTCGTTAAACCAGCAAGATAAATTACAAGTATGATGGCAACCAAATAAATCTCGTTTGGGAATTAACTAGATTATGATTATTTCAAGATTTTGATATAGGTTTCATACCATTCCGTATCGTCTATTTCACGCAAGCGGCTCTGTTGAAATCCTCAATCGAAGATATGTTCTTGGAGCCGTGCTGAATACAGCGCGGGTATCGGTCACGCCACCTACGGAATGAGGACTGATTCAATCTTCAACTATTTCAGATCCTCAAGAGTTTCTTTAATGTCGGTGGCTACCGTTCAACCCCAGCATATGTTCAAGCAATCGACTCAGAAGTATGATTACAGCTCTACCGCTCGACAGCGGAACGCAGTGAATAGTGTAGACTGAAAGGGGTCTGGTTGATTGGTGTCGGTGGCAACTCTGGGTAAAAAGTAGTCTATCTACTTAACAGTAAGGCGAAATAACTTTATAAGAATCTTGGAAAGTACGCTGTATGAATGTAATTGGCCGTGAAACGGTTGATTCGCTCGGGACAACGGTTGACGACCTAGTGGGTATTGGCCGGCTTCTTGACTCTCCCCGGTTAGCGCATATTTGGTTCACTCTCCGTGTAGAGGGGAACGTCGTGGTTGAAGAATCGGATAGCAACCCGTTCTTGTGGGATGGGATCACCGTCTCTGAGTTACTGGAGCGTCTTGATGGAGATATCCCGCAGTCGACGCTGTATAACGACATGGATGAACTGGAGGGAGTCGGTGCTGTAGAGATTGCATCGGAGGGCCAGCCTATGGGGTACAAGGCGAATTTCTTCCAGGCCGAAGCAGAGAACGTGGACAAGATGGGCGATAGCAGCTTGATCGGACCGCAGATTATCGGCCTAGTCGGAGAGGCGTACACTGATGAAGCGGTTCAAGAGTTCCTCGATGAATACGGTCACAGCCTTCTGAACGATGTGCTCCAGATCTACGTCGCTTCCGTGCAGGGAAGGCTTGAGAGGAGTTTTGTCGAGATGTTTCCCGAGGCTGACGAGGAGGATGTGGAAGCGGTTGTTCCTGCTATTGAGAGGGTTCTGTTTGAGATGAGCCGTGATCCGCTCCGGGGGTATGATTACCGAGATGAACTGTCGACAATGAGCGGAGAGTAACCCTCAGCATTTGATCTACCATCGGTCGGCGGGGGAGACTTCCATCAGCATCCAAGCGAACAAGATCAGTAGTAGGCCGCCGGGCGGAGAGTACATCAGTATCAATCCTCCCAGCAGTGCCAGGCTGAATGATGCGACGGCGGGGAGTCCTCCGCTTTCTCCCATTACAGTAAATCCGTACAGTAGTCCGAACACGGTTTCCAAGGTGTAAGGGCCTTGATCTACTCCGGGTACTGTGTCGGAACTACTTCGAAGAGTTGGGCCAGTTCTTCGGCAAAGGTGCCCAGAGGTGATACGCCGATGGAGATCATTAGGCCGCTTGCGATGGCAATCCCAGTTACGGTGCGTTGCTGATTGTTTGTCTGGAATGTCTCGATAAGTCGTACTATGACTGCGAACAGGAGGAAGGCCGCTATTCCGCCGCCTATCCAGTGGAGGGCGATTTCGGGTTCGACGGTGGGATCTGAGAGAGCGCTGGCCATTTCTTAGCATGGGTTGTTGACTCCGCAGTCGGGGCATTGTTCGTACCAGACCTCGTGTTCGTGGCTTCGGTTCTGGCATTGACGGGGATCTGCTTCGAGTTCCATCAGGTTCCAGTCGGGATCCGGTTTTTCGGTGAAGAGGATGTCTGTGCGTTCGTCCGGGTATCCGCGTTGATCTGTGAATAGGTGGACCGGGCAGTGTTGGCAAGAACGGAGTTCTACGTCGGCGGCTCCGCCCCAGAATGATTCCGGGTTTCCTTGCCATTCGTGGAATCCTTTCGGGCCAGGACATTCCCCGATTTCTGGCCTGTCTGCCAGTGATTTTTCGAGGACCGCGTCGTGGTATCTTTGCTTCAGTGGTTCTTCGAAACTGGTGATGGTGGATACACCGACTAACGTGTTTTTCAGGACTTTTAGCGGGAGGTCAGGTTGTGTGACGTCAGGATGGTAAGTGTATTCTTCCCGATCTTCGTCGTATTGGCGGCGTAGTGTGCAGGGGCGGCTGGTGCAGATCTGGTAGTCTTCTTCGCAGGTAAGGACGTATCCTGGTACGGTCCCCCAGTTGTGTTCTCCACTGTAGTAGTAACTCTCGCAGTCGATGAACCGTTTAGCTGAGTAGTCGCGTACGCTGTATCCGGCCCCGTCTTCCTTGGCGAAGACTTGGTCGACGACCAAGTAATCCAGTTCTTCTTCTTCTCCGAAGTCACTGGAAGAGAGCCAGGCAACGGAGTAACCAGTGTAGAGATAGTCGTGGGTCGTGGATTTGATGTCTTTCTCGTGGTGCCGGTGCTGTACTTCGATGATGAGACCTTTGCCGAAGAACGGATTCTCTTCGGTGAACTCGAGTAGTGCGTCGGCCTGTCGTGTCTTGTTTCCGCTGCCGCTGTCGGAGACGTCTAACGTGATTTCTGCTCCGCAACGCTTGGCCTGGGGTTTGAATTTGTTTTTGAGTGCTGCGACTGCGAGTGCTACACACCTTGCGTGGGTAGCTGATTCTCCTGTCGACTCGGTGGTGGGGCAATTGTTTCCGGAGGAGTTGTTGACGTGGTAGAAGTGGCGTGCCTTTTGATCCCCGCCTCGGGCGTACATAGTGTCGCCGCACTCGGGACAGGTTACGGGTTCCTGGTTGAGGACGTTGGCGGGTACAACGATTACTCCGTCCCGCAGGCCTCGGAACGGCATCTTTCACGTGACATGACTGTCCAGGATTTCATGTAGTTACCGGTTAATGAAGACGACCTCAGCTATTGCCTTCCTGTTTCTAACAGGGATTTCCGGGCGTGGATCAGATTTAAAAACGAATATGGTAAATTATTATACAACAATTGCAGACGACACCGAACTTTCGACTTAGCCGTGGTTCGAAGCGTTCAACCCGGACATTCCTGTATGCCGTCAAGACTATGACTTCAACTACCGGGACTGACCGTATTGTGGAGGAACTGGCCGATATCAGGGCATATTGAGGGATGATATACACGTCAGCGACGACACCGTCACCACCTACGTACTCCTTGACCGCTTAGAGGATACCCAGGACTTGGAAGATATCGAGGTTGACGCTTCAGGGGAGCACGAGTACAAATACCTGATCTCTGCCAAGGCCAAGCAGTAGAACCTTTTTTACTCCGCAGATCTCGCTTCGTGGCTTCTGGGCGTTCTCCACGGGATTTTTAGAACCATCATCAGAAGAACGTATATGGACAGTATAGACGTCGGGGGCAAGTGGTGGTTAGAGGAGATGCATGAGGAGGAACAACTTGTCCCGAATGAAGCCGTAGCAGGGACACTCACGTTCTCACCGGAACATGGTGTCGAACTGGATCTACTTGGCAGCTTCTACGAAATTTTCGAGAGGCACAATGACGACGTGGAAACCGAGGACGGCCCAATCAACATCTTCGGTGTGACGACAGAGGGGGAATACGTCACCGTCCTCAACTGCATGTATTCCGGCGACAGCACGAGCACGAACGATGCCTCCTTCACCACCGAATCCTATGAGAACGGGACCGTCATCAAGGGGTGATTAGTCAACACTAGGACGAAGTACTGGAAGTGCTCTTTCTCGTTCAACAACCTCGAGAAATGGACCGGCGTTAGAAGGGTTTCCATGCCTGGCGATCACGATATCGATGTTGGGCCTGCCGTCACTGAATCTCTCTCGACAGACGACGCAGATATCATTCTAAACATGCACGAGGATATGTCCTCCGCCTTCGAAGGCAGACTGGGGCGGGTCTATTTTACGGTCTACTCTGAGGAGCCCTTGACGTACAGCGAGTACCTGTCTGAGTATGTGGGTCCGCTACAGAACCTGATTACTCTCGGAGTTGGAGATGCTGTGTTCCCTACTTTCCTCAACCTGTACTCTGCCCGTTTCGGCCATCACGACTCCAAGCACTCGGTCCACTGGGACGTTCCGTACTACCGGGAACAGGACGATGCGCACTCGATGCAGATGAACTTCACTCTGCAAGATATCGAGTTTGCAGACGTGGTGGAACAATGGTTGGAGAGCTCGAGTTCAGTGGAGCGATTGCATGACCACTATTTCGGAACCAGGTACAACGACAGCATGTACGTCAACACCCAATTTATGTCGATGATGTTTGCTCTTGAGGCCTATCATCGGAGAGCCTTCCCTGACCGGCAGAAGACGATGAGTAAGAAGGTGTACCGCCGTTTCCGGGAGACTACCTTGGAGAGGATGGCGAAGGTGGCTGTTTGGGGGAGGGCGAGAGACTTGTTCCGTAGTATTGTGAATGAGCCATCTATCGGTGGTTGGTTACTGGATATTACAGGCCGTCACGAAGGCATGTTCCCGGAGTCGTATGATATCGAGGCGAATCTGAGCACCATAAAGAGAGTCCGGCATACCATTGCCCACAGCTTGTCTGAGGATTTGTCGACTACTGATATCGCCCGGGCCGAGATCCTTGTAAGGATAATCGCGCTTGCAGTACTGCTTGAGACAGCGGGGATAGATGAGGAAAAGGGCCGTGAGATTTTGGGCGATGAGTACAGCGGTGTCGACCGGATTATCGAGCTCTCATAGACTCAGTATACCACCTATAGTTCCAGCTGTTCTTCGAAGAATCTGATTGCGTAGATGAGTGCTGCGTCAGGGAATCCGACCTCGTTGAAAATCCGGCGGGCCAGGTTCTGGACTGTCGGTGCCTGGCAGCTGGGACGTCTTTTGTCGTACCGAAGATGGGTCATGGTGGTACGGCCGGGTATGTCAGGAGAAATTTTTGGTGCTTGGTAGGCCGGAGTCTTTTCTACCTCTACGGTTTCCATGGATTCTGTTTCCAGAGGCATCGTGATTTCTTCTCTCCGGCGTACTTCGTCGATCCTCTTGTGTAGGCCTTGGATGTAGTCCTCACTGCTGGAGCTGGATATTACGGCGTTCTCTGCGTTGTGGAACTGGGTTAGATTGATCTGGTCGACGATATCAGGATCTTTGATCAGGACCTGTCTCCGGGAGTTGCTTTTGAACCTGTAGATCTGTTGGTCGTAGAGGAGGAGTATCCTGTTTTGGTTGATGGGGCAGTAGATTTGAAGCCCTCTGTTGCCGATCCCTGCCGGTACTGCTCCGTACCGTGGTTTGTAGCGAGGATTGTCAAGGATCATCGGTGTGTCGGAGATAATGAACTCTCTTTCGGTGACGTTGCAGAGCATTACAGCTTCGAGATCCTGGATCCCTGTGTAGCCGAAGATTCCCTGGGTGATAATGTAGTGGTGTGTTCCGAGAAGGGAGGCATCAACCATCGTGTCCTCCATTTCTTTCTCGGTAAGGTCAGAGTCCCAGATGACACTGCCTTCGTACCGGTCATGTTCCATATCGTCTTTGACCGCGTCACGCATGAACTCTTCCGCACTCCGGATATCTTCTCGCTCGGCTTCGGTCCTCGAGCGCTGAGTCGTGATGAAAGAGAGAAGCAGCTTAACCTCCTGACCGGAGAGATCTCCAATCTCAGCCCCGTTACGCAGCTTTTTGATAGGGCTGTGCTGATGTTCTTCTAATTTGCCGAGTTCGGTTTCGACCCTTGGAGGGTTCCCGTAGAAGTAGTCGCGTGAACAGACCTTCCTGATGCTGTTAGGGAAGATTTCGCCCTCAGAGAGAGGTAGGACGTTAACCACGTTGTCCGTGGCCCACCCCTTCAGGAAGTGCTGGGGTACGTAGTGCTGGTTCTTCCGCTCAGGCATTTCGTCTTCTTACGTAGGACTGGAATTTCAGTGTGTAAATACTTTGCTACGCTGTAGTCGATAGGGTTAGTTTAGAACATTTCTAAGACTTCTTCTTGGCATTGTTCATAGACATCATCGGATATCCGGGGTTCTCCTCCAGGCTCAATCTCTTCATCGCAGAGTCTAATGGTGTTACTGTGAATTTCCTTGACTTTGTCCTTGGATCCGCACCAGACACATCTTTCGTCAGCACCGTTGTATCGCAGGCCGCAATCACCGCATTTCAACAGGTGGTCAACATTCATCTCAACGTCCTGTGCTGGAATTACTGTAGTGACTACTCTCTTGCCTCCATCTTTCTTGGTCAGGAAAATGGTTCCCGTTGGAAGCTTCACGAGACCCAATAAATCTTGACACCGGATAGTGAGCTGGGAGTGTTTCTGCTGAACTCACTCTCTGTATCTCGCCGCAGTTTTTATCAGTTTCCCAGGATTTCAACAGAGCCACGCAAGCAAAGTTAATATAAAGGACAATTTTCGAAAAGCACTCAGTCCTGTCAGACGGTTCTAAGAGCTATTTTCGTCTGGTGAATTATCCACCACATACAGTTCATATGAGGGAAGGTCGAATAGAGCTGTATCCTGTCCGTCTTTGCTTCTAAATTTTATTTCAGTCCACACATCACCACCGGTTGGATCAAATTCGTCTAATCGATACTTGCTCTCACCGTTCATCAGATGGATCACTTGCTCATGATCTGGCCTGCCATCCCCTGTTACGTCTTGTTTGACTGTTGCTTCTACCGCTGTGTTCCTCGGGATGTCAGCCCCCAAATTAATCGCAACCGGGCGCGACGAGACACTCTGTTTCTTTGTCTCAACAGAGAGGTTCTGAGGATATTTTTCAATTTCAATATTCGCACTTTTGTACTCCTCGGGGTTTATCGACCGAGCAATTGACAAATGCTTTTCTCCCGCTTTTTCCTGATTTAATTCTTTTTTAAGAAAGGTGCCGTATTCATAGTGAATATCGGCATTCTGCGGCTCCAATTGTAGTGCTGATTCAAAATGTTGTTTGGCTTCCTGAGATTCAGACAATTCGTCATTTAGAAGGTTTGCATAATTCAGGTGCGCTAACGTGTGACTGGGGTCGATTGACAATGACCTCTCAAAGTGTTGCTTTGCTTCCGTAGGTCGATTTAGATCTTCCTTCAGCAGAACACCGTAATTGTTGTGTGCCGGTGCATGATCGGAGTTCTCTTTCAGCGTTTTCCTATAGTATTCTTCAGCTTCTTCTGGCCTATCGAGGTCTCTGTGTAATACTAATCCAAGATTATAGAGTGCCTCCACAAATTCGGAATCAAGCTCTAAAGCTCGTCGATAGTAATCTGCGGCGGCTTTTGGACGGCCTAATGACTGCTGAAGTAAT
The DNA here is from genome assembly GCF_016917835.2 of Halobacterium sp. BOL4-2. Classification (GTDB taxonomy): domain Archaea; phylum Halobacteriota; class Halobacteria; order Halobacteriales; family Halobacteriaceae; genus Halobacterium; species Halobacterium salinarum. The sequence goes on along the minus strand of NZ_CP070335.2, from coordinate 236,491 downwards.
AGAGCATAGCTATAGTATGCCTCCAAAAATTCTGGATCGTACTCAATAGCTTTACGTAAATGTGTTTCAGCTTCTGTTGGATTCCCTTGATGCTTTGCCAGCAATAGCCCGTAGTTGAAGTGAACTTCGGGAAATGTGGGGTCTAGGTCTAATGCTGCTTTCCATTGATCTATCGCTAATGAAATATGGCCCCATTTTGAGAACGCAGCCCCGGCATTCAGGTGGGCTATCGGCCGTGTATATGTAGGCAACGACTCCTCCTCTGATAGAAGTACCCCAGACAATTCTGAAGCGTCGTCACGAGCACGGACCTGAATTGCTTCAAGTTGTACGTCATGGATATAATACTGTGTTTGGCGAGAAACGAGATCTTCTCCCCGAATATCGATCCACTGTCTTTTTTCTTTGAGCTGTTCAACAGATCTACGAAATCGTCCTCGGTCGCCACTTAGCAACTCAAGGTATATCGTACGGACGAGTTTAGAATAATACGGCAAATTCAGATCATACAATAATTTCATTGAAGCTAACACATACAATTCGTCTCTTGAATCTGATTGAAGCGACTCATACTGTATTTTCCAGAGATCTTCGACATTATCTGGTAAATCCTCCATATCACTAATAGTGAGCTCGTCGCCAGCAGTTCCGAGTACCGCATCAATATAAATCGGTGCAGAACGAGAAGCAGTTTGATCAATTAAAGCTTCAAGCACACCATCGGTCGTTGATACGTCGTATTTGTCTGCCATTCGAACTGCGAGATCGTGTATGAAGTCAGGGTCAACATTTTCAACCCTTAGTTCCTCAAAGTCAGACCAGAAACTTTGTTCGTCGTCAAATGCAGCAGGAAGATTTCCTGGAACATTGTGAAGTTGTCCTGATCGCGCCTCCAACAGTGCATATAGAGTATGCCCATCCGAATCGAGAGCATGTGACAGTTCATGTATGGCTGATTCAAGAACTAGGCTCTCTCCGCCTTCGTCAATTCGGTGAATATCTTCCCAAACCAGTAACACATCACCGGCAAATTCTTCGCGTGTAATTCCTCTTACATCAGCGGGGTCAAGCATCCGTTCATCAGGCAGTAAAATGTGATTAACCGAATTCTCAGGGAGTCGATTGATAAAAGCAGCTAAGATCCGTGTTTTTCCCGCACCTGATGGCCCGACAACAACATATCGACCGGGATCTGGGTTCTTGGGAACTTCCTGCCTATCAACGAATTCTACAGTATTTTCGGGCAGAAGCGTACTTATTACTCTTTCACGGTCTTCAGGGAATGAGTAGAGAGTGTACGGACGTCGGTACGCGAGTTGATCGAATTCCTCTCGAATCGTGGCCAATCTATCAAGTACATCAGCCTGAAATTTAGCCTGAAGTTGCTGGGATAGTTCTTCATTTTGGATGACTCGATCGCGAAAATCATCAACGACGTTCCGAAACTCCTCACTCAATAGTTTTTGGAGTTCCTCGCTTGCTTCTTTATCTAAATTCACATCTTCAGCTTCATTCACTTCTTCAATTAGCCAAGTTACGGCTTCTTCCTCAGATTCGAACACAATTTCTGTAAAATCGATTTGCTCGGCGATTATATCCCAATGAAACGCTAAAGACTGTAGTTCAAGATGATCCAAGTCTTTAGCTCGGCTCTCAATTCGGTCGACCAAAGAGCGATTGAACTCGGCTGCAAGCTGTCCGAACTCGTCGCTTATCTTGGTGTTCCGTGATACCTCATCTAATTTGCCACGTACATCCGATTTGGTGGGGACGGTTCGGTTAGCGAGCACAGAAAGGAGAATCGGCGCTATTTCCAAACCAGTCATTGGCATATCATTGCCTGTCCAATTGCAATAAAACCCCCACGCTAACTACGACACAGCTAATGACTGGTGCCTTGTGGAAACCAACAAGAATCTAATGTTTCTGGCGGGTCGGTAAGATCTAACGTCACTTCATCGTCCTCAAATGCACGGGTGAATCTGTTCGCCTTGACGAAGTTCTCCGAACTCAAATCATAATCCTGTTCCTCGGCACCCAGCACATTTGCCACCGTCCACATATTGTACATTAGGATGGCGAACTTAAAGTAGAACATCCGGGTCGCCAGCCGGGGTGATCCCGACTGTGCCAAGAAGTCTTGCTTGAGCTTCCGGTAACTCGTCTCGACGCCCCACCGGTTGCGGAAATCGGTGGCCAACTCCAATGAGTCGATGTCGTCGTCATCCAGCGGGATGTTCGTGTAGAAGATGATCCAGTCGTCGGTCGGATCATCGGGTTCGCCCTGCCGGAGTCGAGACCGCTTCTGGGACTTCACGGCGAACAACCAGTGCTTCTCGTCGTCAATCCCGCCGAGCCCGTGGGGCACCGCTTCAACCTCGCTCTCCTTGGCGACAGCGAGTCGCTGAAGGCCCTCGATCTTCTGGCCCCTGTCCGGGGCCTGGATGATGAACTCCGTCCCGGTGGACTCGAGAGCACGGACGGCGTCAGTGGTGTAGAACCCACTGTCCAGGTAGGCGCGGTTGAACGACGTCACCTGCGCGGCGTACCGGAGCAGTCGGCGCACGAGCGTTCCCTTGTCGGTGTCCGCCCGCGTCGGGACGGCCCGCATCGTCATCGGCGTGTTCGTACCGACGAGAGCGAGCGTGGTGAACTGCCACGAGTAGTAGAAGTTCCGCTGGGGCTTCGTCTTCTGGATATCTCGGCTGGCGTCACCCTGTCCGTACCACCCCCAGTCCGTACTGTCGATGGCGACCTCGTTGGTGTCATCGAAGTACTCGTGCTCGAAGGCGATGTCGAACAGGGCACCGTTGGCCCGCCGGAACATTCGCGTGACGGTGGCCGGGTCGAACTTCAGAAGCTGGTGCCGGATGTTACTCGGGTCGACCGAGTTGCCCTCACCGATCCACGACTTCAGCTCCATGTTCTCGCACGCCTGGTTCATGTGGATGTCGTGGATCGCCGCGCTGACGAAGATCCGCAGGAGGAAGTCCCGCTTGAACTTGATGCTGTCGTCGCGGTCGAAGCTGAGGTGTCGGAAGACCTCAGCCCGGAGTTCACGACTAAGCTTCTTGATGTACGGCGGCTTCCGTTCCTCGGTGTCCGGCGATGGCAGTTCATCGAACTGGTCGGCGTACCTGGAATCCTCGATGGCCGCGAGGACCTGGGCGACGACGCGGTCGAAGTACCGCATCTGCCGTTCGGTCAGTCGGTCACCGAGCCGGTTCAGCGTGGGCTGGCTCACCGTCTCCGTGACGTTCAGCCGGTCCCGGAACTCGGGGTCATCCAGGTTCTTCGCTACGTCCGTCTCTGCCTCATCGGTCAGTCGAAGGTAGAGGTACACGCGGAAGAACTCCAGCGCATCGAATGTGCGTGAGAGGTCGTCGTGTTCCTCGACGCCGATGAAGAGGTCCCGCAGCGAGAGCCGGCCAATCGCGCGGGCGAGATCGCCGTCGGCCCAGTGGATGGCGGCGTAGAGCGCCTGCGGGAGGTTCACCCCCTCTAGGGCGGGTCGTCGCCGGGGACCAGCGGGGCAGCGCCCCAGTCGCCTTCCTCGAGGTAGTACGACTCGGGGAACTGGCCTGCTTCGGAGACCCGAACCACTTCGTCGTTCTCGTCGAGGTCGCCGGGGAACCAGTCGGTATCGACGAACGCCCCGCGGGCGAAGTGGTAGAGTTCCGTTTGGTTCTCGTCGCTCTCGTCGCTCATTCGTCGCAGACCGCCTCTCGGAGTTCCTCGTACAGATTGGGGTGGTTCTCCTTCAGAATCTCAGCATCCGTCTCAAGTTCATCAATCCGCTGCCGCACGCGAGAAGCAGACTCGTACCGCTTGCTGTCGTCAACATCTGCTTCGCCGCTGATGCGTTCTCGGTCAGTCTTTGTCATGATCGCGGTAACTCCCATACTGCCATTCGTTGGTGGCATACGACTTAGACATTAGGTTATATCGCCATAAAGATTAGCTCATAGCACCACATTAGCTTATAACCTAACTTTTATTGTCGCGGCGACACATGTCTCTGGTAAGAAGCGCGGGACACCGGTCAGAAGTTGGCCGAGACGGGCTGGGACCCGTCCGACCGCGCTTCGGGACAACCGAAGCATGTCAATGAAGACATCCGCCGGACTTCAGGATTCCGGCACGAAAGCCGAATCGGACGCTAAAAACACCGAGGCCGACCTCGATCTCTCGGAGCTGATCGAGAATCACGAGAACACCGACTGGAGCGAAGTTCCGGGCATCAGCGCTGCGGAAGCAGGCGCGTGGACGGCACGTCTGATTGAGGCGCGAGAAGCCGCTCAGGAGGGGCTGTGATGCAGCGACGTCAGTTCCTCGCCGCGGCCGCCGCCCTCGCCACTCTCCCGCAGGCCGCGACCGCTGACACGGGCCGCGCCGAGGGAATCGTCGAGGATCGGAGCGTGACCGACGACGGGACGTACTCGGTCACGGACTGCGGCTCCGTTCCCGGCGGACTGAACAACGTCCACGTCGCGGCAGACATGAACGACGGCCCGCTCGATGTGGAGGGCGTCCACGAGGAGAACGGCTGGAGCGGCGTCGGCCTCAGGTGGAGGTCTGGCCCCATCGAAGTCGGCACTGGCCTCGATCCCGACGACGCCCGCGACCTCGCGGCTCGGCTGGTGGTCGCTGCCGATGCGGCCGAGGGGAACCTCGGTGGGGGTGACGCCTGATGCAGCGCCGCGAGTTCCTGCAAGCGACCGCCGCGGTTGCCGGGGCGGCCGCCGGTGACGTGCCCGACACCGAGATCACCGCCCAGCAGAACCGGCTACTGGAGCTGGCTGACCGCGCCGAGGACGAACGGTGGGCCTACGAGACGACGTGCAATCTCGCACACGTCCGCTCGGGACTGGTGAACGCCGAACTCGACACCCTGTGCGAAGAGCCGAGCGGCACCATCGAGACGTACAGCGTCGGTCGGCACGGTGTCCCGCTCGGCTTCGAGGTGAGTACCGACGACGACGAGTCCGTCGGGACGCTCGTACACCTTTCCGCTGAGCAGGCCGAGGCGCTGGCTGTCGATCTGCTTGAACAGGCACACGCTGCCAGGGAGGGTGACGATGCGGACTAGTGACGCCCGCGTGACGGTCCGAATCGTCCGCATGGAGGACGGGGAGACGGTCCGTGAGTATCGAGTTGGCGGCGTTTCGTACCCCTCGGCTGAGGCGGTCGAAGCGGTGCTCGAAGCACGCTAACCACTACACAGTCATGATTGAAGACATCGACAGAGACGTATTCGTACGGATTCAGACCGACCTGCTGGTGGTCGGTGACAGCATCATGACCGACCGCCACCACGCATCGAACGGCAACTACGGGGACGACGACCCGCAGAACCAAATCGGCGGCATCATCCCCGCCTTCCCGCTCTCCGGGTGGCTTCGCCACGGGATGGAGGAAACCGTACAGGAGTACGGCGGAACGGCTTGCCATCCCGGCGAGGCCAACGCGAACTTCATGAAGGACGGGGTCTACGACCGCGACCTCGACGCCGGCTACCACGAGAAGGGCGCGTGTACCGATGAGCCGAAGGAAGACGACGGCTGTGTGATCTTCGACCTCTTCGGCGGCTTCAGTGGCGTCCCCGGCAAGGTGATGCGCCGCCCGATCAAGTTCAATCCCGTCCGCTCCAGCGTGGACTACACGCGCGGCCAGGCCGAGGGTCACTACCGCCGGCTGAACCGCAACGTCGTCTCCCGGAACCGTGAGGACAACCGCGAACCGCTGCGGAACGCGGAGATCGACGCCGTCGCCAACCTCGATGGCTGCTGGCACCTCTCCTTCCGGGAAACGAAGCCGGAGTTCATCGGGCTGCTGGCCGAAGGCATCGACTTCCTCGATGCTCACAAGACCGACTTCATGCATCAGCTCGGAGGTGCGCGGAACTTCGGCGCGGGGATCGTCGACTGCCGCCTGATCAACCCGCTCTACGAGGAGCGTGAACTGAAGCGCGTCTTCGACCGTGGCAAGGGCAACACGAACGCGATGGACGAGAAAGACGACCAGTGGGAAGAGGAGTACCGCCCGGCGTTCGTGGAGGCGCTGGAGGAGCGCATCGAGGAGGGGCCATGAGCGACGAGATGGTCGCCGCGTACCGCCACGATGCTCACAAGATTAACGGTCAACCCCACGACTACGCCCCGGAGACGTTCGCCGGAGTGCCCGTGAACCAGACGGTCCCTCACGGCGCGGACGGCGATGCGTCGGCGCTCAGCCGGCCCCGCGGCCAGCCTGAACAGACTGTCGAGAACCACGAGACGCTCTACCGACTGTCGCTCATCAAGGGTGAGAGTCGGTACGACCCACAGGAGTTCACGCGCAACGACGTGGAGAGCGCCGTGAGAGGGCTCCTGACCGAGGACGACCCAGAGACGATGCATCGGGCGTGGCTGGAGAGCGACGTTGTCTCGGCGTTCAACGAGAGTGTCTACTACCCCTACACGAGTCTGAAGTACCACACGCTCCTCGTGGCGGCGCTGCTGGACAACTACCGCGCCGGGCACGAGTTCGCCGACCTCCGGCTGGTCGTCGACAATGACGAGATCGTGCCCCACCGAACGGTGTACGTGGGCGAGGAGTTCGCCCTGCGGATCGACGGCGACGCTCGAGGCCGGCCGTCGGCCCGGCTCGGGAGTCGCCCGTGGCGGTCGTGGGCGTCGGCGTGGAACCGCCTGGAAGCACACCCGCTGGAGACGGCACACGACAAGTACGACATGGTGCTCGATGCGAATCTCCGGCGGATCGGCGCGTGGTCGACCGCGCTCCAGTACATCGAGGACTTCCGGGAGGTGTTCGACGAGTGACGCGCATTCAGCAGGTTCACTGGGAGCTGGAGATGGACTACATCGGCCACCCATACTACGTCTCGGGGAACGCCATCCTCCACGCACTCGGCCAGCACCTCCCGCACGACGTCCACCAGCACCTCCACGCTAGCCACGGTGTGTTCGTCCCCGGCCAGTTCGGGACGTTCCCTGAAGAGCACTCCCAGAGCGGAATCCGGCCGTACCTCGGGAGTGGGCTGCCGGACGTCGAGAGCTACGATGACCTGTTCCTGATGCGGAACCCGGCGCATCGCTGGCTTCTCGACAGCCGTCCGCGAGACGCGCTGAACACGCACGACATCCGCCCGCAGAGCGGGCATCCGGCGCTGTCCCACGAGACGATCATGGGCAAGCCGGAGGACGCTCGCAAGCAGCAGCAGACGACAAAGTGGTACGTTCACGCCTACCTGCACGCCGATGACCCCGATGCGCTCCCGCTGGGCGAGGACGTACTGGAGGGGCTCCAGTTCGGGGGCAAACGGAACTACGGCTACGGCGTCACGCGGCTGAAGGACACGCAGGTTGTCGACCTCGATGACCTAGACTACTCACGTCTCGAGAACGGCGAGGCCTTCCTCGTGGAGGTGACGACGCCGTTCGTGCTGGAGTCGGAGTACCCCAAGGCTGCCGACCAGGACGTCCCGTGGTGGTGGAAGGGGAGCCGCCGGGATCTCCGTGAGCGAGAGGAGAAGATCCTCGAGCAACGGGAGGTCTACAAGCTCCAGACCGTCGACCACGGGCAGGTCGTGAAGTACGAGGGCGACCGGCCCATCGAGACCGCGAAGAGTGGTATTCTTCGGGTCGGCAGTCACTCGAAGTACGGCTTCGGAGAGCTTCGAGTGAAGCCGGTCGAACCCCGGTCAGAGCAGTGTAAGAACTCAAAGAAGAACGGCGAAACAACGGAGTGAGAAATCCGAACGATGACAGGCGAATCGGCGACTAAACATCACGCGATTCCGTGAATAAAGAAATCGTATTCACAACAACTGATATGTGGCGACTCGACCACGCGAAAGGGACGCCGGAGGCGTTGCGCGCGTTTGGCTAGGTATTTCTGGACGAGGTCGCTGCAACGAGTGTTTCGACGTCACCGATTGTGACGCCAGACGCGCGTACCACGTCCTCGACCGTCAGGAGACGAGCCAACCCATCTATACGCTCCGTGGCGAGGTCAATAAGTATCGCTCTCTCACACCGTATCCAGGATCACGTCCAGAAAGGGACCGTGTTCGAGTCTCGCCGGGCCGGCGGTGCGTATCGCTGGCGCGTGCTCTATCCCGACGACTACCCGATCGACGATGTGTACGACACGGTTGAATCCCACGTCTGAGACGGGGAACGGTGTCGGTATCATACGTGACCAGCGCGGCAACTGGAAGGCGACCGAGCGGGTTGCGACGGAGTTCTCGCCGGCGCACTGGCAGGTGCTAGACCCGTAGTCGCACACGGCTACTACGAACGGCCGCGGGAGGTCTCCGTAGCCGACCTGGCATCGATACTCGACGAGCCTCGCTCGACCGTCCAGTATCGGCTCCGGACCGCCAAAGACCATATGATGTCGCAGTTCGTTGCGCAGACGCTCTGAACGCGGCTGGCGACGCGGCCGGTGTCACGACCGACCCGTCGAAGCGGACACCCACCAAGGGGTGGAAGCCCAGGGGGTTGGGGCTGGCGTTAGCCCTCGTAGCCTTCGCCTTTGATTGGACCGCTGAACACGCCGTAGAGGAACTTGAAGTACCACAGGACCACTATCAGCACCGGGAGCCCAAGGACGGTCACGAGGTTCAGCGCCAGCGGCGACACGACTGCTTCCCTGACCAGCAGGCCAGTCGGTGGGTAGATGACCGGATACAGCAGGAGTGCGATCAGGACGGTCAACAGCGTGGGAAGCGCCAGCGCGCTCGCCAGCCAGGCCCGGTACTTGCCGCGCCTCGCCAGTAGACTCCCGCCCACGCCGGCGGCGACCGAGAGCGCGACGACTGCAGCCACGGGACCCGAGAGAATCGTGTCGGCGGCGCCGCCCGCGTCGGTCAGAACGACTGTCCCCAGCAGCACGACCACCCCCCCGAGGTACGCCACTGTCGCCCCGATCCCGTACGTACGCAGCTCCGCCGCCAGGTCGGGCCCGGTTTTGCTCGCGAGGAACGCTGCACCGGTGACGACCGAGACGGCGACCAGGCCGACGCCAGTCAGCACCACTGGCAGCGTGGCGCTGTCGAACAGCCAGCGGCCGGCGAGCATCCCGAGCAGCAGCGGCGCGAACACGCTGCCGCCGACGAAGGCGTAGTCGGCGTACCGCCGCCACTGGTCGTCGTCGCGCTGCTCGCGCAGTTCCGGACCAAGTCCGCGGAACAGCAGTGCGAGGACGAACCCGATTGTGAGCAAGTAGTTGTCCGCAAGCAGCTGAGAGTACACTCGCGGGAACGCCGCCAGCAGCATCGTCCCGAAGGCGACCAGCCACACCTCGTTGGCGTCCCAGACCGGTCCGAACCCCGCGAGGAACGTCTCCCGTTCGTGTTCGTCCGTTCGGGTGGCGTACAGCATCCCGATACCGAAGTCGAAGCCGTCAAGAACGACGTACATCCCCAGTGCGAACAGCACGACGCCGAACCATACCTCCGGCAGCGACTCAACGAGGTAGGCGTCGACGGGCAACAACGACTCAGTCATCGTCACTCACCCCGGGAATCGGGCCGTGCCAGCGGCCATCGCTGGACTCCCGGACGCCCAGCGCCTGGAGCTCCTCCCGGACCAGCCACTTCAGGATGTACAGGGCTGTTAGAATCAACCCCACGTAAACGACGACAAACCCAACCAGCGTTAGTGTCGCTTCCGTCCCGGTGAGCGTTGATGAGACCGCCTCGCTAGTCTTGAGTTCACCCTGGATAACCCACGGTTGCCGACCGATTTCGGTGACGTACCAACCAGTGAGAAGTGCGGCGTAGCCGAGTGGCGACGCTGCAATCATCGCCTTCAGGTAGCGTGTGTTGTCGGACAGCCGCTCCTTGTACGTGAGATAGCCGCCCCACAGCGCCAGTCCGATGAACAGGAACCCGAGCCCGATCATGAAGCGGAACGACCAAAACACAAGCGCGACGGGTGGATTGTCTTCGTACTCGTTCAATCCGATGACCTCGGCGTTGAAGTCCCCGCCACTGGCGAGGAACGACCCAACTGCGGGGAGACTCACCGTGACGAGGTTCTCGGCGCGCGGGTCGGTGAGTGCCGAGGCGGACTTCGGAAACGCGAGCAAGTGGAGGTCGGCCTGCCCCGTCTCGTAATGGGCCTCCATCGCGGCGAACTTCTGTGGCTGGGTGTCCTCCACGTGCCGGCCGTAGGCGTCGCCGTGAACTGCCTGGAAGGGCGCGGAGACGACCAGAAGCACGACAGCTAGTTTGAGAGCGGTGTTCCAGGCGTCGGTGTCGGGCTTCTTCCAGATTATGTACGCCGAGACGCCCGCGACCAGCAGCGCGACCGATATCACTGACGCGTTCATCATGTGGACGTACATCCAGGTCATTCGCGGGGTGAGGAACGCGGCGAACGGGTCGGTCAGCTTCGCGACCTCCATTCCGTTTCGGGTGATCATCTCGTATCCCCGCGGAGTCTGCATCCAGGCGTTAACGACCAGTATCCAGAATCCAGACAGCCAGGCTCCGACGCCAACGAGCACCGACGAGAGGACGTACGTTCTGTCTCGGACGCGGTCGCGACCGTACAGCAACACTCCGAGGAAGACGGCTTCGAGGAAGAACGCCATCTTCGCCTCGAAGGACAGTGGACCGCCGATCAGCTCGCCGGCCACTTCGGAGAACTGCGGGAAGTTCGTGCCGAACTGGAAGCTCATCGGAATCCCAGTGACCGTCCCCATCACGAAGCCGACAGCGAACACTTTCACCCAGAACGAGCGCAGCCGCGCGTACCGGTCGTCGTTCGTCCGGACGTCTTTCCAGGTGAAGTAGATGATAAACGGTGCGAGGCCGATAGAGAGGGACGCAAAGATGATGTGGACGGAAATTGTCCACCCGAACTGCATGCGACTGGCGAGTTCCGCAGACAGGAACGCCATTACCCCGGGGTCGAGGGTTGTCAGCACTGGAGTCGGGCTCATATATGTCGCTGCGGTCTATTGGATTATGAGTTGGTTCACGATTCCCACATTCGAGTACTGTACCAGACGAGTTTTATTTGTATAACCCTAATTTTCCTGCTCGCAGTCCAAAGGTATGTTTTCATACCGCGACCAGACTGCTTAACCGAACCAGGAACACGACTGGTCATCCGTCTTTAGCTAAGACGAGAACCGCGCGATAGCGGCGGCTTATTGAGGATACTTTTCGGGAGGAACGAGGAGGCAAGAGCTGTGTCCAACGGCGCCTCCTCATCGAGAATTATGCGTCGGCTCACTACACTGTTTCCCTCCGAGTTCCTCGAAGAGCACGCCGAGGAACTCGGCGTGGTTGAGCGTGAAGGGAAGCTACAGATCCCCGCCTTCGTGTGGGCATTCGTGTTCGGCTTCGCCGCAGGCGAGAGCCGAACACTCGCTGGGTTCAGACGCAGTTACAACTCGACAGCCGACGAGGCGATCTCTCCCGGTGGCTTCTATCATCGGTTGACGCCGACGACTACCATTGTACATCACGAATCTGCCGCGAGACGAGTTCGTGCCGGGGGCTCTATACCCTCGCAGAATCCGCAACTCGGCGTCTGCCCCCGATGTGGCGATCAGATCCACCACCGGCATGTCCTCGTCGAGTACGGGACCGGCGATGACGTCCGGTGCTGGACGGAATGCCCGGGCTGCGGCGGCGTTGTCGATCCGAACGCATGATCCGGCGACTCACCCGTATGTTCGGTCGGCCAGATACTGGCTTGTTTGTCGAATGCCGGCGTTGTGGAACGACGTTGGAGTCTGGGGACATCGAGCGCTGCTCTGAGAGGAGGTCGTCGACGTTCTTCGACTCGGGGATGTGGAGCGTCGGAGCGATTACGTCCTCTACGCCGAGATCGTCGTAAGTGTCGTAGTTCGAATTCTGCAGGTCACGGATGTCGAAGACGCCGATCACACTGTCCAACGACCTATTATAAACTGGTAGGTCCGCGTGACCACTTGAGATACACTTCTGAATCGCCTCCTCAACGGTCGCATCACCGGAGACAGCCGCTATATCGAGGCGAGGGGTCATCACCTCCTTGGCAGTGGCATCGGTGAATCGCAGGGCGCGTTGGAGCCGCTGGTGTTCCTCCTTGTCGAGGACGCCCTCGCGCTCGCCGGTCTGGATCATGTTCCGAATCTCGTCCCGACTGACGTAGGTCGACTCGATGGACGGGCTGCCGCCGGTAAGTCCGTTCACGACGCCCGTCAGGTAGTGGAATACGGTGATAAGCGGCCACAGTGGCGTCTCGATGATTTTTAGCCCCCGGGCGACACGCCGTGCGTGCAGTTCGGTGTTCTCGACGGCGTAGGACTGGGGTGCGCTCTCGCCGAACACCAGCACTATCGACGTGATGCCGAGTGACGAGTAACTGCCGTGCCTGCGTCGAAGTAGAAGCCGACGATCGTCGTCGAGATCGAGGACATCGTGATATTGACAATGTTGTTTCCCACGAGAATCGTCACGAGTAGGCGGGGGGGGGTCCTCCTTGAGGGACTTGACCGCCTGCGCACCGCGCAAGCCTTGCTCGACCATCGCGTCCACCTGGTGGGACGGCAGGGAGAATAGCGCGATCTCCGACGACGAGAAGAATCCCGACCCTACGATGAGGAGCAGAATCAAGCCGATTCCGATCCCGGTCACTGCCGTCTGTCCCAGTTCGACACCGATAACAGTAGTTGAAAACACGGTGATTCTATTCAGCAATGAACCCAGATAATCAGTCGATGTACGAGGTACCTAAACTACCCTCGTGAACGTCGGTGAGAACCCATAGAAATTCTGTTAATTACGCTTAGATCAGAAGGTCGTGTGGCCGTCTTATTCTGCATCGTTGATTTGCGATGTTGTGAATGATCACAGAATTGTACCAAAGCGTTATGAGTGAGTGTCTGAATAGGCCGGAATAATATGTCCGTATATCTCATTTCAGACACTCACTTTAACGATCCAGATATACTAGACAAATCTCCTCGAAATTTCGAAGATATATCCGAAATGAACCGCACTCTAATTCGGAACTGGACTAATACGGTTGACGAATCTGATTCCGTTTTGTTTGGTGGTGACCTTGCCCACTCCGATATAGATAAACAAGGGTTCTATCACTGGGCGTATAAAGTCAACAATATTGAGATAATCTTGAGAGGTAACCATGACCCATATAACCGTTCAGAACTGGACGATGCGACACTACCACTTATGGAATCATACGAGTTTTCTCACAGAGGTTTTAATTTCTATTGCAGTCACAAATACTCGGGTATTCCAGAAGAGTTCGATGGATGGCATATACATGGACACAACCATCACAAGCGGCCATTCCTTGAGATGGACACAAAACGAATCAATATCTCTGCCGACGTACTCGGGTATAAACCCGTATCTCTTGAAGAGTTGATTGACGCTATTGAGAATGGGGATGATATTCAGGAGCGATCTCAGCCAATCCTCTGAGCCTTTCAAGAGATGATTAGTTATTTCACTGGTGAGGCTGTATTTCCATTCAAAGATGTCGTTCCCATCAACAGAGGTCCGCCTTATTGCGACATTCAAGCAGGGCCTCAAACAGGCCGTCAGCGATATTGATGGTTACAGTTGGGACGACGTTGATTCTATTACCGAGCAGAAGCTCCTCTTGATGGCAATTCGAGACCACGACTTGGACAGCGAGGTAACGATACAGTGGTACGCCGATGGAGACATGCTCCCCGAGCTTGACCACGGAATTGAGAACGCCGGTGAACTCGCTATTCGTGATGAGGAGGGGCCTTACCCGGCTGTCCAACAGGTCGCTGAGTATTATATCGCGACGGAAGAAAATTCGGAAAGTCTTCCAACAGAGATGTCGATTACGGAGGTCATCAACGCCGAAACGTTCAGTTGGCTCCGTGAGTATTACGACCAGCGTGACGGCCCGTTCCAGGATCTATATTTAGCCAACATAGATACTCACCTCCACCTCTACCAATGTGCAAAAGCATGCGACCCGGAAGCGGCAGTTGAGGACTTCCCTGAGAATCTCATCCAACCGCTATCTGAACGGACAAGCGAGATGAAGCGAGAGCTACTTCGTTTCCAAGTCTTCGCAGGTTTAGAGTCGTATGTTACCCAGTTTACCAAGGTGGCTGAGACAGTACTGGACGAATGCGCTAATCGAGGGGTAGCAGAAATGGATCAGGAGCAGCGTTCTGAATACCAGAAGCTCCTTCAACATTTAGATACCTTTTATTACCATGGTCTCTGGAAGCAAATCACTCGTCTAATCGCAGTCCATACTGTTAGCGGTCCTGAGGACTACTTCGAGCGAGCAGCCAATTGGGGCCGTGTCGAAAAGACAAAGGAAAAATTCGTTGAGGTCTTCAGTGAGTTTGCAGAAACAGCATCTGAATACGATATTGATGTGGATATCAAGGAAGATCAGCTTCCGGAGGTATGGATCAACCGAGAATCGATAACCAAAGAAGAGTTTCTGGACTGGGAATTAGGTCAATCACTGCCCAAAGATGCTGTATCATCGGTACCTGAGGACGATCCTGTTTATGACTTAGTGGGTTAAACTGGATGTCCGAAATTTCGGAATTACGAGATCCACATCTAGGAGATTTTATCCAACCGTCTAAAAACGGATCCATTGGAATCCCGAGTACTGACATTTTTGTGGGAAAGCGGTTTTTAGAGGGGATCTTCCATACCGATACAGAATATTTGGATGAAGAAACAACGATTAAACATAAATATGCTCATTTCCTGTTGGAGTGTGTGGTTGGTGACGGGTCTCCCTTCGCAACGATTCATACGACAAGAGAAACTTTGAACATCGCTATCACAAGTCTAGGCCACGGGAATGGCGATCGTAGTGGAGCCGATAACTACTTGGAAAAAGTATGTGAGAGCGAAGTGTTTGAAATTCACCATTGTTCTTCTGCAGAATATGATTTGGTGGTGAATGACTTTTTGGAATATCAACCCCGTGAAATTAGTATTCAAGAAGCAATTCTCGCAAACATAGCGAGATTACTTGATATACCACATATTGCGACTTGGGATTCGGATTTCACTCGATATAATGATGAGATCAGTCTCTATCCCCGTAACTATTGGTAATCGAGAGTGAACGCCACCATTTTTGAATTCGAAATTTCAAGTCTCCCTCAAAGGATCACAGAAGAATTAGTCGGCTCCTGAAGATAGCCAATCAGCATCGGCTATATCTCCAAATACCTGCTTGGTCTCTGGTGGTTCGGTCGGAAGCCGAAGGTCGCGCGGGTCGTCCTCGATGGCCTGCATCAGCTCACCAGCGGTCAGTTGCTTCCCCTTACTCAGGGCTTCACCCGTCTCCTCAGCGCGGAGGATATTCGCCACCGTCCAAATGTTGAAGAGGTGCGCCGCGAGGTTGAAATAAAACGCCCGAAACGCCGGGTTTCGAGACCCGCACTTGGCGAGGAGCTCCTCCTTGATCACGCGGAAGTCCGTCTCGATACCCCACCGACGCCGGTACGCCTCTCCCAACTCTTCCGGTGGGACCTCTTCGGGATACAGGTTCGTGTAGTCGTCTATCGGCTCATCAGCGTCTGACTTCCGCAGTTTCACCGTCTTGTCCGACTTCAGGCCGACCGCGTAGTAGCTGTCTTCGTCGAGGGAGCCGACGTCGTAGGGGTAGTACGACGACCGGAGATCGGCCCACGCCATCCCGTTCAGGAAGTGTTTGACCGTCTTCCCCGACTTACGCCCCTGCATCACGAGTTCCAGGCCCTGCTCGGTGATAGTCGAGATAGTGTCCGAGTTGTAGAACTCCGTTCCCGCGTCAAGGTAGACGCGGCCGATATTCAGGTGCTGTCTGGCCAACCGGAGCATCCGACGGATGTACTCTGGCGTCTTGCTCTTGTCTTTGACCGGGAGCACGACCAGAATCAGCGGCGTGTCGGTCCCGACAAGAGCGAGCGTGATGTACTTCCACGCCCACGAGTAGTTCCGTCCCGGCTTCGTCCCACGAATGAACTCGTTGCTTTCGTTGTCGCCGTAGAACGGCCAGTCCGTGATGTCGATAGCCACCTCCGCGCTGTCGGGAAAGTAGTCGTGCCTGGCAGCGATCTCGAACAGTTCATCGTTCGCCTCACGGAACATCCGCAAGACGGACTCCCGTGACGACTTGCGAAGGTGGTGCGTGAGGTTCTGCCCCGTCGGGATGTCGCCGTCGTCGTAGAACGGCTTGTACTTGAGGTTCTTCGCGGCGTCGTTGACGAACCCGTTCCCGTTCGCGGCGGCGATGAGCACTCGGAGCGACGCGTCCTTCGTCACCTCGGTACTGCTGTCGCGCTTCAGTCGGAGGTACTTGAACGTCTTCGAGCGAAGCTCCCGAGCGATCACCTGAACCGGCGGGAAGCCCTCACCGTCAGTGACTATCGTGTCCGGTGTCGGGTCCCGAAACCAGTGTTCGAGCTTCGTGTCCTGCAAGCGCCGGACCAGGGTTTCAGTCTCACTCGCGTAGTAGTGCCGCGTCTCGTCGTCTATCCGTCCCGGCATCCTGTTCAGCGTCGGCTGACTCACCGAATTCTCGATGCCCAACGACTCCCGGATGTCAGGATTCTTGATGGCACGAGCGACGCCCGACTGGTTGAGCGCCGAGAGGTCGAAGAACAGATACAGCCGTGTTGCGTCCTCGCCGTCCAGATTCTCCGTGAGGTCCTCGTTTTTCCCTTTCGACCAGTAGTAGTGCCGAAGCTGGATCTTCCCGAGGGCCTTTGCGAGTCGATGTTCGGGCGTCTCAAGTTCGTCGTACCGATCTCGTTCGACCGACCAACGGTAGACGCGGTAGACCTCTGATTTGATGGCTTCCCACAGCGGCGGCGTGATGTTGTTGGCCGGATTCCGGCTCAGGAGACCCGTGTAGGCCCACGGATCATCCCGTGGGTCGTCGGGTAGCTTCCTCTCGGCTTCTCTGTACCGGCTTGAAATCTTCGCCTTCTGCTGCCGTCGCTCATGGATTTCACCCTTTGACTCAGGGTCGCGGTCAGTGTCCTCGTCTTTCTCCTTTGCCATCCTATGGAATCCTCCGTCTCACTCCTGCTCGGCTGACCAAACCAGAGAATTACCGACTTTCTTCTTCGAAACACGTCCCTCGTCCAGAAGGCTCCGAAGGCGATAATCCGCACTCTGACGGGCGATTCCGAGCTCGTCAGCCACTTCCTTCGTACCCGCAGGCTCGTGAGTACGCACAGCCTCAAGCACCTCCTCATCGGTGTGTTCGGGCTCGAATCGACCGCCTTCGTTCCTTTCGCGGTCTTCGTCCATTACTCTCTAAGTTGCAGGTATTTCGCTTCAACCTTCTGCTCGTGGGCAGAAGGCATAACACTTATTACGGTATGCTATGTAGCAGAAGGTGAGAAGGAAGCCCGGCCCCTCGGGGCGTGACTGTCGTAGGAAATGCCCGCGTGCTTGGAACACGCGGGTCGGGTTCCCCAAGGCGATTGAAGAACCCATGTCAATGAAGACATCCGCCGGACTTCAGGATTCCGGCACGGAAGCCGAATCGGGCGAGAAAAATACAGCGGTGCGGCTAAATAAAGAAATTATATTACCAACAACTGATAACTGGCACAGTGTACTGTAAGAAACCGCTCCCAGACGGTGTCGTGAGTAGGGCCCACATGCGACCGCCTAATGCGTGAGCAGAAAAGTAATCCCAGGTAACGGAGTACGGATTCCTTGAGTTACACCCAGATGAAGTGCTGAACAGGAGAATGTTTTTTGAGTGATACTGATTGTGTATTCTATGACAGAAGCAGGTTCTACAGGAGTGCCTTGTAGACGATCAAGCGGTGGATAGCTTTCAACCAGTGTATCACATCGCAACTCCTGACCGGTAACTTCGCATACCTACCTAACAGCCGTTTCATCATCCTCTGCTTGAACGAAACCTCGAAGAAGCTATTGCAGTTCTTCGACGAGCGCAGCCACCGTCTGATCAACGGGATCGCTGGCAAGACGGCCTTGCCAGAAGTCGATGTCTTCGTGCTCGATTGATTGGACTCCCCACGGAACAATTCGACTTTCATCCGGGATTCCACCACGACGCCAACTCTCCGCTGGAATCTCGATTAGTCCGTCCATCCATGATTTTGTTGTGAGCGTCACCGCGATATACTGCTCGCCGTGGAACGGACGCCCGTCGTGGTTCGAGAGAATGAGCCAGGGACGAGCATCCTCCTCGCTTTTGAACGGATCATCTCCGTAGACGACGTCGCCACGCTCGAAAATGGGGGTCTCTTCGTTGGTCACTGTTCGTCCTCGATGCTCGGGTGCGGCTCACTTGGTGCGTGTTCACGCCAGGACTCCTCATCCTCTGTACCGAGTTGCTCGTTAAACAGCGCGGTCGCTCGTTCGTAGCCGCTGTACCCATCGAGACGTTCCTCGTCGTCGGTCACCGCCCAATACGTTGCCTTGTGTTCAACGAGGTCTCGGTTCTTCAACCGTGAGAGTGCCGTGCTGACTGCACTCTCGTCGACGCCGATTTGGGACGCTATTTCGCGCGCCTTGAATGCGCGATCCTCGTTGGCAGCGAGAAACCCGATGACTTGATCGGGGACAGAGAGGTCCGTGAGTTCGTCCTCGTTCCTGTTTTCGAAAGTATCTCGGTCGATGGACATCGTTGAGCAGAGATACATCATCCACTGCAAAGAGTGTTAGGAGTGAAAGCTACGAAAATATTGAAGGATATTTCGTCCATCCCACAAATCGGTTCGAGAACCGTATGCATTGAGACGAGCAGTCTCAACTACAGTTAGAAACCTTATTTCTGAAGTCATGAGGGTGATAGCGAGCCATAACTGTTCTAATCCACCAGCCCCCGGCTATACGTAGTCACTGAACCAGTCCGGCGCACCCGTATACTCAGCCCAGCAGTGCTTATACCAGGGTTCACCGCGAGGACGGAGATATCGCTTCATCGAAATCGACCTGATCGCCGCAGAGATCACACTCCACATTCTACATCCAAATCCGATGCTGTATGGCGATTCACCAAAGCTAAGTAACTCAATAGAGTTATTCCATTATGCCGACGTGTTGACCAGCAGATTTATTCAGCGTGCGACAAAATGACCTTGCAGCGAAATGGTACGTCTCTTACATACTAGTGATACGCATCTGGGATATCGACAATATCATTTGGATGAGCGTCGCCAAGATTTCGCTGACGCATTTGCAGAGGTCGTATCAGCTGGAATTCAGCACGACGTTGACGCCGTTGTTCACGCCGGCGATTTATTCCATACTAGTCGACCTGGCATCACACCACTTCAAACGGTTATAACTGAACTCCAACGCCTACAGGATGCAGGTATTCCGTTTCTACTGATCGTTGGGAATCACGAACGAACTCATGACCGGAATTGGGTTGAGTTACTCCAAGAAATCGGGCTAGCCACTCGATTAGATGCAACCGGAACTCGAGTAGCCGATACGACGATCTACGGTTTAGACCACGTCCCACCCGGGCAGCGAGATCGACTTGACTATCACTTCGAAGCTGCTGAAACTGACAGCGCCATCCTCGTTGGCCACGGTCTATTCAAACCATTCGGACACGGCGACTGGAGTACACAACGAATCTTAGCAAAAAGCCCGGTTGATTTCGACCTCATGCTTGTCGGCGATGACCATGGAGCTGATTATCGGCTCGTCAGTAGTGGTCGTTCCGAGAACAACTCCGACTCAGCGGATTCAGATAGCACACCTGAAAGTGACCAAGCAACAACGGCCTCACCAAGCTCAAAGCGTATCCCACTCAGTTATGCTGGTTCCACTGAGCGGACAATGGCAGACCAGCGCGACCCCCGGACATATTCGCTCATAACTGTCCCGCTCAACGGTGCTGTCGATCCTGAAGAGCACATCGACCGTCAAGTCATCGAAAACGCCCGCGAATTCGTCTATATTGATGTGCCACTACATCGCGGCGAGGGTATCGAAACCGTCGAACAAACCATTAGAGAGGAAGTCGACTCGGTGGATGACTCTGTGCTGAAAGTGACGCTAATGGCTGCTGAAGATGAGTCGGCAGTTTCTGCACCATCGCCAGAAGGTGATAATAACGGGGGTGAACCTGGTCGTGTTGTCCACGAACGGGTTCCAGTCGGCCCAATCGAGAATTTAGGTGCCGAACTCGGAGCGTTGGTTACACGAGTCAGCGATCGTCGAGATCTGCTTGAGGACGAACGAGAATACCAAGCAGTCGAATTCGCAGATGTTGATGCCGCTGTCGAAGAACGCCGTGAAGACATCGTCGTCACAGAGACAGCAGACCTGTTCCTCGAAATGGCGATGAATACTGACCAAACTGCAGACAGCAACATCACTGACAAAGCCCAAGAAACTGTTACAACAGTCCTTGAGCGCGAGTCACCCGACGCACTCCACGTTGACAGGACTGATGCTCCCGATACCAGTAGCGGGGGTGGGACGGCAGACACAGCCCATGAATCAGTACCGACTGCTGTTGGCGATGATGACGAAGTCGATAACGAGGAACTCCTAGAGAACGCACTTGAGGAGATCAACGACTGAACATTACTAGCTAACGCTACTACTTCACTAAGTCATGCAATTTCAACGAATCCACGTTCAAAACTGGCGGTGTTTCACAGATGAATCAGTGCGTTTCGAGGATGGTGTCACTGTCCTGTATGGGAACAACGGGTCGGGGAAATCTTCATTATTGGAAGCCGCGTTCTTTGCCCTGTACGGTAGTGACGCGTTAGATAGTGGTATCACCATGGACGATGTGGTGACAGCCGATGAGGATACTGCTGAAGTAAAACTGTCCTTTGCCCATCGAGATGAGTCCTACGAGGTCACCCGAGAAATCCGTGTTCGAGGAGAGACGTATCAAGAGGCAGATCTTACCACACCACCGGGCCAACCAGACCTTGATCAAATCGGTGCTATCGATAATCTAATTGAACAAGAACTCCGGTTAAACGCTGAGGATTTCCTCAATAGCGCGTACGTGCAACAAGGTGACGTTTCTCGGCTTATCGACGCCACGCCGAAACAACGCCAGCGAATCATCGACAACCTGCTCCAGATGAGCAAATTGGAGCGGTATCGAGCTCGCTTGGATAGCATCGGAACTGGCGTCGGTCGCGTTGCTGATACGAAAGAACATCAAGTCAAGGAACTCACGACGCAGATCGAGGAATATAACGAACCTCGAATTCAGTCCAGAAAACAGCAACTGCACGGGTTTGAATCTGTACTTGGAGATAGGCGCGACGACATCACGGCAGATATTGAGGAACTAGAAGGTGAGAAAGCAGACGCCGAGGAGGTTGTCGACGCACAAGAAGACGCACAGGAGACAGTCAAAGAAACCAGAGACACTGCAGCGACACACATGGAGGACTTGGCGAGTTCTGTTTCCAAGCATCAATCGCTACAAAATAAGTACAACAACGCCGAGTCTAACGTCACGCAGCACCAGGACAAATTGACCTCGCTCTTTGCAGCCGGAACCGGTGATCTCACCCCGGACTTCGGTGCTGTCGACGACATCGTTACAGAGGTGACGGAGAACGCTGATGCTGCCGTCAAAAATGAAGTAGCGGACGCGACAGTGGATGGACGCTTACAACAACCAGACACTGGCCCTCGTGAGATAGCAGCCTCTCTTGTGCCGGAATCAAACGACAGGCCGGCGAACGAAGTAGCGGCGACAGCTGATGATATCTTGACAGAGATTCCAACAGCAACCGCACCCCTGACCCCTGCAGTGACGGGCGAGACAGAAGACACCGATTCCGATACGATTGGTACAACGGATACCGTCGATAAAACGGCCGTTGACCCACTGGCTAACCCGACTGTAGACATCGACGTCTCGTTAATTCGAGTTCCGACACCGGGTCTTGACATGGACGCGGAGTCACTTGAACTGAGCTTTGCGGAGGACGCTCAAGACCAGACCAGAGATCTCGTGAAAAACATTCGAAAGCGACTGCAAGCGCTTGAAACCGCAGCGGAGGAAGCCCGCAGTGAAGCAGACCGTCTCGAACAAGATACCCAACAACACAACCGGGCAGTTGACACAGCACTTGATGACGCCGCTACAACCCTAGCCGACATTGCAAATATTCGTCAAGGTCGCAGTGAATTATCTGATAAGCGAGACCAACTGCAGGCTAACATCGACGACTCACAGTTCACCATAGCCACCGCAGATGAGACCCCAGACACTGCCCTTGAAGCCCTAACCGAACGCATAGAACACAGAATTGAGCGGCTCCAAGCAGAACAAGACCACTACCGCGATGAGGCAACGCGACTAAGCGAACGAATCGAACAAGCGGACCAGTTACTCGACGAGAGCAACTGCCCCGAGTGCGGCCGTTCAGTTGACGGTGCGCCAAACGTCGAACACCGCGACCAATGGGAAGACGAACGTGACTCCGCCAAACAACTGGTCAAGTCACTTGACGACAACATCACAGAATTAGAACAAGAAAAAGAGCAAGCAACTGACTTCCTTGCGACAGCTCAAGACCTGTACGGGGATGAGCTCACCGTCACCGTTGCAGACACGGACACGACCGCCAACGCAATCCAAGTAGACCCAAGCACCGATCTCACCCCGCTGCACGAAGACGCAGCTGAACATCACCTCAATGCCAGAGAGGCACGTCACGCAGCCCACGAAACGAGATTCAAAGCCGTCGTGCAACATCTCACAGCAACGATTCTCACCCGGGCAGCGGAACGCACTCTTGCACACCTTACCCGCGCCCTTGCGCGAAAAGACGTACTGAGTCAGATTGAAGCGGCAGTCGACAAACGAACCAACGCCGAGCGCGATCTCGAACTCGCCAAAACCCAACTCGAAACGCAAGCAACCACTGTCACCGACACGCATACTGACCTACAAGAGGCAATTAGAGCGTACTCCGACGCAACGAATTCGTTCAACCCGGAGAAGCTCCAAGAAGCTGAAGACACTGTCGCGAAAATCACAGATGAACTCGAAACGCTTGAGACAGAGCTTAAAGGCTTACGAGCCACAGAGCGGGCTGTTAGTGAGCACCTCGGTGACCTCGGTCAACAACTCAAGAAACTGAACGAGTTCCGGGATACACGCGACACACGGCAACGCGAAGCGACCGCCGTCAAAGCGCTCAATAGCCAAGTTAGTGAGCTGGAAGAAATGTTCGTCAACCTTCGAGCGGATCTGCGGGAACAAAACGTTCACCGCCTTGAAGACTTACTCCAAGAAATGTTCGACACGCTGTACCGTAATGACGCATACGCCAACATTAAACTGGATGGAGACTACGACGCTACACTCATCGAGAAGGGCGGCGGCGAACTCCCACCAACGAAGCTCTCCGGCGGCGAGTCCGCCGTGTTCAATCTCACGCTCCGCGGTGCAATTTACCGGCTCCTGACTGAAGGCTTCGAAGACGATGTCCCAATGCCGCCCCTCATCCTCGACGAACCAACAGCGCACCTCGACGAGGGGCACGTTGACCGTCTTAACGACGTCGTTGAAGCGATGCGCACAGCCGGCGTCAAACAAACTATCGTCGTCAGCCACGATGAAGGCCTGATAGACAGTGCCGATTACCGAATCCACGTCAGCCAACAACAAGGGACGAACCGATCCGTCGCTGAACCAGAAACCGCACTACCAGTTGACCTACAGAATAGACCGAAGTCGTCGAATTAGCATTCATCTCAGCGATCGTCGCCGCGGCTGGCATCGTCATCTGGGGCGCCCTCGGTATGACCGCATACTTCCTCCCGCGAATCGCCGCTAACCGGACGCAGTCGTGGTGAAGGGTAGCCGGATAGCATACTAATGGCGTTCTTTTATTCCAAATGGTTCCACCATGTCACTCCCGTCTGGCGGTCTCTACGACCCAGTTCGACACCGGTTATCATATTAGTATTAGATGACTTGGTTATAGTATAATGGATGCCAGACCGTCGCGAGAGGAGTTGATTGCAGGGCTCCAAGCTTTCACTGATGAGATAGATAGTGTTCCGACGGTTCGAGAAATGCGCGAAGATGGCCCTCACTCCCCATATTACTATAAAGATAGATTTGGTTCGTGGCATGAGGCGCTACGGGCTTCGGGTATCCAGCCAACTCACGGTGTTCATCCTGATGCTGACCGCGAGGAGTTATTAGGCGAACTTCGTCGACTTGATGAGAAATGCGATGGGGCGCCTCGACTCCGTACGCTCAAAGATCAGGGAGAGTACGAATACCAACTATATACTGAGGAATTCGACTCATTCATCCACGCGCTCGAGGAAGCTGGCATTGAACCCTCAGAGAAACAGTACCGGTTCAGCTCTGTTGAGACACCAGAAGAGAAGCAAGGCTCTGCGAATATCCAGAAGCTTCGTGAGAATGGCCCTACACCAGGCGATGACCTACCACAGGGACGAAGCACGAAAGACCGTGAGTTAGGAATCTGGAAATTCAAGATTAGGTCTGGACCGACACGGTCGGCAGACCCGATATACTACCTCAATGGTGAGCATGCGCCAGAATTGGTTCTTCGTCGGTTCTTCAGCCACAATCCGCACGTCTTGCAATACCGATCTCCACATGGGATCAAGATAGGTATTAAGAATCACCAGCCTTCTTGGGCAGAAATCGGTCAAGACCTAGTCGATGAATTAGTTGACCAGGGGTTCGCTGATACGTCGTTCGAAAATCTGGTTATCATTGATATTACCTCGGATGAGGCGCTACAATACGTGTTCGGAGTGTCAGTTTCGAATCAAGTGGAGACAGACACTCTTGAGTTTGATTCGGAGTACCATTTTGGCACGCGACCCGTATGGGGTTTTCCTCGAGAGCAAACGGACGTTTGGACTGAACTCACCGAGGACGATGCTTTGATATTTAAGACGGAGTCCGGTCGGTTCACACATTACGTTCCGGTGGCTGCCACCACATCTAACCAGAACGTGATGAAGGAACTGTGGGTAGAGTACGACGACAATGAAATCCGAGTGGATGGTATCGAGAAGCCCTGGCCGAAGCTGGTCATCGGCAAGCAAGTAGAGACATTTTCGCTACCCGAAGCTGAGCTTAGTGAGGCGTTGGACGTCGACTTCACCGACGACGCTGTCCAGTGGCTATCTGAATCCGCCCTCAAGCAGTTCAAGAATTCTTATGGCTCCTTCACAACCTTCCTGCGGAATCAAGACCAACCAGACCAGCCACAGCTTGCGGGACTCGAAACTGAAGACTTGGCCGTACAGGAAATCGTAGAGATTCTACTGGACCTCGACGAAGACGCTTTTCCGGCCTCGTCCAGTGACAACGCACTTGAAGAGATCGAGCGGCAGAAGCGAAAAGAGGCGTTCCGAGAAGGGATCTACGAGATTTATTCGGGCTGTGCAATTTGTGGAGAACTGACTGAGTCTCCCGGTGGGTCTCTGGATTTAGAGGCGGCTCATATTGTCCCCAAGGCGGAGGAGGGGCCAGACGTCCTGCAGAATGGTCTCGGATTATGCTCAAAGCATCACTGGGCATTCGACAACGGCTGGTTCGAGATTAGCCCAGAATACGAGATCTCTGTGAGCGATTCACCAGAGCTTGAGGGGTATGATGACCTCGCCCAGTACCACGGCAAGAACCTCTACCTCCCGTATGATGACCAGTACGCCCCTCATCCGAAATACCTCGCTCGAAGACTGAAAATCCAGCAGTCGTAACGGAGCAACGAGACCATGGTCACGGAGGGTGCGGAGGTGACCGTCAACGCCAGAGCGGCTCCAGTTCGTGTTCGCAGGGATTGTCCGCAAGGTTAGCACCAATTCGGCGTTCTCTTCGTTCTCCAGTCGCCGGAGGATATCGTAGCCCACGGACGCCATCCACGACGCCAGTTCAGGTCGGCTCATTGGGACCAGAATCGACCGATGGCAATTTGATGATTTCTACGGACAGAACCCCTCCTGGAGCGAATTTGCTCCTGTTAATCGCAAGCTACTCTAGGGTTCGTGGCCACGAAAACACCTGTGTTGACCTCGACTTGCGCAATGCGCCGTACTGCTGGCTGGAACACCCGAACCGTGGCTGTCATCGTATGAACGAGATCCCGCCGCTCGTGTGTACATCTCGGAAACAAAACCTCGTCGCGCAAAATCTCGTAGTGTGATTAGTTCACGAGAGAAAACATGGGCCTTCGAAACACTACGCACTCCCAAAGTTACCTCCTGGTCGGTTCTCGAGGACTAGCAGTTCAAATAGGGTGCTTCGCGGACCCATTAACCGTGGCTGTTTCGATAACACCTTCGCCAGGGGAGGATTTCACAGCCGATACGTCACGATTTCGGTACTCCCACATTCAGAACAGTGGTCGACGTCCCCAGACTCTAAGGTTGTCCCACAGCGGCGGCATTCGACAAACGAGTCAGTATCTGGCCCACCGAATACACGGATGAGTAACCGAATCATGCGTTCGGATCGACAACGCCGCCGCAGTCCGGGCATTCTGCCCAGTACTGGGCGTCGTTGCTGGTCTCGTATTCGACGAGGACATGGCGGTGCTGGATCGAGTCGCCACAGCGAGGGCAGACGCCAAGAGGGGAATCCTGTGAGGGCATACTCGTGTTTTGAACGGCAGGGTGGGGGAGAGGGGCAGCCGTCTCGCTTGCAGACTGGCTTGGGGAGCGAGCGTGTGACAGCGGGTCTATCCCGCTATGTGACCCCGGTGTCTCCAACCACATATATCCCAGCGCCGTACAGTGATTCA
Source organism: Halobacterium sp. BOL4-2 (assembly GCF_016917835.2). Classification (GTDB taxonomy): domain Archaea; phylum Halobacteriota; class Halobacteria; order Halobacteriales; family Halobacteriaceae; genus Halobacterium; species Halobacterium salinarum. The sequence continues at coordinate 209,728 of NZ_CP070335.2, read as the reverse complement.
ACAAATCCGAGCAGTAGCAGCTAACGGCGACCCCGCACCACAATCACGTTGGCAAATGAATCGCCACACGTCAGCGGAAGTCCAGACAGGGTGGAACACCACCACGATCTGAATCGTCAGTCTGAGCGACCGATACAAATCGGTTGTACGACCAGTATCTACGACCAATCTCTACGACTGGCCTGTGCGACTAACTTGTGCGAATCGGGAGTGCGGGTGTGACTGGCTGTTTGTTATGGATTCCCGACTAGTGGAATCGACCGTCTGCTCTCACCTCAAACCCGTGACCAGCCGACCTGAACGCACAGTCCCCGATCGAACCCACGACTAAACACACCCGAGCAGGTTACTGGTCCCGAAACTCCTCGATGCCCCGAGCATCTGGGCATAATCTAGGAGGATTACTCAACGCACTCCGAGGATACGTTACTTTCTGTATTTGTCTTCGATGGCGGCTTCTTCGCTCGCAAACGTCTTCATTCCCTCCAGAATTCCCTCTGTCAGAATCGTGTGCGCCAACTCCGTCAGCTCATAGTACGAGTACGTTTCCTCCGTGCCAGTCGTCGGGTCACGCCGATTCACAATCAGCCCGACATCCTTCAGCTTCCGCAGCTCATAGTGCAGTTCGTTCCCCTCTGCATCAAGAACCTCCGAGAGCTCGCTAGTACTCAACCGTGATTCATCGACGAGTGCCACGAGACGTGTCCTCGCCCGCGCGCGGCTCGAAGCGAGAACTCGCCATCGAACGTCTCCCTGACGCCGAGCGGACTGTCCCTTCGCGCCCCAATTTCACCGACAACGAGGTCACCAGCGCCCGCCACCTCAAACAACTCCGCGATGGTCTCGTTGCCCTCGAAAAAGCCAGTGTCCGATTCGTTCCGGCCAGTGATCACATTGTAGACGCGGTCGGTGTCTGGACCGGCTACGACCGTCTCAGACGAGACGGCGACCACCGGTGGGTCGTTGTTGAACGAATCTGGAATCTCGGCGGGTTTGTACTGGTCGTAGCCCTGCACTTGGTCGGTTCGCTCGTAGGCGATACCCCACGTTTCGTCTGTGGGTTCGACAAGTCGTTTGTCGAGGGTTTCAGTGGCAAAAGTCCCCTCAGCGACGATTGTCTGGTCGAGTACAGTCACCTCACTGACCGTCGATTCTGATTTCATCTCGGGAGCGACCGCAGACGTGAGTCCAGCGAACGAGAGCTGTATCTGACCGAGACCAACCACTGCCTGATTCAGCCGCAGCGAGTACGTGATCAGTGGGTCCTCGAGTGATGCATCGGACCCGATGCTGGTCGGGACAGCGTCGAGATCGGCGTACGCAATCAACAGGTCGTCGTCGGTGGTCGTCAACCACTCGCCGTACGGGAAGTCAGTCGCCGGGTCGAACGTTGCTGTCGTGGCGCTATCGGTTGTGCTGTCGCCGTCGGTGTTCTCACGGCCGATACAGCCGGCCACTGCTGCCATCGAAGCACCGATACCGAGTACAAACCGGCGTCGGATCTGATCGGGTTGTGTCTCGTCACTGTCGCTGTTCGAGCGCGGGGAGGTGTCCGGGGAGTCCTTCACATGAGGGGCTAGGTATGCTGGATAACAAGCCCCCGAGAGTGGTTTCAGACCCAGAAACAGCACACGTAGACGGCCGGTCACGGGTCTTCCGGTAGCGGTCGGTCGAGTATCATTCGCCGGTAGACAAGGAGAAACGACGTGGTGACGGGAGCACAGAGCCTACGCGATTCACTCCCGCGGTAAACGGCAGGGATTTTCTCGCTGAGATAAGACAGTGTGTGTCGGATGTGTACTCAGATTAGCTGCGCCATTTGTTGATGAGCCTCGGGGCGATGACGCCAACACCGATGAGCACGGCGAAGTGAATCCCTTATCTGTCAGTCACAGCCATTGTACCGTACACCGACACGAGCGCGACTATTACAAAGCCTCCTGTAATCTTGGTTTCTGTGCTAACGAGGGCAGTCGAGCTTTCGGAGGGCTCTTCTGACACGTTCAAGCCTTCGGGTGTATCATAGAAGTGTCTTTTCTGCAGTGTCAAAGTCAGCAACTCCCTCTGACCGAACAATCAGGCAGTAATTGTCTACTGAGCAACTGCGAGTGATTCCACGACACGCTCACGAACGGGGAAACTAACTAGGCTGGGAGAACCTACGAGGCAGCTTCTATGGCACGTTCCTGCCTATAATGCGGAGAGACAACCCTAATACCAGCATAAATCGTCTAAGGGCCACTTTTAACCGGCTTTCAAACTCCGTCATTTTCAGCCACTTTTCTTATACAGTGTTGGCTTCGCGGACGAACGCTACGAACTCCGCTGACCGATAGCGCGGTTTTTGAACGCCCCTCAGGGGTGCGGCGCGGTCTGAACAGACGCAGTCGCCGTGAACTCGATTCGGTGAACACAATGGCTACGACTAGTGACTCGTCGGTCTCCTTCAATGAGACCGACACGCGAAACGACGAGATGAACAGCACTATCGAACAGTGGATCGATGAGCTCGTCGCCGGTGTCGACGACGCGCAGGCCAGCGAGGAGTTCCAGGAGTGGCTCGACGTCCAGAGTCGCTTCCACGACTACTCCTACCGGAACACGCTTCTCATCAAGCGGCAGTGTCCCGAGGCGAGCCGGGTGGCTGGCTACCGGACGTGGCAGGAGGAGTTCGACCGCCACGTCCAGGAAGGCGAATCGGCCATCTGGATCTGGGCGCCGATCATCACCACGCAGTGCCCGGAGTGCGAGAACTCGCCGAGCTACCACGAGGATAGCAACTGTGAGTACGACGAGACGCCACCCGAGGAGTGGTCCGAGGGCCTGGTGGGGTTCAAGCCCGCGCCGGTGTTCGATGTTTCCCAGACCGAAGGCGAACCGCTTCCTGATCTCGATACGGAAGCCACCGGGGACCCCGGCGACCTCGCCGAACAGTTGACTGCCATCGCTGACGATCTCGGCGTGACGGTGCGAATCGTTCCAGCCGAAGAGTGGACCCACGGCGAGGCGAAGGGCATCTGTGAGCAGCTGAGCCTCGTCGACGTTCAGCCGCTCGTCGAGGTACGTGATCGGGAGAACGAGGCCGACCTCGCGCGGACGCTGATTCACGAGTACGCGCACGCCCTGCTCCACTTCGATATTGACGACGACACCGAGCGGGCGAAACGCGAAGTCGAGGCCGAAGCCGTCGCGTACGTCGTCGGGCGTTACTGCGGGCTCGACACCAGCGGTTCGGCGTTCTACCTCGCTGCGTGGGAGTCCGACAATCTCGAGGTCGTTCGCGAGCGGCTTGGACGGATCAGTTCCACAGCAGAAGAGCTCATCGACGTCCTCGAAGACAGCGCTTGAATCGTTAACCAACGCTCGGTTCTGAGCCTCGGTTTCGTTGGTTAAGCCTGCTCGTCTCCGTCGTCCGTCGTAGTCGCAAGGCTAAAGCAGGCCCGAGTTTATACTCTATGTAAGAAACGCAGGTATGAGTACAATAGAACAGTCACAAAATATACGCCAAGGCCTCTCGACTCGAGAAAGTCGACTCCTTACACGACTCGCTGGCGCGGGTCACCAGATCATCTCTGTCGACGAGATCGAGACGACGCTGGAGGTCCCTCCGAACACCGCCCGCGAGATCGCCTCCCGGCTCACCGAGAAGGGCTGGCTCGACCGGCTCTTCCCGGGCACGTATCTCATCGTGCCACTCTCGGCCGGCGAGGAGGCCCTGTACACAACCCACGAGTACCTCATCGCCGCCCACGTCGCCGAGCCGATGTACATCGGCTACTACAGCGCCCTCAGCCACCACGGGCTGACCGAACAGGTCCCCCGGACGGTGTACGTCGTTACGCCGACCCGGGCGCAAAGCCGGGAGATCCACGGCGTTCCGTATCGCGTCACAACAGTCACCGAGCGGAAATTCTTCGGCTTTGAGCCGACATCCATCGAGGGCACAACTGTTCAGGTGAGCGACCTGGAGAAGACGCTAGTCGATTGTGCGGACCACCCCGATTTCTGCGGTGGCCTCCGGGAGCTCGCGACCGCGATGCGAACTGCCGACGAACGGGGCTGCGACTGGGAGACCGTCGGCGAGTACCTCAAGCGGCTCGACAACGGCGCTGCGACCAAGCGGATCATCTACCTCGCCGACCAGCTCGGCATCGACCTCCCTACCCGCGAGGAACTCGTCGCGTCGTTCACGAGTGGCTATTCCCCGCTGGACCCGACGCGGCCCGCCACCGGATCGACCGACAGCACGTATCGCCTCCGAATCAACGTCGAGCCAGCCATGCTGGAGCCGACGGAGTCCTGATCCCGATGATCAGTCAGGACCGGCTCCGGATTCTCGCTCGCGAACTGGGCGTTCGGCAAGGGTACGCCGAAAAGAACTACGTCAATTCGTGGCTCCTCTAGGGGATCTTCACGAGCGACTACGGCAACAACCTCCTGTTCAAAGGCGGGACCGCGCTGTCCAAGCTGTACTTCCCGCAGTCGTGGCGATTCTCGGAGGACCTCGATTTTGGTGTTGAAGGAGAGTACCAGGGGTCCAAACAGGAGCTCCGAGCGGTCCTCGATACGATTGCCGACCGCTCTGGTATCGAATTCGAGATTCGAGAGCACCACGAATCCCAACAGGACCACTACCCGACCCACTACGTCGACATCAGCATTCAGTACCGGGCAGTCCTCAACCATCCCAACACGACCAGCATCGACGTGATGGTCGACGAACACGTCGCCTTCGACTCCGTTCAGCACACTCACGCGTACGAAGACGTGCCCGAATTCGACCTCCAGGCGTACAGCGTCGAGGAGATCTTCGCCGAAAAGCTCCGGGCGATCTACCAGCGCGGGGCCGCCCGTGACTACTACGACCTCTATCAGCTGCTTGAAACCGATTCAGTCACGATCGAGTTTGCCGACGTGGGGCCCGCCTTCGACGCGAAGTGTAAACACGATGGGCTCACCGTTGATCTGAACGACGGACTCCCAGACGAGCAACAAGAGACGATCCGCCACCAGTGGGAGACCACGCTACCGGACCTGACCGGTGATCCGCCAGCATTCGAGATGGTCTGGAATCGATTGGACACGGCGATCTCCCAACAGGGATCGTCGTAGGCAACGGCCGATATCGGTGTCGATGGGCGAGGGGTGCCGCATCCGGAGCTCTGGCGATTAACCAACAATCTGGACTCTCTGGCTGGTACGTTGGTTAAGTTTTTGAGCGCCCGCCCAGGGGCGGAGGCACATTCCAGCCTTCACCGACTCATGACAGAGCGACATCTCAGAGCCATTCTGGCAGAAGCAGAACGGGTCGCAGAGCAATATGACCAGGTCGCCCAGGCTACGAACTCCCCTGCACACGAGTATCTCCGGTATGCTGTACTCCGACTCCTCGAAGGCGATGCCAACTCGATCCCCGAGGAGGTCCCGGAGGTCGATGGCGTGACGGTTGGATATGGCCGGGATCAAGCGATGTACGACAGCTGGGGGTCCGACGTCGAGTGGTGGAACACAGTGCCGCCACAGGACGACTGTACGCGCTTTCGAATCTTCTACCCGGAGGAACGGACGCGTGAGCGACGCGACCGTCTACAAGCACGTCCAGAAGCTCATCGACGCCGGCATTGTTAAGGAGGTTGCTCTGGATGACGATCAGCGCCGGCAGGGCTTCCCCTGGAAATTCTACGGCCTCACGGCGGAGGGGCGGGAGTTCCTGGAAGAGCACAACCTGCTCGCCGCAGAGGAGACCCTCCCGCAGATCTACGACACCATCTCAGACAAGCCCGAAAAGATGGCCAAGTACGAGAAGGCCCCCCGTCCGGAAGAAACGTATCTCCCGAAATTTCGTTCCAAATTAGCACTCGATCAGGATTCGATTTTGTAGTCAGCCGCCAACTCCTGGAACTCGTCCCACGCCGGGAGCCGGGCATCATCGACCTCACCGTGCGTCTCGAGGTAGCGGAGCAAAGCGTCGATGTCGTCGTCGAGGCCATACTTCGCCGCCTGCTTGCGGAGATCCGCCTCATCGACGTCGACGTGGCTGAGCAGAAGGAGACAGTACGATCGGTGGCGGCTGCCGTCGTCGATTAACAGCGTGTGACAGCAGAGCTCCGCCGGCGAGACTGCGTCGAGGTCCTCGGAGTAGACGTAGTAGCGGTGACCGGTGAGCAGGAACTGGAGGTCGAAGGCCGCGAATCGGGCGAGCCCCGTTTCGTGGAACGCCTCCGCGTCGATTTCCGTTTCGGTCTGGGCAAGGAATTCGTCGTAGCCCTCCCAGAGAATCGTGCCCTTCTGGGCAACGGCTTCGAGGCGGTGGCGATGCAGACGGTGTGCGAGTTCCCGGGCGAACTCGTGGAGGCGGTCGAAATCGGCGTTGAAGTCATAGCGGCCGTCGGCCGTCCCGACGAGACCACGGTCGCGAAACCGCTTGAGGACGCGGTTGACCGTGTTGCGGTAGTTGTCGCTCCGGTCGGCGATCTCGGAGACGGTTCGCGGCTGGTCGAGGTAGGACAGCACCTCGAGTGCCTTTCCGGTCAGCAGCTCGGGGAACTCGATGTGGGCGTGCTGGCGGACGAGGTCCCGATAGCGTTCGACGGCGCGAGCATCCGACGGGACGACTCGTTTTCGACGGCCATCGCGTTCCGTGTAGACGAGACCTTTCTCGACGAGGTCACGGACGGCACGGGAGAGATAACTCTCGCTGTGGTCGAGCTTCGTCGCGAGTTCGGAGATCGTGTCGCCGCGGTCGACCGTGGCGAGGACCTCGAGTTCGATGCGCCGGAGCACGGTGTAACATAGTACGAAACTACTATATAAAGAAGTTTCGAGTAGTGTTACAGCCAGCCGGTGCGAGAACCGTCTCCACCGACTTAACCAACAAAACTATGGAGTCGCGGGTTGTGTTGGTTAACACGAGAGCAGCCGATGTCCTACGAACCCCCGACCCCACCGGCGAACCTCCCGACGGAGATCGTCAACACGCTCAACAAGTCAGACCCGGAGCGCCTCCGAGACGTTGCTTCGTACGCTGAAGCGCTCGCCGAGCACAAGGAACGAGAGGCCCGTCTCGAGGAGTCGGCAGGTCAAGAGGAGGTCGAAGAGCGACCAGACGATCTTCCGGACGACGTCCCTGCCAAAGCGACGATCACGATCAAGGAGATCAACGACAATCGCTACTACTACTGGCAGTGGAGAGAAGGAGAGAAGGTCAAGTCAAAATATAAGAGCCCCGTGAATCCCGACGAATAACCACTGACATTTATGAGTCAATTTCGGATAATCGTGATCGGTTGAAGCGAGAATAGGAGGTATATACACCCCTCATCAAGAGTGAAATACCACTGTTAAGGCGGGGTAGAAGCGGTAACAGTAGGATGTAGATTATTCGGGTCAGTTCCTTATGCTCCAAGAACAACACACCCCTCGTCACGAGTGTATTCACTGATAGCTTCCAGAACCACACCCCCCGTGTGCGAAGTGAATTCACCGACGGCGTCGAGGCAATACCCCCCGTGTGCGAGATGATTTCGGCCTCACCTCGAGGGAGACCCCGCGTGAGAGATGAATTGACTGATGAGTCGAAGGAGGACACCCCGTGTGCGATATGAAATCTTGCGTACTGTTGTCAGACATATCTAGTCATTCTAACAACACACACCCCGGAACCACCCCCCGTGTGCGAAATGAATTCGGTCCCGGCGTCGGGGACTCTTCGCGTCAGTGCCCTTCGAAGAAATCGTCTATTTGTGCGTTGACAACGGATTTTACGAGATCCTCTTCGTGTTCTGCATCCTCGAGTCGGAAGTCGGTCTGGAGGGTTTCGGCGACCACCTCTGGATCGTCGACGAAGGTGTACTCCTTGTGAACGCCACTGCCGTAGCCGCGCCCCCGCTTTTCCGACGTGACGAAATTGTAGGTCTCGGCTTCGTTCATATATCGTAGATAGGAGTCGCGCGATTTTTCATCGGCATCCAGGAGATCGGTGAGGTACTGGTACACTCGGTAGGCAACCGTACTGGGGACAGCGTTCAGGTTGCGCTGCGAATAAACGGGGACAATCGCGGTGGCGTAGAGCGAGAGCTTCTTTTGCGTCGAGAGGCCCTGCATCTGGGTCAGCGTCCGGTCCCGCTCGGCTTCTTTCTGGGCGTCGCGAACGTGCTCTTCACGAATCGTATCTTCTCCTCCTCGGTCGGCTATTTCACCCGCCTTCCGGAACAGATCGATTGCCTTCCGTGCGTCGCCGTGATCCTGGGCCGCGAATGCGGCACTGAGCGGAATGATTCCGTCCTCGAGAACATCGTCCTGGAACGCGTCGCGACGGCGTTCGAGAATCGCCTGTAGCTGATTCGCGTCGTAGTCGGGGAAAACGACATCCTGCGGATTGAATGAACTCTCCGCCCGGCCGTCGAGATCCTCCATGAATCGGGGATCGTTCGTGAGCGCGGCGACGGACACATGGCCTTCAATGCGACCCAGCTGGGACGCTCGCGATAGCTGGTAGAGCAGCTTCGAATACGCCGGCTCGTCGTTCGGATCGCGTTGCCGTCCCACCAGGAGATCAACCTCGTCAAGGATGATGATGACCGAGTCGAAATTGTTGCTCAGAATCTCGTAGAACCGATCGAGCTTCTGGTCAGTCGAGATCCCACTCTCGGGAACACCGATGTCAACGCCAGCCTCTTCGGCCGCGTTCTTCACGAGGCGATAGACAGCCCGGTCGTGGGATTTGATCGTCTGGCAGTTTGTTTTGATGACGCCGAACCGATCTCCCTGCGAGTTCGCGAGTTCGAGAACCTGCTGGCAGACCGCATTGATGATGAGTGACTTCCCGGTTCCCGACGGCCCATAGAGGAGCATATTGGGTGGGCGATTCCCCTGCAGTGCCGGCCGTAGGTAGGTGATGATGTCGTCCAGTTGGTCATCACGACCGACGATCCGGTCTTCGTCGATGACGGCATCCGGGTCGAGAAGTCCCTTATCTCGAAAAACAGAGTTCTGAACACCCTCCTGAAGACGACCTTTGATAGATTGTGAGAGAGATTGTTGATCGTCGCCGTCAGCCATATTTGCGCAGTTAGGTCGAAACTATAAATAAATATGGGTACCGTGTGCGAGGTTAAATCAGTCGAATTCAGTCGATAGAGTTCGTTTAGATAAGGGTGATCAGTAGAACGCTGTAACCGCGGGCGAAATCAATTGGTCGTAATAGCCCCCCGTGTGCGATATGAAATCTCGGAAGGCCCATCGAACAGCCGTCGATGCCGAGACAGTTCAGAGGAGCTCGATGGAGGCACCCCCCGTGTACAAGATGAAACATCAGACGTAGTCTCTCTCGGGATAGTTCCGAACATATCCCTCGACAAACTCGCGTGGGACGAGATCTTGCCGGTAGGTCACCCCCACACCCCGTGTGCGAGATGAAATCGGGAAGACGACGGGAGGGGGTAGTCGAGGAGAGAAACCACGAGACACCAGAAATCCACGATATCACGGAGGAGAGAACCCAAGGACAACAATATCGAGATTAGTTTTGTTTCAGGGAAACCTTTACATAGCCACTCTGTCAACCAAAGTCGCACTAGAACTAGAGTCGGTCGAAACGAAACAGTACGTTTCGTGATACGATCGTTACCTTGCCACCTTGTGGTTGGATGTCATCGTCTGTTCTACGGCATCTCGCGTGCTCTCTGGTTGAATCCCGCGTTCACCGAGTGATTCACTCCGACCTACCCTCTCGTCAAATTCATCTCGCACACGGGGTGTGGGGGTTCGACCTTGTGGGGATCGTGATTAACCATCAAACCGCCTCGAACGACTCTCGTGTTGGTTAATCATTCCCCGTGTTCGCGAACGCCGTCAGCTCCGGCACCCGAGTCTCGGCGAGCTCCCGACGAATCTCCGTCCGATCCCAGCCGAGCGGTGACAGCACGCTCTCGACAGCTCTGACGAGTTGTATCTCGTAGTACGACGCATCGTACGACTCGATCTCCTCGTGAGCCAACGCGACCCGCTCTCGCGAGCTCTTCTCGTCGTCGACGACGACGTACTCGAGGTCCTGTCCTGGGTGGACAGCGAGATCCTGCTCGCGAGCCCGCTTTAGCGCCGCCACGTTCTGGGTGTTTTGCGTGTATCCCTCGAGTGGTTTCGAGACACGATTCCGTTCGACGAGCTGCTCGACCCGCACCGTTCCAGCGTGGAGGCGCTTGATTGCGTCTTGGAGACAGTCGAGGACAGCGTCCGGAGATCGAGTCGCGTCGAGCCGTTCGAGACAGTCCCGCTGGACGTCCTCGATGAACTGCGGGGTCGATCGCTGTCGGGCTTCGATGCCTCTGATCTTGAAGTCGTCGTCGCCGGCGACCTTCCCGAAGTACTTCGTCAGCGCGCCGGCGTCACTCTCGCGCTGCGGCACGAACGCCACCCAGTCGTAGTGGGCTTCGTGTTCGAGCCGAATCTCGACGCGCTCTGTGATCTCCGTCGCGAGGGCCTCGAGGTTTTCGCGGTCATCGTCGTCGGGGTCCGGGGTCACCCAGATGGAGTCGACGATGCCATGAACGACCCGCCAGCCGCCTGCTTCCAGCCGCTGTTTCGCCGTCAGTAGAATCTCCCGAGCGAACGCGTTGATCGCTTCGTGGCACTCGATGCGGCCGAATTTCGCGTTGCTGAACCCCTGATAGCCAAAGCAGGCGACGAGGATCCACTTCAGCGCTCCCGACCGCCCCTCGAGTTCTGCCAGTCGATCCTCGTCGGGGTCATCTCGGTCCTGTTCGCGACGGATGGCCGCCTTGATATCGTCGCGGGCGTCGATGATCGGCTGGAGGACGTCGACGAGGTAGCCCCGGTCGTCACAGATCGAGTACCCGAGGCCGGGGACGTCGTCGTGGTCGCTGTGGCAATCACACCGGATGACGTCCGGCGAAACGTTCCGGGTACAGATGATGTTCGGATACAGGCTCGAGAAGTCGAGTTCGTGGACGTTCTCGTGGAGGCCGACCTCGGGCGCGAAAATGAAGCCGCCGCGGTCGGCGTCGTGAAGCGTCTCCATCGGCTTGTAGAACTCGTGGCGCCAGGAGTTCCACGGCACGAGAACGCCGCGGTCGTTGGCCTCGCAGATCTGAATCGCCGTGAGCACGTTCCCGATCGACGCCCACGCAAGCTCCTGAACGGGCTTTTTCGAGCGCGACACGAGGTCGAGGACGCCGTCGAGGTTCGTCTCCCCGTAGAAGAACGTGTTCGACTCGTCGATGATCGCCCGGCCGGGCACGTTGTACCGCGCCGGCGAGTGGCCAACGCGGCCGTAGCTCGAGTACGTCGACCGGCTCGCAAGCTGCTGGTAGTCTACGTCCGGCCACCGACTGAGCGAGAAGTCGTCGACGCCGGCGGCCGTCGCCATCTCGTGGAGGGTCGGGACGATCTCGCTCGTCGAGCAGACCAGGACGTCCGGATCGTGTGTGTCGAGCGCCCCTTGGACGGTGGTCAGGAGATCCGTCGACGACCCGGTGACGGTGTTGCCGGCGACGGACAGCTCCCCGTGACATCCTCCTCTCCGTAAACGGCGAGGCTTCCCGTACCACAAGTTGGGATATTTGCTGGTCTACGACACCACTTGTTCTCTTGCTTTGAACGTCCCACTCTCGCGGTCGAACAAGCGTGTCGATGGCTGTGCCACACAGCCGTTACTCCTATCCTCACCATGAGGACTTGGAGTTATCTTCTGGCGCATATTCTCCGCCCCATTACAATCCGCATTCCCGACTAAATCGCATGACGAGCAGACGTACAATCCACGTTCGACACGGTTTGACTTCGTATTGTTACCACACCCTGAACACGTCTTCGATGTATTCCACTCGTTCTCCTTCAGCACCTCCACTCCCCGCAACTCTCCCTTATATTCGAGGTACTGGTAGATACGGTCAAACGCCCACGAGTGAAGCTTCTTATTGCCGGTTTTCCCCCAATCAGACTCTCGCACGTCCTCAGGCCAACTCACCGCGAGCCTGCCCACACCGCGTTCAACACATTCGGTGATGATTGTGTCCGTAAGCGCGTGGTAGAAGTGGGTTTCGCGGTCTGCGAGTTTCCGACGTGCCCACGTCGACTGCTTCGACGGGCCGCCCTCTCCCTCGGTGTCGTACTCGGCTTGGGTGAAGTAGTGTTTGTCTTCTTTGAGGGCGTTGCCGGGGTAGAGAACGTATTCATCGGGGAACGCGACCGTGGCGATGTTCGTGATTCCAAGGTCGATTCCAGCCACTTCGTCGCCTGCTGTGTCGTTGGTTTCGAGGCTGACTTTGCAGACGAAGTGTAGCTCCCACTCCTCACCTGTCCAGACTGCTCGAACGTTCTGCACTTTGTTGACTTCTGAGAGGTCAACGTCGGGGCGAGCCTGGTACTCGCAGAGAATGAAATCTGAACGGTGGTCTTTCAGATTCGTTCCCTTTGAGAGGCGCACGCGGCTGTTTTTGGGGTTGTGTTTGAACCCATCTTCTTTGAATGTGACTGTACTCTTGGGTCGGGTGTCGTCGTGTTTGCGGTAGCTGGGCGGATTCGCCTCCGGGTCTTTCTGTCGCTGGTCGAACCATGACTGGAAAGCGTCGGAAAGTTCTTCGATGACTTTCTGACTGGATTGTGCGTTCAAGTCTTTCCAGCACGACTGGTTCTTCATGTAGGATTTCAGCGTCCCTTCATCTGGAATTTCTCCGGTCTGGTTCCAGATTCGGTCGGCTGTCCATCGTGCGACGTTCCAGATCTTCGAGGCGGAATCACCGAGCGAGTCAAGCCCTTCACGTACCTGCTGGTGGTTCTTGATGGAACCAACGTAGGTTCGAGTGGCTTGAATCGCCATACATAGTCTATGTGCACAAACTGACTTAATAATGTGGATTAGCGTTGAATATCCAGTCTTGTTATCGACGGTGGTTGGTGTCTTCGTTGTCGGATTTACGCCCGCCGTAAACGGCGGGATTCTCTCCTCGTAGAAGACAGCAAGAAAAAATATATTTTGGCCAGAGAAAGAAATATGTGGTCTTAGTCCGTTGGTCGAAGTATGTCAGATGACGCCCGTCGCGACGGCCCGCCGTCATTCGACCGACCATTCGAAGGCGAGGACACGAAACAGCGCGTGTACGGCGCGGTCCTCCATGCACGAGAGCCGATGACGGCCGCCGAGATCGCCGAGCGTGCAGACTGCTCCGAAGAGTCCGCACGGACGCATCTGTCCTTTTACGCTGACCTTGGCATCGTTATCCACCACGATGGTCGTCCAGCTCGGTACGAGCGCAACGACGACTACTTCGAGTGGCGGCGAGTGAATGAGTTGGCGAACGTACACACCGTCGAAGAACTCCAGGCTCGGGTCTCGGATCTCACCGACCAAATCGAAGCATACCGCGAGGAGTACGACGCTGACTCGCCCGGTGACGTTGATGTTCTCGAATTCGACGCCGAGCGCGTTGACGACGTGTATGCGGACCTCGGGGACTGGGCGACCGTAATTGAGGAGCGCCGGCTCCATGAGCGCGCCCGCCAGAAGGCGACTAGCTCCACAGCGCCCTCCCACGGCTGACGATGGTACCGGCCGACGACGGCGCGAGTCCCGCGCCACTGGACCGTGCGGTGTTGGAGCGGACACAGTCTCGATTCGCTGGCCGTCGGATGTTCGAAGCAGTGGACCTCGTCGAGGAGGGGAAGCTGTATCTCCGTGTCGAACTCGCCGGTGATTACTACCCGGGTGATGTGTCTGCTCGGTTCGAGATTCGATGGTATCGCAACGACGACTTCACCGTTCACTATCAAGAAGAGCGCCAAGAGAGCGTGTGGAAGTGTCGCTGGGACCGCCACCCCAGCAGTCACAACGAACGAGACCACTTCCATCCGCCGCCGGACGCAAGTCGCGCCGACGCAGAAGACGCACAGTGGCCTCAAGACCATCGTGACGTCTGCCGCCTTGCCCTCAATTACGTCGAAGAACGGATCAAAACTCTGTGGGAACGGCATTGACATCCTCCCACCCCTAAAGGGATGGGATTCCCCGAAGGGGATATTCAGGTTGCGCGTGTCCTCGGCGGTGAGGTACGCTTTCGCGTCCCGCGTCAGCGGTCACCGTCCGGTTACGACCCCGGACGTGCTTTCTAGCGCGTACAGCCGGGTCAAAGCGGCCTTCCTCCCCGGTCACGCCGGGCGTCTGCGAAGCAGACGGTGGAGTGTTCAGTCCACGAGGCCGCACGGGTCGCCTCAGCTGAACTGTTAGGCCGTGCATGGTTCTCCCTCCCGTTGACGGATGTTCTCGGCGGCGTTCAAATCGGCGTGACGACCACGGTCGCACTCGGGACACGAAAAGTAGTCACTGTCGCGTGTTCCGTCAGCACCACAGACCGAACAGCGTTGACTCGTTTCGAACGGATCGACTTCTTCGACGCGAACCCCGGCTCGTTCGGCTTTGTAGGTGATGAACTCCTGTAACTGGTGAAAGTGCCACGAGTGAACACCACGCCAGTCACTCCCCTCTCTAATGCCTTCCAAGTCCTCGATTTTCAACACAGGGTTCTCGAACTGGGCGGCCCAGTCGATGAGGCGACGGGAGGCTTTGTGATTGAGGTCACGAATCCGGCGCTTCTCTTTGTTACCCACGCGGTTGCGTGCGCGAAGCGCACCCGCTTCTTGGAGCGACTCGCGTAGGGAACGATATTTGTGCCGGACGTATTTCGCCTCACGACCGGACACCAGCATCGACTCGCCTGTGTCGGCGTCAGCCGCAAGCAAGTGGTTGTGACCAATGTCCACGCCGATAGCCGTTTCGTCGCCTGTTTCGGCATCGTACTCGACGGTGAACGTACAGTACCAGTCGTTGCCGCGACGGTACACCTGTAACCGGGACTTGTCGGCTTCACTGTCCACGAGCCGGGCCACGTCGTCGGCTATGTCGTCGTACACGTCGATGGGCGTGTACCACCATCCCGAGATGCACGGGAATCCGACGACTACCGACCCGTTTTCGGTGCGGTCAATCTCCCAGTTCTGGTTGTTGACCGCGAACGGTTGGCTGGCGTGGTACTCCACGATGCCGTCCTTCTTGTAGTCAGACTTGGCTTCGCGGATGGCCTGATTTTGGATAGCCGAGTAGAGTGGGTTGTCGATGCTGGCCGTGGTCACACTCATCCCGAAGTCACCGTTTTTCCACCCGTCGATACAGAATTGCTTGGTATCGCGGTACAAGTGAGTGGCGCGTTGCCACTCTCTCCGGCGTTCTCGGGACGGGTTGTGGAACGTCGTGGTGACGGCCGTCGTGACCACGATTACAACTGTAATAGATGCCCAAAGAGTATTAAAACGTGGGAATATCAGGTGGGGCCGATGCCCGCTGCTTTGAATCCAAGTTGTCGGCTTCATTCCTCCCGTTTACGGGTGGGCTTTCGCCTCGCTACCGCTGTAACGAGCTCCGGGGCGTCGTACCCATCGGCGTAGGTCGCCAACCGGGCGAGGGTTCGGGCTTGGAGGGTTTTCGCGTGGGTTTCGCCGAGGGTATCGTCGGCGCGGTACTGGGCGTCGACGGTCGGCGCAACGATGAGGGCGGGCGTGTGGGGTGACGTGTCCTCGTCGCGACTTGGTGGCCCTCGACCGGCCGCCCCGGAATCGGCGGTGGACGTCCGGATCGACTTGTTCACTGCCGTTGGAAGATCACAGACGGTGCCGTAGTGCTGGTAGGCGGTGAATCCGCGGGCGACGTGAATCCGGTTGAGCAACCGTTGACTGGGCGCGATCTGGGCGAGTGTCGTCGTCGTCGCGTGACCATTTGCGTCGACCCAGAAGGCGGGCCCGTCGTGCAGGAGGAGATGGTCGAGCACGAGCGACTGCAGGATCGGGACGCCGCGGCCTCCCTCGACGTCGAGCAGCGTGATGCCGTCGTCGAGCTGTGGCAGCAGCATCTCGTCCGTAGCTGGATCAGCTTGGTCAGCAAGGGACCGATTACGGTCAGCACCCCGCGTCGGCTGGTCCACCGCCAATCGATTCGATGGTTAGTGTTCTCCCATACCCGATTAGTTGTCTACGTTCCCGATAAGCCGCGGCGTGGCGCTTCCGCGTTTCAGGGAAGCCTTGAGCCACGGAATGACCCATGCGCACTGCCTGGGTTTCTGCGAATGTTGGACTGCTTCCGAGAACGTTTCCAGAACCGCGTTCAATCCCTATAGACGGTTTAACCAACAAACTGATTTTCCGCGGAGTCTGTTGGTTAATATATTACAGTCTGTTCCGCTGCTCGGCCAGGAACGAAACAAGGTTGTCAACCGCGTCTGCTGGCAGTTCCTCTTGTTGGAAGACACCCTTGAATGAGTCTTCGAACCCATCCTCTTCGAGTCGATTCAGGACCATCTCGACTTGTTTATCGAGCTTCTCCGGGTCGCCACGGTGGACGTGTCGCTCAATGCGGTCGAAATCCGCACGCAAGCTAGTCACGACGAGGTCACGGGTATCGGCCTTTCGCCCGCTGTGGAGTTTCATTGCGAACAGAAGGGCTGGTTCCGGGATTCGCCCGTTGAGGTCTTCGGCCACGTCGAGTGATTCAATAGTGCTGTGTTCGTGCAGATAGCGGTATGACCACTCTGCGTCCGTCTGTCGACACCCCATCGAATCCACGAGTGCCTCGAACTTGACGGCGTTCGCTCCGACCTCCTTTGTGTACTGAATCATTCGTCCGTCGTACTCGTTCGAGACGTCCTGTTCGAACTGTTTCTTGTATCCGCGGTCACGAAGGAGGGTATCGTAGTCGTCGAGTGCAGTATCCGGGACTACGGTGTCGATATCGGTCGTGAACCGTGTTTGGAACGCGGACACTGCCCAACCGCCAACGAGAACATACGGCAGTTCGGCATCTTGGACCGCGCGATGCGTGTCAATCAGCTCGGATTGTCGCTCGGGCAGACTCATCCCATCATCTCTGTTCGTTCGCACTCATCGTACTGTGGTGTGCCGCATCGATGTCTCTATCGTACTCGTTGGCGATGATCTCTAAGGCGGGCTCGTACGCCGGGCGATTCTCCATCATCTGGCTGACGGCATCGTCCGACGGGATGACGGGGTTGCCGTCGACCCATTCGGCGTCGATATCGCCGGTCTTCGGGAATAACACGTAGTGAACGTTCCCGTCAACATCGTTGGCGTCCGGGCGCTCGTCGATCGTCGTTTCGATGCCAAACTGCTGGAAAAACGCAATCCACCGTTCGACGTCACGGTCATGCACTTCGATGAACACCGGATAGTCGTCGTGGCTCCGCGCGATCTGGTAGCCGCCGTGTGTCCAGACGTATGCCGCGTCGATTTCGGTGTACGCGAACTCCATTCTGGCGAAGTGTGGAATAATGTACGCGTCCTCCTGAGAGATGGTGTCGCGGCTGTACAACGCAGCCATCATCTCGGCGTACTGCTGGCGCATCTCGTGGTCGACGATCTGGATTCCATTATCGGTATTAGCGATAACTTCTGTGTCATCTAATCGCTCAACCCAGTCGTACACCCACGAGTACGAGACATCGACCTTGCTTGCGATGCGGTTGATAGAATCGCCACGCTGGGCTGCTAAAACAATTTTCGCCGCGGTGGCATCCATTAACTCGATCATTGTTGTGTAGCCTCTTCCCTGTCTGTCGGGCTCGTTTGCAGTTATCTCTATAGCGATACTAATAGATAGGTCTTCCGCCCAGGCGGCTAGGTGTAGAGATACTTACTGGATTTCAAGACGAAGGCCCACGGCTTCAGCCGTGAGATGAAGCTGACATGACTACTCGATCTGGGCTTCGTACTCGTCCCAAAGCGTATCGATGTCTGTGCCGGTCTCCTCAGAGATATGGCGCAGCAACTGCGCTCTGTTCTCGAACCGACGTAGCTGGCCCTTTGCGCTCACAGAAATAAAGTATGGAGATGCCTTTTCGGCTCAACAAAATGGGACCTATCAGTTCCTTAGCCACCTACTCAACGAGCGTAGGAGATGGCTGGTCGATGGCCGTGTATTCCTGATTTCGGCTGGCTCCGTCTGCTTCTAGGAGATTGTCTTAATTCATCTTTGACAAATACGCCCGAACAGTCCGATTCGTCCGTGAGTCATCGATCTTCTGGGAATAGAGCTGGTCGTCGGTGATGACGTCCTCGTCGTGGTACTTGTCCATCCGGACGTGCTCGCTGGATCGCAGTCGACTCACGAGACGATCGTCGACGCGACCGAACAGCTCCTCTTCCTTGTTCGCGATGCAGATAATCGCGAACTGTGGGAGGCTGTGAAGGTCGTAGATGACGCTGGGGTCTTCGAGTTGGTCGACCTCATCGAGGATAACGACTGTTCGCGGGCCGTCGTGCTGTTGGAGTCGGTCGACGAGTTCGTCGTGCGGCGTCGACTGGCGGTGGATGTCGATGGTGGCGCCGAGGTCGTCGAGAATCTGGTAGAGCGGCCGGAATCGGGTGTAGTTACGCTAGCAGTTGACGTAGGTGGCCTCGATGTCGAGCACTTTTTCACGCAGGCGTTCAGTGACGAATTGCGACATATAGGCCTTCCCCGCTCCGCTAGGTCCGGTAACAATAGCCGTGTCGGCGGATTCCCCGTTCGTGATTGGTTCGAGGACGCTGGAGAGGTGGTTGACTTCGGCGTCGCGATGCTCGACTTCCCGAGAGACGAGTCTGGCCCGAGGAACGCGAGCATCGCGAATCATCGGGTGTGTTTAGACGCCCGGAACCGGGTTGCTTAGCGACTCACGGACTAGTGTTGCCTTCCTAGTAGCTGTCGCTAAATGTCCAACTTACTAGGAAGTGAAGCGGGTAGGTTCGGTTGTGCCAACGAAGCTAGCCCGCTTCACTAGTCGCGTTGTTTCGCTCGCTCAAAAAGCCGTCGTCGGAACCCCGAAACCCGCGTTACGACGCGGTGAAGACGGCTACGCGGACTGGGTGATCGTCTCGATTCACGGCCTCAAAACGTATCTTGATCTTCCGTACCGGCGGCTGCTGGACGTGCTGTACGAGATGCCGCAAATCAGTCGAATTCTCGGCCTAGAACCGACTGAACTGCCCGATTATTCCACCGTCTGTTCGCGGATGCAGGAGCTGAAAATGTCGATCTGGCGGCGACTTTTGCAGCTGTCGGCGGAGCTCCACGATACCGGCGAGATTCAGGCGATCGACGCAACCGGATTCGATCGGCGCGGAGCGAGTCGTCGTTACGCTAAACGGACGAATTACACGTTCAGCGCGGTCAAAACGACGGTTCTCGTTGACTGCGATACGAGTACAATTCTAGATATACACTGTTCGATGAAACGACCACACGATACGCAGATCGGCGAACAGGTGCTCACACGAAATCTTGACCGAATCGAAACGATCACCGCCGACAAAGGCTACGACTGGGACGAATTACGCGGAAATCTAAGGGAAGCGGGCGTGAGACCAGTGATCAAACATCGTGAATTTTCGTCGCTGGACGCCGCTCACAACGCCAGACTCGACGACGAAACCTACCACCGCAGATCCGTCGTCGAGTCAGTTATTCGCACGCTGAAACGCCGCTTCGGCGATACGCTGCGAGCGCGAACCTGGTTCGGGCAATTCCGTGAACTCGCGCTCAAAGCTGCTGTCAAAAATATCGAAGCCGCGCTCAGCCGCTAAACCGCACGATTGTGAGCGTCTAAACACGCCCTTTCGATCAATCTCACGGCGCTCGAAACGGAGCTTAGCGGGCTATCAGCGTACCAAGACGCACTAGATGGGGCCGGTGATGAAGTGGTACATCTGACGACGGGTGCGAACCCATCGTACCGCGGGGAGTGGGCTGGGATCTCGGTGCAGGGCGTGATGCCGGGCGCAAACGAGCAACAGGGCACGCCCACGGCGGGCGTCGCACATCTCGAACTCCGGCAGAACGGCGTTGTGCTGGTGAAGACGCGAACGCTCAGTGATTTCGGGCTTGAAACCGTCACTGGCGTCGGGCACCGACGCGCGGAGCTGCTCAACAACGCGGAGATTCGATCGCGGGCAGATTTGGCACAGGCAGAAGTCTACGAAATCGCTCAGCTTGACGGCATCGGGAAGAAAACCGCGAGGACGATCGTCGAGTCAGCCGAGGTCGTTGAGCAGCGCGAAGCCCGAGTCGCGCCGGACGAGTCGCTTCCGTCACGCGAGCCGATATTCATTGACATCGAGACTGACGGCCTGAATCCAACGATGGTCTGGCTCATTGGCGTGGTAACCCGGGCGTCCGGGGACCGGTTCATTCCGTTCATCGAGACTGACCCGGAGAAACCGGCAGCGGCGCTCCGCGCGTTCATGGACTGGCTTGCCGAATTCGGCCGGAACAGACCAATCGTCGCGTATAACGGCTGGCAGTTCGACTTCCCGGTCATCGAAGAGCACGTCGCCGAGCACTGTCCCGAACACAACGAAACGTGGGCGAACACCGCTAAATTCGACCTCTACCACTGGGCAGTGACGAAGAACAACGCGTTACTGCCGGGCATTACGAACAAGCTCGCGGACGTTGCATCAGCGCTCGGCTGGGAGGACAGCGAGACGGGACTGACTGGGCGGGCTGTCGGGCGTCGGTTCCAACGGTACGCCGAGAACCCTGGTCCGGAGACGGAGTTAGAGTGGGAGCGCCACAAGCGATACTGCGAGGACGACGTGCGAGCGCTCGTCCACGTCTACGACCGCATCGCGGACACGGAGACGCTGATGGCACAAACCGGCGAGAGCACACAGTCAGCGGGCACGGAGAGCACACAGGGAACCCTTGCGGACTTCTCACGATGAGCAACGAATCAACTCGATCGTCGAACACGGTGCTGGACGCTGAATCGCTTGCGGAGTCGTTCCCGGAGTACGAGCAGCAGTTACAGGAGACTGCGGTCCAGGCGGCCAGCGACGCCGACACGGTTCCCCCAGGTGAGGTGCTGCCGGACGTGCTAGCCGAGCAGCTGGAGTACGACCTGTACACACACCAGGCGGAAGCACTACGGACGCTCAAGGACGGCTCGAATGTGAGCGTCGCCACGTCCACGTCTTCGGGGAAAACGTGGGTGTACGCCCTATATTTCGCGCTCCGAAAGCTGGAAAATCCCGACGCCCGCGGGCTGTTCCTTTACCCGACGAAGGCGTTGAGTGCCGGGCAACAAGAGGCACTGAATGGGCTGTTCGATCAGCTCGGCGTGGACGCCCGAGCCGAGACGTACGACGGCGACACTGACCAAGACAGGAAACAGATCATCCGCGAGCGGGTCGACGTGCCGATCTCGAATTTCGCGGGCATCAATCAGTACTTGGACGCCCACCAGAAGTGGCGCGCCGTCTTTGCGAACTGCGAGCTCGTCGTGATCGACGAGGCACACACGTACTCCGGCGTTCACGGAATGCACGTGTCATGGGTGATTCGGCGGCTTCGACGGCTGCTCGACCACTACGGTGCCGACCCACAGCTCGTCTGTACAACCGCGACGATCGGAAACCCAGCCGAGCATGCGCGCCTGCTCACTGGGGCGGCGTTTGATGTGATCGCCGACGACGGCAGTCCGCATGGGCGACGCGAGATCGCGTTCTGGCAGCCGCCCCTCCAGGACGACGGCGACGTCGTTGACACCGTCGGTGACTCCCCGTTGCCCGCAATGCGGAAGAGCACGGCCAGCGAAGCCGCGAGTGTCCTCGCTCACTTGACGAACCACGACATGCAGACGCTGATGTTCACGGACTCCCGGCAGGGAACGGAGATCAGTGTGAAGCGTGCGATCGAAAACGCATCCGCGCATCCGGCGTCGAGAACCGACACCGAGTACGCGCCGTATCACGCGGGGCTGAGCCAGGGCAAGCGCGAAGCCACCGAGAACGCCCTGCGGGCCGGCGAGGTCGACGGGGTCGTGTCGACAAGCGCGCTCGAACTGGGTATCGACATCGGGACGATGGACGCGACGGTCATCTCGGGGTATCCCGGGACGCGACAGTCGTTCTGGCAGCGTATCGGGCGCGCAGGCCGCGGCACGTCGAACTCACTCGCCGTGTACGTCCCCGAAACTGATGGCGTTGACCAGTACATCCTGGACAACCCGGCGTATCTGCTGGGTGATAACATCGAGGACGCGGTTGTAACCCTCTCAAACAATCCCGTGTTCGCGCAACACGTCCTGTGTGCCGCGTCCGAGCGACCGCTCACTCGTGCGGACGCTGACTGGTTCGGACCGGAGGACCGGCTTGAACGCGCGGTCGAGATGTGGGCGGATGCCGGCCAGATGGGCGGGAGTCTCGACCGTGGCGCGCAGTACAGCGGGACCGCGCGACCCCAAAGCGAGATCTCGATTTACACGACCTCGGGCGAGCAGTACGAGGTTCGCCAAACCGACGGCGAGATCGATATGGAGCCACTGGACAAAGAACGAGTGTACCGCCAGTACCACCCGGGGGCTATCGTCGTGTATGACGGCCAGCAGTACGAGGTCCAAGCGGTCGTTGAGGATACGTACCGGCCGTACGTGGAAGTCGAGTCGACGAACACGCGGAACTACACGCAAGCCATCCACACGAAGACGATCGATAACCTGTCGGTCGACCGGACTCGATCCCTCGGGAACGGCTATCAGCTAGCTGCTGGGGTGGGGCGCGTTGTCACCGATTACAGCGCGTACAACGTCGTCGATATGTTTGAGGGGACGGTCGAGGAGCCGATGGTGCCGATCGACCTGCCGCCGATATCGATTCGAACGCAACTCATGTGGATCTCGTTCCCGGACCGTATTATCGACCGCGTGAGAGCGGCCGTCCCGACCAACGACTACCTCACCCCGGATGCAGACAGCGACTTCGTGGCGCTCGGGGAGTGCGAATACACGCTGGCTGGTGGGCTTCACGGTGGCGAGCACGGGATGATCAAGATGTCCCCACTAGAGCTACGCCTCGATAACGACGATCTGGGCGGCCTCTCCCAACTAGCCCATCCGGAGGTCGAATCCCCCGTCTGGTTCATTCACGATGCCGTTGAGGGCGGTGTCGGGTTCGCGCACAGCATCTACGACAACTTCGAAGCTGTCGCGGAACGTACCCGCGAACGCATCGCCCAGTGTGACTGCGGACGGACAGACGGTTGCCCCGCTTGCCTGATGAGCAGTCAATGCGGGAACCAAAACGAACCACTCCATCGCACCGCTGCCACTGAGCTGCTGGACGCTGCCTTGGCACAGTTGCGTGACGAAGACTAACCGACGGGGTCCACGCGAGCCCGCTGTGTCACTGAACTAGAGTCACTGCCATCCAGACATTTATGCACGCCCTCTCCCACAACTGGGTAGATGCAGCTCTCACGCTCTGATCCAGAGTACCAGCACATCGCGAGCTTCGACATTGAGACGACGCATTACGACCCGACCGAGGGTGAAATCGTCTCGATCGGGATCGCTGTCCACGACCGGGCGACGGCTGTTGAGCGCGCTGAAACCCACATCCTGCATCGTACTGTCGATCGCGATGAACCCGCTCTCGTGCAGGCGGCGTACGACATCCTCGACGAGTCTAGTGCGGAGTTCCTTGTGACGTTCAACGGTCGTGACTTCGACTTCGGCTTCTGCGATGACCGGCTTGCTCATCATGGCGTCCAGACGTCTCGACCGACACTCGATACGCCGACCACCCACCTCGACCTGCTTCACGACGACCGAAAGGCAAAGGCTGATCAGCGCAACGAGAAGTGGCCCAGTCTGGAGGAGGCACTACGCGCGTACGGTTACGAAACGGAGCCAACGCTCTGGGACGGTGCCGAACTCACCAACACGCGCTTCGGTGCGGAGCTCGGCCCCGCATACCTGAATGCTCTCGGCCGCGACCCGGAGCGCGCAGCGGACCTCCGGGCGGTGATCGACGAGTATCTCCGGGATGACATCGACAAGAACCTCCTGCTCTACTACTACGACATCGGGCACCTGACCCCTGCCGTGTAGCCTCCACTGCATTCCTCGCAGTCCGCTGTCGGCGCTTCACTGACTCTGTGCAGCTGATCCCTCTCGGGTCGACACTCCGATCCATGGGCAGGTGACTGTGGGTACGCCCGCACTGTGCACTCCGTCGATCCCATCAACGAGACACGGCCTCCGAACCCAAGTGCACTGTCAGTGTAGACCGTAAATATAACTCCTGCTGACTTATGCGCATTTAGACGAGCATGGATGGTGCTTCGACTGAGGCGATCTCTCCTGAGGACGCGTTTGCATTGTTGGGTCATGACATCAGGATCAGTATCGTCCAAGCCCTGTGGGAACTCGACAACGAGCCAGCGTCGTTCTCCGAGCTCCGAGACACAGCGGCAATCACTGACAGCGGCCAATTTAATTATCACCTCGGGGAACTCAGGGGCGTCTTCGTGCGAGAAACGGAAGACGGGTATACGTTGAATTATGCCGGTCGCAGTGTCGTCGGTGCCATTCTAGATGGCACATATACGAAACAGAGACGCGTCCCCGAATACGGTGCGGGGTTCAGGTGTGCGGTGTGTGATACGGAGCTCACGGCGTCGTATTCCGATTCCGCGTTCCGGATCACGTGCACAGAGTGTGACTACTTGATCTCTCGGGTTGATTTGCCCCCAGGGGCGGTTGATGATCGTGATGAGAGCGCGCTGGTCTCGACGGCGTCGTACTGGATTCAAGCCAAGTTTTTCCTGATCACGAACGGTGTCTGTCCGAACTGCGCGGGGCCCATGGAGCATTCTTGGCGGACAGATGTGGCGTACGAAAACCACGAGTTCGTGCTCCAGGCCGACTGCGTGGACTGCATGAACACTGCAACCGCGACCGGCATGTGGGCTTATGCGAATCACCCCGCTGTTGTGTCCTTTTTCTACGAGCACGACATCAACCTCCATGAAAACTGGTGGCACAGTCAGTTGCTCATTGGAGGCGGAGCAGCGAGAATCCGTTCTCGGGACCCGTGGCGTGGGGCTGTGAGCTACGCTGTCGACGGGGAGGTCCTTGCGTTGGTTGTCGACGAATCCGGGCAAGTGGTGGCCGAGGAGCGTCGTTGAGTGCATCCACCCACACTAAATTAACTCAGGTAACAGAAACGAGTGTCTGCTAACGTATTTCCCCCGATGAAACCTCACCCCTCTCGTGCATGCCATTCCAACTCCCACTCACTAAGACCCGTTTTTCCGATCTCCTGGCCAATACAACGTTTGCCCGACTACTCGCCGGCCGAATAATAACCGACGCAGGGGACAGCCTGTATTATATCGGGTCCATGTGGCTCGTGTACGACCTCACGGGCTCCACGTTCTACACGGGACTCGCCGCTGCCCTCCTGCAAGTCCCCAACGTCCTGAGCTTCCTCGTTGGGCCACTCATCGATCGCTGGGATCTCCGCCCGATCCTCCTCGGCACACAACTGACCAATGCACTCGGTGTCCTCATCGTCCCACTCGTCGCTACACTCGGCCACCTCACGGTCTGGTGGGTTCTCATCCTCATGCCAATTCTCGATCTCATCAATGGCTTCGTGTACCCCGCCCAGAACGCAGCCCTTCCGAAAATAGTCGGAAGCGAGCAACTCACTCGCGCGAACTCCATGTTCACGACGTCGATCCGGACCGTCGGTATGATAGCAAACGCAGTCGCCGGGGTTCTAATATCCGCCCTCGGAGCAATCGCACTCTTCGCCATTGACGCCACCACCTTCGTACTCGCAGGCGTCCTCTTCCTCGGCGTCACCACCACGAACTCCACGAACACCACAGACGACCAGTCCAGCGCCAGTGACGACGCTACCACTGACGACAGCTACCTCACTGACCTCCGTGGCGGCATCGCTTACGTCAGAGGGTCGGCACTCTCCGTTATTCTCCTCGGCATGATGCTCGGGAACTTCGTCTCAGTGGCTGTCAACGTCGTCCTCCCTGCGTTCGCAAACTCGATCGGGGCCCATCTGTCTACGGATTTCTGATGGCCGCGATGGGTGCCGGCAATCTAGCCGGTGCTGCTGTCGCTTCGTACATCGAACGATACACAGTCGGCCAAATCGCTGTCGGCTCGAATCTCACTGCGGGTGTGTTCTGGATTGCCGCCGTGATGATACCCGGCTCGATCCCGACCATGGCGTTACTGTTCGGGGCCGTGCTTCCCGTTGGCGCGTTCAATGTGATATACGGCTCGATGTATCAGTCTGCGGTGGACGACTCACTTCTCGGCCGGGTTTCATCGCTCACTAGAACGCTTTCCTCAGTCATGATGCCACTGGGAGGGCTTGTCGGTGGTGCTGCCGCTAATGTAATCTCCAGCCAGGGGGTGCTCTACATTGTCGGCGGCACCCACATTGTGCTCGCGGTGTTCTATCTCAGTCACCCACGTATTCGGTCACTTCCAACGGTGGTTGACGCGGATGAAGCCGCGCTTGGGCTCTAACCGGGAGGGTGATTGCGACGAGTGCTACGAGGTTGACCCGGGGAGAACGCACAATTCGGGAGCACGTACCAACCCATTTTAACCCGGCGTTGAATCACAACCCACTCGCAGGACGACTTCATCGCAACCGATATGCAGGAGCTATGATTACTATGTCCTCGATAAAAGGTATCTCCGTTCTCGAATTTCAGACGGGCAGAGTACCGTCTGTCACTTCGGATTTCGACGTATCGCCCTAGAGCAGGAGCCGAGGCAGCTGATCGATCTACATCCCACAGTTGTGGCTTGGAACAGGCTTTGTCGAGCATCCACCGAGCTGGATGGGTCTTGAAATCTGAGTGGGCTGACGGCAGGGGCTACGTCCAGAGGCGGTCGTCGAATGCCCTGCGCATCGTCGTGTTCGCGACCGCTGTCCCAACATCCTGCTTGAACGCGGCAGGGTTGACACCCCCACGCTTGATCGTGTTCAAGGAATCGACAATCCAGCCATCACCACGTTCGAACGAGATCGAACCAACGGCAGCCCGTCCCTCCAATTCGGTTCGGAAGATCGGTGGGCCGCGATCCGAGACTCGTTCGTGGGTGAGAACTGACTTTGCAACAGTGGCGTTTCCGGACTCAACGTACGTGAAGTACGCCGTCAGATTTGCGGACGGTGTCAGTGTAAGCCGTCCGGCATCAATACGACTGTCCGCGAGTTCGACAGCAAAGAGGCTACCGGAAACGTCCTGAATTCGGTCCGTCTGTTCGATGGTTGCACCGCGATCTTGAAACGACTGCCCCAGTTGCTGGGAAACGGCTTCGCGAACAGTAGGACTGCTACCACTAACGACGATCGTAACGGTTTCGTTAGCGAGATCCGGAACGCCAGCATTCGCAGCGGAGGCAGTCGTTGACGCGGGTGCCGTCAAAGTTATGTATTCGCCGGAGACGGCGGGACTGTACGCGACAGCGACCGGCATTACACAGATGCCGGTGAGCAGGACGACTGTCATCAGGAGGGTCTTTCGTTTCATTGGATTGATTTCAGTGATGGCGTGATCGGCTGCCGAACCGTTGGCTGACCGACTGGAGATGACGAGTGTGACGAACGTAGTGGCTGCCGCGAAAACGGTGGTGCGCGGGCTCACTACGTGGTTTCCGACGGATTGTTCGACCGTCTTGAGTAGGTCGATGGCGAGGGCGAGAACGCCAAGCACTCCAACAGCGCCGAGGAACTGCTTGAGCTTCGCGATCAAACTCAATTTTCGGTCGTCGGTGCCGATGAACACCACAGCCGGGTGCTCCGAGGGCGCATACACACACATCTCCTTTCCACGCGAGGAGTACTCCGTCTCCGTAACGCGGGCAAGACCGACGTCTTCGAGCTTTTCGAGGTGGTACATCGCGTTTTGCACCGTCGTATCCGTCGTTTCGGCGAGCTCAGCCGGCGTTCGTGGGGTTCGATGCAACTCCGAGAGCATTGTTCGCGTCGTCTTCGAGGAGAGTGCGTCGAACACTGCGTCTGCTTCATCATCGTCGACATCGAGAATCCGGAGTGCCCCGTCTTGGGACGAGTCAGACTCCGAGCGTGAAGAGGGGAGCAATGACATTCTCGCCATCTCCGTCAAGAAGCGGGGTATGGTTAGATGTATGCATTGGTTCAACAGCCATTGAACGCTGGACGGCAGAGGGACAACGCAGCCAGCCACTCCGACATTCCGACAGTATCACTGCCCGTACCGATGCACATTCCTGGCGATCAGTTTGGTGTGGGGCGGGCTGTCCATACATCGGGACTGCCAGCGCGCTCTTCGAAGAAGAACCCCATCTCACATGAGTCGGGCGACGGAGACGGGGCGACGTCCACGCAGACTTCTGACTGGAGTCGCCGGCCACACTTCTGTAGGCACTTTCACCAACCGGGGCCAACGAGAGGGACGAGACGGTGTTCGGGTCCGCGTCGTCAGCGAAGAGTCACCGTCGAAAACAACGAACGCGCGGATCGAATGCGATAACAGACGCACTGGCCGTGGCACTTGCTGCAGCGATCATCGTCAGTGCTTGCGTGTCATAGAGTTATATCTCACATTCTTAGTGGAGGAAAAACCTGACTACGGCTGTCGGTGCCTGTCTGAGTGTCGTGAGCGTGTGGATAGCCGACCGGCAGACCTCTGTCGTGTTCTCGTTCTGTCCTCCGTTGGCCTGCAAGAGTGGCTTCTGAACGCTGTCCCGTACTCGGCTCCAACCACAATCGTGGGACTGCGGTGGCGCTCAAATTCAGACCAACAAACACGTTCTGGCAGGTGTCGATACCCTCTGCAGTGAAGCCTTTGCTTGGCTGTGACTGCCCCCTCGATGAATCTTCAGCGTCGGATTATGGCTGAAATCGGTATCCCAACCAGACTGGCTCTGGTGCCAACTATACTCACACACACGCGTTGGTGGCAGTCCAGAACCTCACGTACTACTCTTAGCAACCGTTTTTTGATTGTACTCGGACATGTCGACTGATGCGAACTACTCGAAGGTCGTTCATCGGCGCATCCACGACAGCCCTCCTCAGTGGCTTCGCCGGCTGCACGTCAGGCGGCGATGACGGAGCGAATAGCTCGGCCGATGCTGGCATGTACACTGTCGGCCATGACGACTTTCAGACGGAGATCAGTGCGTCTGCGTTCCCAAACATGCTCTACTTCTACTGCGTGCAGTCAGGGTGGATGAACTGGCCGACAATCATGGACAACGTCGAGTCGAAGTACGGTGTCGCCGTTCACGACGACGACCGCTCGTCGGGCGAGGCACTGCAGCACATGCGATCCCACTCCGGGGACATGACTCACTCCGGATACAACGGCGGGTACACTTACGGGATCATTGCGAAAAACGACGGCTTCACGCAGCCCTACAAACCGAACGGATGGGAGATGGTGCCGGACTCACTCAAGACAGCCGACGGCCACGTGACCGCCACACGGCGTGTCACGACTGCGGTCACCTATCGGAAAGACATCTACGAGGAACGCGGCCTCACTGCGCCGACAACCTGGGCGGACCTCCTCCAGCCCGAGATCATGCAGGATCTCGCGCTCCAGACACCCCAATCCGCAGTCGGTCTTGCGGCAGCACTTTCGATCAACAACGCCCGCGGCGGTTCAATGGACGACTGCCAGCCAGTTATCGACTACTACAAGACGATACAGAACGGCGGGGCGGAGTTCACCGACAACTTCCTTGCACAGTTCTCCAGTGGGGAGTACTCAACCTTCATCCGGTACGACTACTCCGGACTTAATCTCAAGTACAACAACACCGGAATAGACGAGGAGGACGTCGGTGTCACGGTCCTCGAAGGTGAAAACGGGAACCAGGGGGCGATAAACATGCCCTACGGCTACGCGCTGCTGGAAGACGCCCCGAACCCTGAAGCCGGGAAACTGTTCATGGACTACGTCCTCTCACTGGAAGGGCAGCAACACTTCCTCGACGCCTACGTCCGGCCGATTCGCTCGTCGGAGCTGGAGTTGCCCGACGAGTTCATCGACAGCGAGGAGTACGACAGAACAGAGTTCCAGGTGGACTACAACCGGCTCGTCGAGCAGCAAGACGAGATCATCCAGGAGATCACTCGTGGCGCGACCATCTGATGGCGGCATCCAACGATCACTCCACCACGGCCGGCTCACGTTTGCGGAGATGTGTCGACATGGCGGTCGACCCAACTACTGAACGCGACCGGGAACGCCGCCGGATTGTGATACTGTGTGCGCCTTTCGCCACGCTGCTCGTGGTTGCTGGTGTTTATCCGCTGGCCGAGGTCGTCCGTATCAGCGTCTCCGTCGACCAGTATCAGTCCGTCGGGTTTTCGCTGCAGGCGTACGAGACACTTGCCTCGGACCCGTACTATCGCGGCATCGCGGTCAATTCGCTGTGGCTGTCTGGGGCGACGACGCTCGCATCGGTTGGACTGGCGATCCCCATCGCGCATGCACTCGAAAAGTACGACTTACCCGGTGAGAGCCTGCTCGTCACGCTGGTCTCGTTCCCGATCAGCCTTCCAGGCATTGTCGCGGCGTTCATGATTCTCGTCACGTTGGGGAACAACGGGCTAGTGACGAACATCGTTGCGATGGTTACTGGTCGGGATGCGATCGATCTCGCTATCGCTGTGAGCACACCGGGACTGTTCGTTGCGTTCTGTTACTCGATGATTCCCCGGGCAACACTCATCCTACGGGGCACGTACGCTGAGATCGATCATGCGGCCGAGGAAGCGGCCCAATCCCTGGGCGCGACCCCGTGGCAGACGTTCCGGCACGTCACCTTCCCCCAGATTCGGCCCGGGATCACTGGGGCATTGATACTCACGTTCCGGACCGGACTCGCGATTTTCGGGACGCTGATCATCATTCAGGCGGTCGTTGTCTGGACACTCCAGATCGCCCGGGAACTCGGCTCGGGGTACACCATTCAAGTTGCCGGCGCGATGGCAACGATATACTTCGCGTTCACGTTTGCGTTCACAGCGCTGGGGCTCCGCTACACCGACGCGGAGGTGGGGCTGTGAGCCTTGCCCCGTCTCGGCGGTTCGGTCGCGGAGCCGTGACGGCAACGCTGCTGTTGGTTGTTGCCTCGCTCGTGCTGCCAGTGCTGCTCACGTTCGTCGGCTCGTTCGCGAGCGAGTGGAGCGATGTCCTCCCGTCGGGGTTCGTAACGCTGCAGAACTGGCGGGAAGTGCTTGGGCTGGCGGAGACAGTTGGCTCTCAGCGCAGTATGGGCTGGGACACACTCGTCTCGGTCAGTGGGTACAGACTCGCCGTGCCGTCTGAGTTGATCTTCAGCGTGGGGCTTGCGCTCTGTGGCGTGCTGATCAATCTGGTTGTCGGCGTTCCAATCGCCTATGCCGTTGCACGCTATGGGTTCCGCGGGGACGAATGGGTGAACGCTATCTCGGTCCTCCCGCTGGTCCCCGGAGTTATCCTCGGGGTGGCGTTCCTCCGAGCTTACCCTGATCTTTCGGGCACGAGCGTTGGGCTCATCGTCGGTTATTCGCTGCTGAAGGCACCGTTCATGGTGATGGCTGTTCGAAGCGAGTTCGAGTCGATGCCGCTTCGACGCCTGGAGGAATCGGCACGCTCGCTCGGCGCGTCTTGGCCTCGAACGTTCTTTACCGTGATCGTTCCGAACGCCCGTTCGGGGATCGTCTCCGGCGCGATCATCTGTTGGACGCTCGCGGCCGCAGAGTTCAATTTCTCGTATGTCGTCTGGGCGAAAGGCACCCAACCGCTCGCGCTGTTCTTGCAGCGCCACATTTCGAACAGCTCGTTCACCAAGGCTGCCGCCGCGGTGTCGATGTTCTTCTGTATCATCGTCGCCATCACACTCCTGCTCCAGCAGGTTGGCTCGCGCGGCTTCGACATTGGAGGCTGATCAATGGCACGTGTCACACTCGATTCGATCCGGAAGCAGTACGGCGAAACGACCGCCGTCGACGGTGTCTCGCTCACCGTTGGGGACGGCGAGATCGTCGGCCTGCTTGGCCCTTCGGGCTGTGGGAAGACGACGACGCTGCGAACTGTGGCAGGCTTCGAGACACCAAACACCGGCACAGTCTCGTTCGACGACCGAGACGTGACACACGTTCCACCGGAGAACCGAAACGTCGGGCTAGTGTTCCAGGAGTACGCCCTCTTTGACAACATGACGGTCATCGAGAACGTAACCTTCGGACTGAAAATGCGTGCCGTTCAGAGAGCCGACCGCAGGGAACGTGCTCACGCACTCCTCGACATGCTCGGCATCGATGATCTGGCCGACCGTGACCCAATGACACTCTCGGGTGGCCAACAACAGCGCGTTGGCCTCGCCCGCGCAC
The DNA here is from genome assembly GCF_016917835.2 of Halobacterium sp. BOL4-2. Taxonomy (GTDB): domain Archaea; phylum Halobacteriota; class Halobacteria; order Halobacteriales; family Halobacteriaceae; genus Halobacterium; species Halobacterium salinarum. The sequence continues at coordinate 177,481 of NZ_CP070335.2, read as the reverse complement.
TCGCCATCGAGCCACGCGTCTTGCTCCTCGACGAGCCGATGACGGGGCTGGACGCGAAACTGAAGGCTCGACTCCGTGCGGAAGTCAGTCAGCTTCTCTCGGAGCTGGATGTCACCGGTCTCTACGTTACCCACGACCAAGAGGAGGCGATGCTGATGTGTGATCGCATTGCCGTGATGAACGACGGACGCCTCGAGCAGGTTGGGTCCCCACAGGAAGTGTATGAGTCGCCCGCAACGGAGTTCGTCTCGGAGTTCGTCGCCCTCGATGCGCCCGAACTCCCATTCGTTCAGTGGTAGCTTCAACCTAGCCATCAACTGTGGTTGGGCCACCGGCCTTGCGAGGGTCGACAGAATGCTATGTACGAACACTTTAGAGCTTGTATTATCGTCTCGGTTAGTCTACGTCACAAGCGACACAGGCTTATACAGGGAGTTATGACTATGGATTAATGTCTCTGAATATTGGGTCCTCACTCACTGGCGGAGTTCGTCGCGTCGCGAACCGTAATGGGTTAAAATTAGGTCTTAGTTACGCTGTCTTCGCATTCGTTTGGCAGCTCCTCTATTACAGCGCTGTCGCTGATTGGGCCGGGACATCAGTCGAGGGAGTCCCTACTATCGACGCCGCACCAGTACTCGTCATGATCGGCGCAGTGATCTCACTACTAGCGCTCCAGTACGTGGCGATTGTTGCAGTCCGAACGTTCGTTGGTGGTCGCACCAAGACGATTCCACGAGAATATTATACACGGAACATCGTCTACGTCGTCATCAATTCGCTTCTCGGCGGCCTCGTCTTTGTCCTACTCGTCGCCGCCGGTACGGTACTCCTCATTGTGCCGGGAGTTATCGCCTACACTGCGCTCGTCTTTACGTTTATTTACATTGCTGACAAAGACGAAAGCTTCATTTCAGCTTTCCGAGACAGCTGGACGCTTACTCGTGGCCATTGGCTCGATGTATTCGGCCTGCTGTTTGCTCTCTCTGTCGCCAGTGTGATCTGCTCAATCATCCTCTCGTTCGGTGTTCTTCTGATGGGTTTCGTGGTCGGTCCCGACCTAGTTTTGTATCTATCTTTTGGACTCAATGTCGCCCTGTTCTCACTGCTCGCTATCGGAGTTGTTGCCGAGGCGTACACCCAACTCCGTGGTACATAATCAGCTAGTGACAACGTAGTCGTCAACCACTCATCTCTTATCAACTGCTGGCTCCGATCTAGCCATATTATTTAAGTGGTTGGTTACTGGATCTCTGCTCGGCGACGGAGTATTGCGGCACCGAGCAAGACGATGCTCAGGGCAGCGAACATGAGCGGGACTCTCGCGTGAACGCTCTCGGCTGTCGTACCCATGAAATCAGCTGGCACGGCACTGTTGAGCGGTCCGACGTACCAGATCATCAGGTAGACGATCTCAAACAGCCACCCTGAGCGAGTCCAGATCCCCGCCGCAATGGCGAACGATGGTGCGAACGAGATCCCACCGAGATACCCGAGGAGTAGCTCGGGGTGGCCAGCACCGATAAACAACACGGGAAGCCCACCACTGACGCTTACCGCGACGACAACGCCTGCAACCCATTCCGCGATGAGCTGCTTGTGTGCGTATTTCGACGACAACACCAGGCTCGTCATCCCGTGCTTGTCCGTCCGCACACCCATCTCCGACCAGACGAAGATCGGCCATACGAGCGCAAGCGGGAGCAAGATTCGGCGTGCAGATGAGACCGTGCTCCCCGACGAACTCCCAGTTAGTAGCAGTACAACTGGGCTCCCCAAGAGGGCGACTGCCCCAATGTACCACCACCATGGTTGCCCCCGAAGTGCGAGCCGAACCTCCGCAGCGACGAGTCGCATAAATCCGCCAGCGTCACGATCAGTTACGGCTGTAAGTGACACGGAATCGATTGCTGATGGCGCTGCGTCATTTCGAACGGAGTTATCTTCGTCGCTGACCGTTGGCAGGGCTTCAACGAGTCGTGGGATCCACCCCGAACTGTCAGACGATTCGGCTGACGGTGTTCGGTCGAAAGCCACCGTCGCAGCAACCAGGATCGGAATGGCAGAAATGAACACAACGATACGCTGTAGGTAGACCCAGAGTGGCCAATTTCCGCCCGTGTATCGGAACGTCTGGTCGCCGGCGAGCGCCCCGACCGATGGAAGGCCGCCACTATAGCTCGGAACCTCAGCCAGCAGCGCGTCAGCCGTTAGCTCATATACAGACATGTGCCCCATTATATCGGCTACCCGTGATTGGAGCGGGATCGCCCCTGGTAGCGAGTTCTGTGCCATAGCCAGTGTACTGAGTGCCAACGCCACGAGCAGCAGATAAAGGATGTTGCCGAGTGTCCCGTTCAGACGGCTGACGGTGTCAAAGAAGAGCGCGACAGCACCAACGAGGGCACACAGCGGGAGCGCAAACGCGAACAGCGGCGTTAGTAATGGAAGAAGCTTCGTTGGTCCGACGCCATGGACCACGTGATTGACGACCGTTGCAAATCCGAGCGTGAGGAGGATAACAACGCCGAGCGCGACGTTGCTCAGCCACTTCCCAGTGAGATACGTTCGACCTGAAACCGAGCTGCTGGCGACCAGTTGATCCATATTGTATCGGTGGTCACGTGCGAGCGTGTCCTTCATCAGATAAAATCCACCGAACAGAACAACCGCCGCCCCAGTCAACCCAGCCTTTAGCCCGATGAATGCTGCCGTGTTCACGCCGCCGTAATTCGTCGTGGCACCTGCGTTAGTGACCTGATACGCCAGCTCAATCTGTCCGACATTAACGAGGTATCCAACGTACGCGATAACTGCAAGAACAACCAGTAGGCGACGCGAGCGGATCCGTTGTAGGAAGTCCGCCCGTGCGATGTGATAGAGTCGCCGCATCCTAGACACCGGGCTGCTGATCGATCGTTTTCAGATACGCATCCTCAAGCGTCGGGGCGGCCTGAGTCGCGTTGTCTGTCGGTGGTGTTGTGGCAACCAGTCTGACTGCAACGCCATCCGAGCGCTGGACCGTACTACAGACCTGATACTGCTCGCGGAGTGTCGATACGTTGGCTCGTGGCACGAGACACTCGTAGACCTCTCCAGCGACCCGCTCAACGAGGTTTTCAACGCCGGTGTGTGTTAGTAGTTGGCCGTTATCCAAAATAGCGATCTTGTTCGCAGTTGCTTCTACGTCCGGAACGATATGCGTCGAGAGAATGACGACACGTCCGTCCGCAGTGTTTGACAGCGCACTTCGCAGTCGAACGCGCTCTTCGGGGTCTAGTCCAACCGTTGGCTCGTCAGCGATGAGCAGATCTGGGTCATTGAGCAACGCCTGTGCAATGCCAGCCCGCTGGCGCATCCCGCCGGAGAACGCCTTGAGCTTCCGGCTTCGAACATCGTTCAGATTTGTGAGGGTGATCATCTCCTCGATGCGCGCGCTTGCAGTCTCACTATCGAGGCCACGGAGTGCAGCCATGTATTCGAGGAACTCCTCAAGCGTCAGGTCGGGGTATACGTCAAAATCCTGGGGCAGGTAGCCGAGAACCGACCGGACGGCGTTTGGTGATGTGGTAATGTCTTCGCCCTGCCAGTAGGCAGTGCCGGTTGTCGGCTCCATCACCGTCGTGAGAACGTTCATTAGCGTCGACTTTCCGGCACCGTTTGGTCCCAATAAGCCATGAATTCCGTCGTCAAGTTGTAGCGAGACATCCCGGATGCCCCACTTGTCTTCCCCATACCTCTTCCCGAGGTTCTCAGTCCGCAACGTCACATGTAAACTGTATTAACCAGTTACAAAATATTTGTGCATATTGACCTGTGTTCCGTCTAATGATAGCGCACGAAATTACATGACTCGGTGCGTTGAGGTGGAACAGGTTTGTTCTGGAACCCACACTATCTAATCAGTATGTTCACGAAGAAGCAGCCCCAACTCCCTACAAATCGCTTTGATTTATCGCTGAGTCCCTGCATAGAAAAACTCCGTATCAGTATCATCTCGCCCTGTGATCTGATTTCGGTGACGTCAGTCACCAACCGCCTTCGATCATCCGCAAGCCACCTTACTGTTGAACTTCTGCTCGCCCGGATCGAGAACACAGCGAGTGCGTGCGAAAAGGGTAGTAGGGCAGAAATAGAACGTCAGGAGTGACCGAGTGGAATGGACGAGACGGAAATCCTACCCGACAACGAACTACAGGACGTTTCCACAGTGGCCTGGCGGCTCCTCCGGGTCGCTGCCGGATATGAGCAGCGCGAGGTGGAACGAGAGGTGACCGATCTCGTACAGGCGCATCTCTCGATGTTGGAAAACGGAACTCGTGCGCTCTCGATGGATCGCCGCCGGGTTCTCTTCGACCTGTATGCGACTGAACTCACCGAAGAGCAGATCGCTGCGATCGTCCACAACTTCTGAGTGACATCGTGTGATCAGCCCCGGTGCTGGCTACGGTACCGGCGCACTGTAAGAGATCACTATGTTTAATTAGGAAAGATCGGGCATCTGTGTATCAATGATACGTCGGCACCTGAACGACGCACAGCAGCGGCTCGTGACGTTCTGCATTGCGACGCTTGGCGCGCTTCTCATCGCGCTTGCACCGTCTCCGACTGGCCTTTCCCTGGCCGGCCAGTACTCGCTTGCGACGATGTTCTTTGCCGGTACAATGTGGGTGACGGGCGCGTTCCCGCTTGCCGTGACTGCGTTGACGATCCCGATCCTCCTCACCGGGACGGGGGTTTACGACGACATCGACACAGCCCTCGTTGGCTTTTCTGACCACCTGATCTTCTTATTCATGGCGGGGTTTATGCTCGCAAACGCCGTTCAGAAATACGGCATCGACCGCCGAATCGCGTTGTACACGATGGCGAAAATGGGGAGCTCGCCGCGACGGTTGATCGGGGCCGTCATGGTTTCCACGGCCGTCCTCTCGATGTGGGTTTCGAACACGGCCACCACCGCGATGATGACGCCCATCGCGGTTGGCGTTCTCTCGCAAGTGCTTAGCGACGACGCGGTCGCCTCTGCAGGGGAAGCGGCCAGTGAAACGGCGCCGGAACAGGCTGCCGACAGCGCCGCGGCTGGGCCAGCCGACGAGTTCACCAATATGCAGATCGGGATGATGCTCGGAACAGCCTACGCAGCCAGCATTGGCGGTGTGGGAACGATAATCGGCACTCCACCAAACGCTGTTCTCGTTGGCCAACTCAACGCGGCGCTCAACTACGAAATCGGGTTCGTTGACTGGCTGTTGATCGGCCTCCCAGTCGTACTCATCACACTTCCTCTCGTCTGGTATGTCCTCACGTTCGTTCTGTACCCGCCACAGATCGACGACGTCGATGAAGCGCAACGACAGGCGCAACTGTACCTCGAAGACGAGGACGCGCTCACCACACGAGGCCGACGAGTCGCGGTCGTCTTCACGGGGACCGCTGGGCTCTGGATTCTAGGTGGTTTGGGATCGTTCCTGCAGTCGTATCTCCCGTCGATCTGGACGACGACGCTGTTCGGCGGCAGTGGAATGACTGTCTTCGGTCTTGAAGGCCACCAGGGCCTTCTCTACTATGTCCTGGTCGGTGTCACAGCGATCCCCGCGTTGGTCCTCGCAGACACCATGGAATGGGACGAACTCGTCGACATTGATTGGGGGACGCTCCTGCTGTTCGGGGGTGGCATCACCCTCGCACGAGCGCTCGCGGATACTGGGACCACCGAGTGGCTTGCAACCACGATCTTCGGTGGTCTCACCGGCATGCCGATCGTGCTCATCATCGCTGTGGTCGTGCTCGTTGTCGTGTTCCTCACCGAAATGACATCCAACACGGCGACGACCAGCATCCTGGTTCCGATTCTCATCGGACTGGGTAGTGTCTTCGCGGCCACACTCGGCCTCACCGAGTTCAAGACCGCGATCTTTCTCTCGGTCGCCGGCACGATCGCAGCGAGCTTTGCGTTCGCGCTACCGGTTGCAACGCCGCCGAACGCGATCGTTTTCGGGAGTGGGTATATCAAACAACGCCACATGCTGCGGACCGGCGTTGTTCTCAACGTCATCATGACGGTGGTACTGACCGGTCTAATCTGGCTGCTGTTCAAGTTCGTCTGGCCACACCTGCTCTGGTGAGACAGCCACCACCGCTGCGTGAACTACGCCGGGCGAGGATCATGCAACGGGGCCGCGATCACCGCTCGGCGGTTAGGCGTCGTGCTCAGCTAGCTGATCCGGAACATAGATCACTGGGCACGGTGCAGAGAGGAGAACCTCCTGTGTTGTTGACCCGAACAATGCTTTCCCGGTTGGCGATCGCTTCTTGCCGCCAATGACTGCGAAGTCGACGTCCGACGCGAGATCGAGGATGGTGTCGGCGTGTGGGCCGACAGCCGTCCGGAGTTCGTAGTCGACCGTCGCGTCGTCAAGCCGACCTACGATACCACGGAAGGTCCCGTGTTTCTCTGCGATCTGTTCGGGTGTGATCTCGGATTCGGTGTCCAGCCCGAGGCTCTTCGTGGTGGTTTCGTATTCGTCGCTGGTGAACACCTGTGCGACGAGTAGCCTAGCATTAGCCGGCTCCGCCACCGCGATTGCGGCCTCCGCCAGTTGTGCTCCACGGCCCTCGTCCCCGGGCTTCCCCGCGAGAAGCACCGTCTCTGGTCCCATGTATCAGTGATACGCCACACAAATCTTAAACGTTCTCGTTCCTGGGTTGATACGACAGCTATCGGCTGGTGGTTCTAGTTGTGGCCCTCCCAGCGGGTGGGCTACATGGATCACACCGTAGACAGCCAGCACTGATGTCGATGCCAGCCTTCGCGCGTCGAGATCCGTGGAGTCCGTGCTGCGCGCTGCTTCAGCGGATGTCTACAGAACGCGGGAACTGGCCGTACGGCTGTGGACGAACGGAAGCGCCGCACAACCGTCCCCATGTGGGCCGGCTCGTGTACGCCACTGACCCCTGCTTCTGTACGGCACGTCTCGTGTCCGGCGGGAACGCGGCCGGCTGACGCGCCATTGGCTCGCATGCCGAACAGCAAAGGATGTGTGGCACACACACAGACGTATGGACCGCGAGCCCACCACGAGAGACCGCATCTGGGCGTCGATACTCCGCCACGCCCGCCGAGACGACGCGTTATCCATCTCGAACGTCCGCAACGACATCCACTTCGATCACCGGCCGAGCGACGAGGAGGTGCGCCGCGTCTTCGAAGCAAGCAGCGAAATCGGCGTCATCAAACGCACTCCATCCGGCCACTGGGCGTTCGACCGCTGATTGCTGCCCCAACAGGCCGTTTCAGTGGCGTACTGGTTGCGCTCCGTTACTCGACCCCGTGTACGGGGCCTCATGACGACTGTGTCATGTGATCGGACACTGATGATGGGTGTGCGTCGCTGTCGCCAACGACACGCGCCCAGACGACGAGCGCAGGCGGCAACACGATCAGCGACGCGAGATACGAGTACAGGATCGCGGCACCAGTGAGCAGTCCAAACTGCCCCAGAATCGGCGTGATCGCGATGACGAGCACGCCGATCCCGGTGACAGTCGTCAGCATGCTCCCGGTGAGTGCGCCACCGGTTCCGCGAACCGTCCTGGTCAGCGCGTCGAACACGTCCGTCGACGCGTCGTACTCCTCCGCGAACCGGTGGACGAGGTGCGCCGAATAGTCGATCCCGAGCCCGATCCCGATCGAGAGGATGGTCCCCGTCATGACGTTGAACGGGACGTTGAGGAACCGCATCGTCGCCGCAATAGCAGCCACTGTGACGGCGATCGGGAGCAAGTTCACAATACCCAGCGATGGGTTCCCTTCGAGCAACCCGTAGATCGCAACCAGGAAAACGGCACTCCCGAGCAACGCAAGCACCAGACTGACGAACGCGGACTCCGCGATCACGTCCGAGACCGCCTTCAGCACGACGACGCCGCCGGTCGCCGTCGCCGACATCCGGAAGCGATCGGCAACCGTCCTGGTATCAGCGGTGACCGCCGCCTGCGACGCATCGGATTCGACGGCGTATTCGACGCGGGCCGCGGTGTAGTCGGCAGTCATGTAGTTCAGTGCTCGATCACGAGCCGACGACGACAACAGCTCGCTATACACCGTTTTCAGGTTGTCGTCGGGGATGCCGTTGGCGTTCCGGTCGTTGCGCGCGACCAACGCGGCGAACTCCGGATCACGCCGCGCGTGTGAGCGAATGACTGAGACAATACTCGTCTCTCTGGCGTGCCCGTCGTCGGCAACGAAGCTATCCGGGGGCCCGGCCCCTGCACCCCACATCGATTCCAGGGCGCTGCCGTCAGTCAACGACCCCTCGACGTACACCGTCGTTACGTCTTCCTCACCCGTTTCGAAGGTCTCCTCGAGGTAGTTCGTGGTTCCAGTCACGGTGTACTCCCGGGGCTGCAGTTGCGCCGGGAAGTACTCTAGATACTGGGGGTTGTGCTCCGGCGGCAGGAAGTCGTCCTGTGTGAACCGGCTGTCCACGCCGGCCCCGTAACTGCCAACCCAGGCTGTGCTCACTACCAACACGATCAGGAACGCCTTCGGGGCGACGCGACCGATGTGGATGCCAGCCGGAAGGATCCGACCCAGCACTGAGTCTTCGGCCCCCAGTGGCTGGGAGCCGAACTCGGGGACGCCCACACGCTCCCGGAGGGTGTCGGCGTACACCTTCGCCGCTGGCAAGAAGATCCCGAAGATGAGAAACGTGAACACGATTCCGATGGCAGCCACCAGCCCGAAATCCCGGATCGGACCGAGCTGACTGCTCGCGTTGGCCGCGAACCCGATCACGGTCGTTCCGGTCACGATCGTGAACGCAACCAGCAACTGGTCCGTGGCCGTCCGCATGGATTCTCGGACGCCGCCACCAAGCACACGCTCCTCGCGGTATCGGTTGATCGCGTGTATCCCGAAGTCGATGCCAACCGCCAGCAACAACGGCGGCACGGCGATCAGCATCTGCGAGAACGCGATCCCGGCCAGCCCCATGAACCCGAACGTCCACAGGATCGCCATCGCAAGCGAGACGATTCCGATCAGGAGGTCAATGGGGTCGCGGTACGCCACGATCAGGAAAAACAGGATCAACACAACCGCTGCCGGAACCACAAGCGCCAACGAGTCACTGATCACGTCCCCGAACTCCGCGGCGAGTATGCCGCTCCCGAAGACCGTAATATCGCCACCGACCGAGGACGCGATGAACGAAGCGTGCTGTTGGATCTCCGTGAGCGGGCTCGACCCGCTTGCACCCGCTGAGTTTGAGGTTTCCGTCGACAGCGAATGTGTGACGATCCCGATCGTCGACGCTGCTGACGCCGATTCGGCGTTGAAATCCGTGCTCAAGCTGGCTGTGAGCCCAGGCGTACGCTCAACTGCGGTCTCGACTGCGGTGTCGATCTCCGCCGGCGTCGCCTGCTCGATGGCGTCGATCTCTCGGGGAAGCGTCTCCGCGGACGGGTCAACTGTCCGCGCAACCGCGCGAGCAACGCTTGTTGTCCCTGCGACCTCCAGATCGGGGTTCGTTCGAAGCCGGTGCTGTGCGCGTAGCATCCGCAGCAACTCGGGCTTCGAGAGCACGTTCGTGCCCGACTGGATCAACTGCGTCGTTCCCGTGTCCGCCTCGAACGTCACGCGCTCGAAGTCCTCGTTGACGCTTTTCAGCGCTTCTTGGGCCGGCACGTCCTCGGTGAACTGACTGGTCCCCGAGGACGTGCCGGACCCACCGAGACCGAGCAGAAACCCTGCTGATAACAGCAGAAACACCAGCAACACTGTCTTCGGACGGGTGACGATCCACTCGTCGACGGCGTCGATATATCGCTGGTATTCGATCTGGATATCCATCTGTTCAGTCCTGACTCCGACGCCGCCATCCAACCACGCCAACCACGCCAACGACCACGATCCCGCCCGCGATCAGACCGACTGGGAGCCCACCACCGTCGCTGGTGGTCACCTCGATCGGCAGTGTGTACGACCGCGACGTTTCCGTGTCGCCGTCGGGTAGCTCGTACTGGAACTCGATGGAGACCGGATACCGTTTCGGGAGCGTGCTCCCGCCGGTGTCAAGCGAGATCGTGATCGTCTCTGAAGCCCCGGGTGCGAGTTCCGAGACGATCCCCTCGTCGTTGTCGCTGCCGAGTGGGTCATCCACGAACGCTTTCGCTTCAACGTCCGTGATCGGGTCGTCGCCGTTGTTCGTGACCGTGACTGTCAGCGCCCGCTCGCCGCCCGCCTGCAGCGTGTTGTTCTCCACAGCCACCGCGAACCGGTCTTGATAGGGCTTGATGTCGGCGTTCGTCTCTAGGCCGTCGCTGTAGCGCACGTCCCCCCGCTGGTCGCGGTATTTCACTGTGAGGTTGAGCTGCTGGACGCTGGCGCTTGCAGCGTCGCTCACGCTGACCGTGTACTCGAACGGCGCCCGCTCACCGGGGCCGAGATCCGGGACTGCGTACGCCGTCGAATCCACGTGGATGTTGGGGTTCTGGGCGGCGATCCGGACGACCGGATTGGTGACCGGGTTCGGGCCATCATTCACCACTGAACCCTGGACGGATCCCTCACGACCAACGCGCAGGTTGGTCGAGACGTTCGCGACGGAGAACTGCTGTTCTGCTCGTGGGTCCACACCAACACTCAGCGTGCGCGAGGTCTGGGCGATACCATCGGGGTCGGTGTAGTCGACAGTCAGATCAACCGTGTACGCTCGTGTCGCAGCGTCGTCATCGAGCGAGACGGTGTAGTTGAGGGTTCGCTGTTCACCGGGCTCCCACGAGCCGACTTGGGCCGTCGACTGCGTCGACTTGGTGCCAACTGACAGCGCATCACTCCGGGACGCTGCGGTGACGCTGGCCTCCCTGGCTGGCTCGGTCCCGACGTTTTCGACCGTCACACTGAGGTCGCCTCGCGACCCCACCTGTGCGGTCGTGGAGCGATCCACGACCTCGAACTGCGCCTGGTCTCGAACCTGAATCGTGATGTACTGCGTCCCAGTCTCGGTGAAGTCGTTGTACTGTGCGCCCTTCGTGTTGTAGTTCACAGCCCGCGTGTACGCGTACGAGTATTCGATGGGGACACGATACGCTCCCGGGTCCACGTCTTCGGGAACCGTCACGCTGACCGGCGTTACTGACGTGGTGCCAGTCGGCACGCGGCCGACGCCGATGGTTCCCGTCGTCACGTCGATCGGGACCGTATCATCTTGTACGTCGAGCGTGAGACCCCGAGCGGTCGTCACACGATCCTCGTACTGCGATGGGCCTCCTTTCTTGAGGTGACCCTTGTTCGAGACGGTGAGCTGTAACTCAGTTGTCGTCCCAGCCTCGAACTCCCCGGAGCTGGTGAGGACGTTGAGATCCGGGTTCCCGATCACTTGCCCGGAGTCGCTTGCCTGTGCGGCCACAGCCGGAATCCCTGGTCCAACGAGGAGGACGACTACAAACACGCCGATCGCTGCCCGTCGGGACGTGTTATGAACTCGTTTCATGTGTCGTGATAGGTGACTGGAGCTTGATCTCACTACCCATGGTCCGGGATCTCATTTATGTACCGCATGAGTCGAAGCGGGCTGATAATAGTTTGGGATATATTTCTACCCTAATGCATAAAATCTCTGTAAATGACCATCAATAAGTATATGTTTTGAAAAGAAACGAATTGTGTGGGCGATTTTTCTACGCAAACAGTCGGACGGTTGAGCTTAGTGACGTCTGGGTCGGTCTTTGTCGCGTCTGGACGCCAAGCAGACGAATAACTGCGTCACAGCCGCCTGTATTACGTAGTGGGTTAGAGCACCATCGTCGGTGCAGTTTCGGTTCCCTCAATGAGGACACTATCTTTCACAGTGTGATTTGTATCCCAAAGAAACTACACGATGGATTGCTGTATACTACCGTAATGCCCTCCACCGCCGTTGCTAGAACGGAGTTCAAGAGGTTCATTCGGGGGAAGACACCGTGGGTGATCGTCCTCGCGATGCTCCTGATGAATCAGTATGCACCGACGTTCACACCCGCCCAACGCCAGTTGCTCGGTGAGGCCCTGGCATTCACAGGTATACAGGTGGTTGTCGCCATCATCGTCCCTTTCGCAGCGCTCGCACTTGGAGTGCGCGCGATCATTGGTGACCGCGAGACAGGAACCGCACGTGTTTTACTCGGCACCAAGCTCACCCGCAGCGAGTTTGTCATTGCAAAGACCGTGGGTCGTGGCGCTGCGATCTCAGTCCCAGTTGTTGGGTTTGTCTGTGTTGTTGTGGGCAGCAACGCGCTCCAGTCGGGCCGGTTCTCACTGCCGATTTTCTTGGTTGTTCTGCTGGCGTCAGTTGTCTACGCGTTTGCGTGGACTGGCGTTATCGTTGGCATTTCGGCTGCGAGCTCTTCGACGACCCGTGCAGCACTTCTCAGCTGTATCGTCTTTCTGTTCGGCGGTCTGCTTTGGAGTTCACTCACCCGTCCAATGGTGTGGACTCTCGCCACCGGCTCACCACCCGATAGCCAGGCGGTCCAGTCAGCGCTTTTCGCCGATCTGGGCTGGGGTAGCCTCCCGAACTCGTATTTCGGCGTCACGAACTGGGCCTTCGGGTGGGCAAGTAGACCCGAGCCGATCACCAACGTTGTCTCCGAGGTGACACTGACAAACAAGCCTTCCGTCCCCACAGCTCTGCAGTCATGGGTTGGTCTCGTCGTTGGTGTCGCCTGGCCCGGTGCTTTTCTCGCCCTCGGATGCGCTCGATTCAAACGGCGTCCCGTCTCCCCCGGAACTCAGATCGGGTACATCCGGGCGTTGTGGCAACGTCGGCCGACGCTGCCGTCACGTTCAAGCCACACGCCCGGCGAATTCGTCGGTCAATCCGGGGTTTCAGACATGCTTCCGGGGTCCTGGCAGCCGGTCGCCAGGCGTGAGTTCCAGCGCCTACTCCGTGGGCCTGGGGTTTGGGTGCTCGGTATTGCAGTGTTCACATGGAGCGTTCTTACGCGCTCGCAACCGTCACTCGCTGTCGACTACTTCGGCTCAACTCTCCCACTTGCAGTCGCTCAGCGTCCGATCATGTCGGTTGGCCTTGTTGGCGTGCTGTTCGGTAGCTTCCGTGCAGTGACGGTCGAGCGTGAAACTGGACGGATCCGTGTGGCTGCTGGGACAGCCGTCTCACGAAGCGAGCTGTTGGCTGGAACTGTCGCGGGCCGCACAGCAGCCTTCGTCATTCCGATTGTGCTTGCTGTCCTCGGCGTCTGCTTGAGCAGTGTCCCATCAACGGGAGTCGTCCCACTCCACACGCTTGTTCCGTATCTTCTCCTGATAATCGCATACGTCGGCTGCCTGACTTGCATTGGCGTAGGGATTTCTACACTAGTTCGGCGGCAAGCAGTTGGTGCTGCAGTCACCACTGGTATCATCGGAATACAGCTGAGTTGGTATAACGTCTCAAATCTCATCTACCGTGGGATTACAGGGATAACAGTAAGCGGGTTTTCGCCACCGGCAGACCCAGTGTATGTGTTGCTCCGCTGGCTCCCACCGATCAACGTGTTCAGCGTCGCAACGAACGCCGTTCTTGGCGCTCCGAACTCGGCTGGAAACGCTATCGGGATCCTTTCTGAGCTCCAGCGGGGTTCGTATTCACAGGATGTCATTGTCACGCAGGTCTTCGGCTCAACCGTCCCCGAATGGTTCTTGCATCCGTCGATCACGGTCGCGCTGTTTGCGATCTGGTACGGGGTTGTAGGAGGACTTGCAGTGCTGGTCTTTCAGCGGCGGCCCCTCGACTAACTACGGTGTGGTCGCCGTTACGTCTCAGCCATCGCGACAAACGCATCCTCGATCGTTCCGGTATCGACGTCAAATGTCCGGACACTGATCCCCGCCTTGTCGAGTGCAGTGAGGACACCGTACCGTCGGTCCGGGGGACACGATACAACGACTGTGTCGTCTACGGACCACGCGCTGGACACAGCGTCGAGGCGTTCGGCGGCTGTGACCGCTGTCTCAGGACTGTCCGTCTCAACCCGGAGCGTCGTTTCGACCCCCGCAGCCTCCCGGAGGGCACTAGGAGTGCCCTCTGCAACGAGGGCTCCCTCAGCAAGTAAGCCAACACGATCACAGACCCGCTCAACTTGATCCAGAACGTGACTGGAGAAAAACACCGTTGTGCCACGGTCGCGCTCCTCGGTCACGAGATCACGGACAAGCCTGACGCCGTTCGGATCTAGCCCCGAGAACGGTTCATCGAGGATCAGCAGTTCCGGATCACCCGCCAAGGCCATGCCAAGGCCGAGGCGCTGGCGCATTCCTTTCGAGTAGCCACCGGCCCGCTGATCGATCGCTTCCGAGAGTCCGACACGACCGAGAACGGCGGCCGGATCCCCTGTCGCGTCGTTCGCATCGAGAACGTATGTGATATGCTCGCGGCCAGTGAGCGACCCATAGACACCGAACTGATCCGGAAGGATACCTATTCGAGCGTGGATTTCCGCGGTCTTTTCGCGTACATCCAGCCCGAAGATTGACGCCGACCCCGAACTCGGTCGGGTGTAATCCATCAACAGATCAATCGTCGTGGATTTGCCCGCGCCGTTGGGCCCCAAGAATCCGTACACCTCTCCTTCGCAGATGGCGATGTCGAGCCCGGACACCACGGCGGTGTCGTTGTACCGTTTGGTGAGCGCGTCCGTTTGGATCGTTATCTGCGTGCTGTCCTCGGGTTCTGTGGTGCTTTCGCTGCCTGGCGCTTGGAGGGCCATGGGTTCTATGCCCAATCTGTGATGAAAAAGATTCGGGAGTGGGTTCGCTGTCGGTAACTTCTGGACTGTCGTACAAAACGCCGTACAAAATGTTGGAGCCAGCGGCACAGACCCCACGGTCGGTTCGTAACGAACCCGAACGCAGTGGTCTAATCGGCCGACGGTGCGGCGTCGTTCACTCCCTGTTCGTGGCAGTGTCTCGCTATCTGGACGTCACTGGAGAGTGTGAGATGCCCCCGAACCGTCGGGTGGGTGCTCGATGCACTGAGTTGTAGCAACGACGTATGTTTAGCGGCGTTACTCAACGAGTTCGTCAACCATGTCTTCAATCTCCGCGACACGGTCATGTTGCTCGCTGGCGATCTGACTCAGATTGTCGAGTCTGTCTTCGAGCTCGGTGAGTTTGTCAACGGCCTCATCAGTCGTGGCTGCCACCTGTTCAGTGCTGGCGGCGTGATCGTCGGTCGCCCCCGCGACCTCTTTGACACCGGTGGCAGTCTCGTCGACAGCCTTGCGGATCTCCTGAAGCGAATCCAGGGTCTCTCTTACGGCCGTGATCGCCTCCTCAATCTCCGTCGTGGTCTGTCCGATCCGGTCTGCCGTTTGATCGGTCGTTTCGACCATTTCGACGATCATCTGTTCGATCTCGTCGGCTCGCTCCTGTGACTCCTCAGCCAGCGATTTGACTTCGTCAGCGACCACCGCGAACCCCTCCCCCTTCTCGCCGGCGCGAGCGGCTTCGATGGACGCGTTCAGCGCGAGCATGTTCGTCTGATCGGCGATGTCGTTGATCGCATCGATGATCTCACTCATCTCGTCGGCCTGGCTGGTGAGGCCGTCGATGGTATCGTTGACCCGCTCGGCCGACTCCTGAACCGCCCCCATACGGTCGATAGCGGTTTCAGCCGTCTGTTCACCCTCGGTTGCCCGATCTTGCGCCCGCTGGCTGGCCTGACTTACCTCTTCGGCGCTGGAGGCGATTTCCTCGATGGTCGCTGACTGGTTAGACACCTCGTCGGCGACGCCCTCCATGCGTTCGATTTCCTCGCCAGCGAACGCTTCGGTCTCCTCGGCAAACGACCCGACCTCGTCGATGGATTCGGAGAGCTCCGAGAGATGTTCGCCCACGTTACTGCTGACGGTCTCGTGGAGGTCGTGGAGCTCGCGCTGGTTTTTGACTTTCTCGGATATGTCCGGGACCACTCCAAAGCTGCCGACAACGTCTCCCGTCGGGGCTCGGAGCGGAACGCCGTGGTACTGACAGAGTGAGTCCGTGGGGACGTCGTGGGGCTCCTCTTCCTCGACTGTATCGCCGGTGCGAACTACCGCTTCAGGAAGAGTCTCGGACTCCTCCGCGGTGCTGAAGACATCGCTGGCGTCCTCGCCGAGGGCGTCCGATCGAGCCATCTTCATGTGGTCGCTGAACCGCTCGTTCCAGTGTGTCACCGTCCCATCAGCGGCGGTGATGAGAATTCCCTCCGGATACTCGGCAACGAGCTGATTGAACATGTGCTTCCAGAAGTCCCGCTCGCGGCTGAGTCGCTGCAGTTCGTCACCACCGTCGTCCTCGTTGTCCCCGAGGTATGCCTCGCACAACTCGTCTGCGAGGTGTTCTCCAGTCGCTTCGCCACCCATGTCTGACGATGCTGGATCCATTGGTTTCTTATTATCCTCCTGTTCACGGAGTTATAAACTTTCGGACGAAACCAATAGTATGGAGATATTATCAGTGGTCTGTCTGGTACTATCAACTAGGTAGCCACAGCATCACTCGTGTCCGCGTGGATGCTGGCTATAACTCCGGCGTGATGAAGAGACAAGATAAAGGAGTGATATGACGCACACGAAACGAAGAGCGCCGTATAGGATATCACACGTCATGCGTATAGATGCAGCGCAGCGACGAAATCGCATGAATTGCTGTGGAAACCATCCTCAAAGTATAAGAAAATAAATTAATAAGTAGATCTACACTATACCGGCTATTAATACGGTGCGGAGGACGCCGACGAAACTCAGAGCCGTTACCGGAAACACCCATCCACCACAAACGTTCTTGCCTATCGCGCGTTGGTGTAGGGATCGACAAATGAGAGGTTGATATACTGTTCAAGAAGTAGTTCGGTGATCAGACGCAGACTCTTACGCAACTCATCGTTCGTCCGTTTAGCAGTACGTTCCGAGTAGGACCGACCGATTTACATGGCAAATCGAGACACTCATTTTGCGGATTCAGGAGTGTCTCGCACGGTGTTTCCGGTGCACTCCAGGACCGATTTGCGTCGGACATGCAGTACGAGACAGTGGAATTACTGTGGTAGGTTCTCCTCCGATTCGTTTCTCTGGAGTTGTCTCAGTCGTACAATCACGCCGCCCAGATTGACTCAGTTCGGTACGGAAGACGTTCACCAGTGTTTGATCTATCCTTGTGAGATACTTTGAGGAATTCAAGCGAGTTGAGACAGCTGAAGTGCGGACATTTCTCGCCTCGGGAGTGATCATGAAAGAATATATATTAGGGTAATACAATGCTTGCTGTCTCACTTCTGGGTGCTGCTAGAAAAATTCTTTACCGCTTGTGAATCCACAAAATATGTCGAAAAGGAATTCAATTGAAGAAGAGAAAGATGAAACAGAGTCACCAGACGAGACTGTGTGCGAGGGTGCGTCCGACCCCCTAGACGCCCAACTGGATGATGCTCTCGAACGTGTCGCACACGGCGCGACCGTGTCGATTCCGGCGATCCTGTTCGAGAAATTCGTCACGTTCGGTTTGACCGCAGTACTCACCAACGGATTCGTCGCCAGTGCGTATGGGTTGTATGCACTCGCTCGCCGATTCCAACGTGTGCCAAGTAGCCTTGCCGGCGGGTTCATGTCTGGGTTTCCGCGATACATTCCGACGGCCGACACACGGGCTGAACGTGACGCCATGATAACTTTCGGGTCTGTGCTGTTGGTGTCGATCTCGGTATTGTTCGGTACCAGTTTGACGCTGGCGGCTCCGACACTCGCGGCACTCACCGACGAAGGGCCACAGTTTGTCCGGTTCCTCGAACTGTGCGGGATCGGACTGCCAGCGCTGGTGTGGCTCAGCACCACCGGTTCGTTGCTGCGATCCTTCGAAGAAGTCGGAGCGCTGAATCTTTCGATGCGGGTGGTCTCGCCGCTGGCTCAGCTGGGTGTCGCAGCTGTCGGTGTCGTCGTTTTCGACAGTCTCGTCGCCGTCCTGATTGGAACTATCGCCGTCAACGCCATCCTCGGTGTCGGATTCGCTTGTTGGCTAGGCGTGAAACACGACGTTCGACCACGGTTGCTGGGCGACCAAGGTCGCGAAACCGCAGTACAGTTTCTCCGGTACACGATTCCGTTGTTCTTCACTGGATTCGCGTATACGACGCAGCAACTCGGCTTCTATCCGCTCATTGCGTGGTTTCTCTCTGGAACGGCTGTAATGTCCGAGTTAACGAGTGGGGCAGTTGCTGCAGTCCAATCTGCCTCGAACTCATCGGTCAAACAGAGGTCATCTGCATCTGTACAGGGTTCAAGGATGCCATGATTCAAAAAGAAGGATTCGAGTTCCTCTTCCGAAGAATCGGAGTTTGGCTCAGCTATGCGATCTGCATCACTTGTCGACTCATTGGTGACCGCTGGCGTGGATTGGGTGGTAGACTGCGGCTGATCTCCTGATAGCGGCTGCGGTGCCGTGTTGTCGCCTCCGATGCCAGTTGCTACCTCTGGCTCCGGGTTTTTTGCCGAACCATCGAAGTACTGCTGGCGGAAGGTAGCGCTTTGTCACTGTTGGTGTACCAGGAACAAGGTATCCTCTGAGGTAGATGTGCGCTATTGAAACCCCTATTGCGAGTGCGCCTCCAAGTTTTGATTTGCGTGCGATAACTGAGCTGAGTATCACTGCGATGGTGAGATTCAACAGCGTGCACGGCTTACATCTGTTTTCGCCGGTATACTCTGGTTGGCGGAGTGTCTTGATTACAGTAATTTGCATGTACGCTCAAAAAGGGTTAATCTATTATCTATTTTTCGACTTTAGAATAGTAATATGTTTTAAATGTCTGTATTATCGGATATACGAATATCCTGTGAAGATCGTGAAGGCAGTGAAATTAAGCACTGAACGTGCAGCTTGGTGACGATAGTTCTACTCAGCAAGTTGTGTCGTAGGCAACAGCAGACTCCTCGGCCAGACTAGGCGAACGCTTCTTTGGCGTTCCCAATGAGGTCAAACATGAACGAGAGGAGTGCGCAGAGAAACGTTGTGAGTACATAGAGTACAAACCCAACTAAGCCGAGTGTTTCAACCACCCAAGAGGCGGAGATGAATAAGGCGATGGTCAAACCACCACAGAGAAAGCCAATTACGAGAACGAGCAGTGAGCCATAGACGCGTACTGTCTGCCGTAGAGAAGTCGTCATAGAGCTATAGTTTATCTTCTCCCAGATATATCTACCTGATAACATCACAAAGTTTTATGTAAGTGGATAATTACGAAATACACGCAGATGACAGATGAAAACCTAATCGTCGTAAAGTACTGAAAAGCATGGCAGCACTCAGTTCGATCGGTATCGGATCAACACTCAATGTCTCGGTTGCAGCCGCAAACGGAGATAACCCCGATCCCGTCTCAATCTACCACGGCGAGAAGAAAAAGCAGGTCGCACACGCAATCGCAAAAACGGATGAGTTCAAGCAACTACGCCAAAAAGCCGAAGAACTCGGATACTCATTCAGTTGGGAAAAGACCGAACTCAATGTCGGTGGTGTCGACGCGGAGAACTTCAAGCGCGAGGTTGCCTCGTACGAACTGCAGGATGCAGACGAAAACACCCGTGCGGGCATTATTCTCGGATGGCACTCTGAGTCTCACGAGACAGTAGTCGCAGAGCTCGACATCGAACATTACCACAAAGATGGTGTGTTCAAGAAGCTTGAGCGGTATGACCTCATGGGCACCAACTCCTCTGGGGCGGCCCCGTCCGTCGCTTCAAACGGTCCCAAAGAGGCTGATGGGGAATTTACGAAGACAACAGCGGAACCAAACGAGAAGGCAGTTCGGACGCTCATCAACGATCTTAGTGAGGGACAGAGTACACAAGGCGTCTCGACACAAGACGTCAGTACTCAGATCGACTACCCAGACCTCCCGGACGTATTAAACATTAGTTCGTGTAGTGGCTGTTACTACGCCTCGAAACTCATCTGTCGAAATGTCTGTGGCGCGTTCGGTGGGTTCCTGTGTGGACTCCTCGGAATTAGTGTCGTTGGAGGAATTGGCTGTGTGACGTTCGTCAAGATCGTCTGCAAGGTCGCTGAGAAAGCGTCGGGGTGTGGTGACGACCTCGCCGCGACAATCTGTAAGTCCTCTGGGCTTGATGTGTGTGGGCCGAACGAGAGCGGAGATATTATTGACGTAGACATCCCCTATATCTAATACTAGTCGAGCAAGCTCTAAACAATGGCAACTGTCAAAACTGGACTTGGAACAAGCGTCTCTGCAAAAGTAGCAGCCCTAATTATTTCCGTAGTATCATCTCTTCTCCTGCTAGCAGTCTTCGTCGCCCTTGGTCAAGATCCGGCCGTAAGCCTCTTTGAGGTAACGATCGGCGGAATCATCAGCGGGATCACCTACTATGCAGGAGTCTCCGCACGATCTGATGGATAGCTGAAATCACACGACCTAACTACACTTATCAAGAACACTTACGGTGCCGGCAGGCGGTTCAGAAGCCATATCGGTCGTATACTTCGTCGATAGACAGTAATCCGACGACGCAAAACCCCCATTCCGTCTTCAAGAATATCGTAGAGCACTGTGTAGGTTCGCCCGATGTGGAGCCGGTGAATCTCCTCACCGTCAACTGG
Source organism: Halobacterium sp. BOL4-2 (assembly GCF_016917835.2). Lineage (GTDB taxonomy): Archaea > Halobacteriota > Halobacteria > Halobacteriales > Halobacteriaceae > Halobacterium > Halobacterium salinarum. The sequence goes on along the minus strand of NZ_CP070335.2, from coordinate 156,846 downwards.
TATTTTCTCACGGTTACCGCTTCCCGCCCCTGGTTTCGGATGCGGCCCCTCTTCCACTTTCTCGAAGGTCTCCTTGATAATGCGTTAGCTCTTTTCGTCCAGCTGATTGTAGTACGCTCTGGCGTCCTCGGAAAGCAGAATACTATAGCTCATCGAGCGACGCCAGCTCCTCCTCGTCCGCTTTCCGTACCGAACGAACTCGTTCGGCGAGCTGACGCCGGTTCCGCTCCTGAATCAGTTCCTTGAGGAGTTCGTCGTACGTCTGGCCTGCGCCCTTCAGTTCGGTGAGTTCCTGCCATCGATCTTCTGTTACTGGGATTCGCTAAGATACTTTTTTGTAAGTGCGGTGTAAGTATCCCAACACAATAGTGAACGTTCGTTCCTGGCTCCGCCACGCCCTCCAAATCGCGCGCATCGAACGCACGCGGAACAAGCGCCAACCCGGCCACTCCGCTACGTGGCGGGCGCTCCGTATGATCACCCTCATTGTGCTCTCTATCGGGGGCGGCACCGGCGCATACTTAATTGGGAAGTTGATAGCTCGTGGCGACTTCACACTGCCGGTCAGCGCCATTCAGACCGCAGCAGTTGCGGGGTTCATCACATTTCTTTCGCTGGGAATACAGCGGACGTCAAGCGTGAATGAGCGTCTCGATACGGGCTACCTGTTGACGACGGTCGGCGCGCACGAGGCAGCGCTTGGACTGGTGTTCACCGTGTACCGCCAAGTGGCTGTCCCGGTGTTCCTCCCAGCTCTCGCTGTCGCCGTTGGGCTCGCACTCGGCTCACAAACACCCGCTACGGCCGTTACCGTCGGTGTCGCGGTTGTGGGATTTGTCACGCTCGCCGCCCTGCTCGGTGTTGTCCTCAGTCTGGCCACGAAACTCGCTACGAGCCGGTCGCCGCGCCTCCGGCGATACAAGAATTACACCTACGTCCTCACTTTCATTCTCGGGTTCCTCATCTGGATCACCATACTCCAGGGCCCCCTCTCGAATCAAGGTGCCTGTGACTGGCTTCAAGTAGTCCCACCGGGGTGGTTCGTCGATCTTGCCCTGTTCGGGCTGACAGACGTCCCCACTGAGCCAGCTCGCGGTCTCAGTGCGCTCGGCGTGACTGTTGTGGGATTTCCCGTCCTAATGGGAACCACGATCGCGTTGACTGAGCGTGTCTGGACGGCTGACCGCGTCAGCGGGTCAGTACTTCACCGCTCCCGGTCTCTGGTCGGCACAGGCCTCGCCGAGTGGCTGTTCGCCGGCTGGGTGTCGCGGCCGGTGTTGACGGTCGCACGGAAGCGCTGGCTCCAAGAGCGCCGTGTCCCCATTGGACTCCTCTTCCAGGGCTATCTGCTCATGCTCGCCCCACTCGTGTTTCTCCCGATCTTCGCCGCTGGCGAGGTGCCTGGCGTGGCACTTGTCGGACTCGTATTTCTGTCTGCGGTCGGAACGGCACTCGCCTTCGGAGCCGAGCTGGTTGGAACCGAATACGCATCGTTACCGATGACGCTCACCTCGGTGTCGGGACGACACTTCATTCGGGGGACCGTATTCGCTGGCATCACGATTAGCGGCCCGTTCACACTGCTGGTGGTTCTCTTGCTGGGCCTTGGGAGTCCACTTGTTGGCGTTGAACTGCTGGTGCTGGGTGTTGTAGGTATCGTGCTCATCGCGTGTAGCGTGGTGGTTTCGGCTATGCTGGGCCTGGATGCGCCGTACTATGCGATCCGAGCAGAGGCAATCCCATTCACCGACATCACAGCGTACACCGAGAGTGGTGGCGTTTTCAAGTGGGGAAAGGTGTTCGCAGTCGTTGGACTCGTCTGTATTCCGGCATACATGGTGTATGGAGCCAGATTCGTCGGCGGGCCAGTAGCGACGGCACTCGGCGCCTCTATGCCAGTAGTTCGAATCGGGGCACTCATCGTGACCAGCCTTTTCGCTATCGCCGTAGCGGCTCTGGCTTATCGACGGGCAGTCGCCCGATTCAACGAGTACACCCTCCCATGACCACGAGATCCAGCCATGGCGGGATTCTAAACGGTGCGAATGAGAACAGTAACAGTGGTTGCTGGCGCGGTTTCGTCATTCAGACGGTCCTGAAGCTGAAGCGACTGAATCGGTACGTACAGAGCGCGTGCCTGTCACGCCCCCAATACCCTAATTCAAGAAGTCCAACATGAAATAATACTTGGATATGGTTCCAGTGACCACTGTTTCGCCACAAGCAGTATCTATCCAATCGGTATTCACAGAGCCGCGAGGTCAAGAATTACTAAACAACTGCGCTCTCAGAACGATTGGTGTTTAGCGACGAGCTAAAACCGCCCAATTGCGGAGTGCTGCGGTGAGGCGGCCTACGACGATGGCGAAGACAGTTCGCATGTCATCTGGCGGCGGAAAGAGAGGGCCCCCGCTATTGCGACAGCGATCACTACCGCACCGGGGATGAATCTAACCTGTTGACTTCGCGGCGCATCCGTGAACGTGGTCTCGCTCATAGCCAACTGTTCATCATAAACGGAAGATAATAATTCCGGGAGGCTGATCAGCGAAACGTACGTATCGTCTGCGTTCGCTGATAACAAGGGCACTCTCAATACGGGCGAAGTTCAATACATCAAGTAATGACCGACCACCTGGCGATCACCACAGACGATCTCACGAAAGAATACGGCGATACGACAGCCGTTTCAGGCTTTACTCTGGCCATCGAAGCGGGCCACGTATATGGGTTTCTCGGGCCGAACGGCGCGGGGAAAACGACGACAATCCGCATGCTGACGGCGCTCACCGAGCCAACCAGCGGCGCCGGCCACGTCGCCGGCCACCCCATCACGAACCGACAGGCAATCATTCCCCACATCGGGTACTTACCTGAGTTGCCACCGATCTACGACGAACTCACCGCCCGTGAACAACTGGAGTACCACGGCGGCCTCCGCGATATGGACCCAGTCGAGATCGAAGATCGCATCGAGGAGTTGCTGGATCGGTTTGATTTGACGGGTGACGCAGACGACCGGATTTCGACGTACTCCAAGGGAATGAAACAGAAGACTGGGCTGGTTCAGGCACTCATGCACGAGCCTGATGTCGTTATCCTCGACGAACCAACCAGCGGACTCGACCCGCGGGCGGCGCGCACTGTCCGAGACACGATCACCGAATTAGCCGCTGGTGATCGGACGGTCTTCCTCTCAACACACATCCTCCCAGTCGTGGCGGAGTTGGCGACTGAGGTCGGGATTCTCTACGACGGCGAATTAGTCGCGGAGGGAGCGCCCGAGGAACTCAAAGACCGCATGGAAGCGGGCGGCGAGAGCACCCTCGAAGATGTCTTCCTTGAAGTCACCACCGACGAGGCCTACGAGGCGGATGAATCGCCAAGCGATACCGGAGTAAGCAGGTCAGCGTAATACTCCTTTTCTCCCCAACTGTGCATGGTCGACTCAATGACTAGGTGGACGATGCCGAGGAACGTTGCCGACGCTGTCTCGTTCGTGCTATGGCGTCACTTCCGAGATGATTGGCGAGACCAACAAGGGCGCTCGTGTCAGCGATGACCGTTCGCAGTCCCGGTCGCTCATCGATCGTCGTCGCTCGCAGACTCAACCGTCGTTACCCCCCGCCGCCCTCGTAGATGTCGGCGTCGTCTGGCACAGCAAGATCGAGAGGTTCGTCCTCGAGATCCGCTTTGAACAGGCGGAGTCGCTGGGCGGTCTCGGCACCGACCAGTTGCTTGACCGTCTCGAACTCGAGATGATTGTCGTAGTACTTCGTCGCAACTAGCTCTTGGAGCGACTCGCTGTCGGCCGTGTATTCCTGTTCACTCCGAAGTATCCTCCTCGGTGTCAGGGCCCCTCGCACAACGAGCGGGCTCGTTGCACGTAGCTCTTTGCGTCCCAGCTACGGGCGTCGCTGATCCCATCGTCGTAATAGCCGGCAGCGATCTCCTGGGTGAGTGCGTCGTCATGAGCGGCGTCTTGGAGGTACTCCCGAAGCGCGGTCACGAGGACATCTGTTCGGTCTTCCCCGGACGACTGCGGCCAGTGCGTCGGCCCGGTCGATGAGCCGATCGGGGGCCCGGAACTGTACGCGTTTCTTATCGGTACTCATAATGTGTACAATTGAGCCTCACTTGGCCACAGGATGTTTCTTGAGGTCACGAGTCCAGTACGTGGCGGGGCCCACCAGGGCGACACCGAGCACACAGTTGGAGCGATCCCTTGAGATGGGCGAGTTCGACGCGAAAGCGCGTTGACGACGATCCCACAGCCGTCCCAAGCGTGGTGATCACGCTCGATGGGTGGGAAAACGGCGACTTCGGCAAATACGTGACCACTGCCAGCATCAACAGCGACCTCTACTCGGCTATCCGAAACCAGGCCATTCGAGAGGCTAAATCGGATCAAAGTAACGATTGGGAGAATTCGCCACCCAGGGAGTCAGCCATTCGCCGTCAACAATCAGAACTGGGAAATCGACACAACCGAGAACGGTACGGTCGTCGTCGGCTTCCTGTGCGTCTCCCGATGAACCCTTCGTCACTCCTCAGTAACGAGCTGGGAAAGGGAACAGAAGAGATCGGTAAGCGTACCGTGGCGTGGTCTATCCGCCGGAGAGAACTGAACTGCCACAGCGTCGGCTTCCTCATGGACAGAGAGTGCCGAAACGGCATCACTTGGGAGATCTACCCGAGCAGCCGCCGCTCCGGCAAGCCCAAGGTCTCGACGGAGCGCGGCTGCAAGTGTTGTGGTGGGTACCTGTGAGTCCAGCGTCATTGACACACGAAGCTCTCCGTCGTCCGAGATAGCCCCATACCGACGTGTAACGTGGTCGTACACTGGCGGTTTCCGAACAGGGCTAACGGAGTTACACGGTAATTGAATGTCGCCGAGGCTGAACCGAAACGGGGACTGTCGCTGGGTCAGGGAGTACGTCCGAAGAGTCGATTCGCCGATTGGGTCCGTGTCACCATGCCAGACTCCGATGGTGTCCGCGACGATCGACGGGTGACCGACGACGAACGCGGTCTCTGCGAGCACGCTCCCGGCCGTTTCCCCGGTGGTGTACATTGGCCGACCGTGGCGCATCTCAGCCTGGCGGTCGGTGGAACTATCGACACCGACGAAGTCAGCGAAGTGTTCTTCCGTCCAGTTTGCCCAGACGACGACCGCACCACGACCACCGGCAGAGCCGATGAATGCGAGTTTTCCGATGCGCGACGCATCGACAGCCTGGGACGAACCCGTGGACATCAGCCTACGGAGTCGAGCGGGAACTGAAGCAAACGGAAGAGCTTCGGCGACGGATCCGGCGACGGCACGGACAGGCTCCGGAGGCTCTCCTCGGTTGATCTGAGCCACGGCGAGTGTGTCTGCACTCGCCGGAATCGTTCCGGCGGTAAGGTCATCAGCGCCGAGTTGGGTGGAACCAGTTGCGTTTCCGTTGACGGTGATGGCGTCAGTGCCGAAGGCTGCGACACTCCCGCCGAGTATGACGCTACCGGCACCCGCGAGGACTCGCCGTCGTGACTTACCGGATGGCATTTTTTCTAACAAGTAGACAGATATCTAAATAACTTGCTGTCAGGGATTCTCTCACCCCCAATTTTCGATCAAGGCATCTAACTCACCCGTGTTCGGGAACCTGTGAGACAGGCCCGTACTCGTGGGGAAACCAATCGTCGCAATTCTCCTCGCTGGGAACCGTGGAGGTGCCGGAAGTTGCATTTCGTTGATGTCAGCTTGGGCCTCTGCGAGCAGTTCGTCAGCCCCCCATGTAGTCGATCAGGTTTCGTCATAACTATGTGGTTACAAGTATCCACTGTCTGGAACGGTTATTAGAGAATATTTGAAACGATGGTAAAAAACACACTAACAGACGTTCGAAACGAGCTTGAAGAGGATCTCCGTCGTCCACTTCTCGGATACACGCTTCTCGGCTTGACAACCGGAATCAGCGTGTTAGCGACCGGAGAGTTGCTTTCGGCAGCAGCAGTCCCAGAGTCCGTCGTCGTCGCAGGTGTCCTTCTCATAGCGGGTGCTGTACCGACGTTCACGTGGTACGTCCTTCGCAAACTCGGACTCTAACCCATCCACATTCCACTCTCTGGTACGAACAAAACCTATGTGACTGTATTTCTTGCTCGTGGTAAATTCGCTCAGTTCTGGCTAGTATGGTTGCTTAATTGGTAATTCGTAGATTTCCAAACGCAGAATCTGTGCTCCAGACCTTGGCTGTTTGACTTGGTGTACAAATTCAAACTCTCGAAATTAAATGCGCGAAGAGAACTGACTCGCTCCGCTGGCCGAACGCCCGAACTCACCAACTCACCACCAGCTTTGCATCACGAATCGACCAAAATACGCCGTACATTCTCGAGAATCAGTTCAGCTGTCGCTCACCAGTCAGCGCACGAACCCGGATACGGCAGGAACTCTACCCGCCGGGGTCAAACAGGCAGAGCCCGACCAACTCCACAATCTCGCCCGCTAGCAGCACCGGATCCTCCCCTAAGTCCACATCTATCTCGTCACGCAGGAGGAAGTTTGCCAGTCGCCAGACGTTGTACATCATCACCCCAATCACGAAGTACAGGAATCGAACGCGGTAATCCGTCGTCGCCGTCTGCGGCAGGAAGTTCGCCTTAATCGATTTGTACTGGTTCTCAATCTGCCATCGCTGTCGATACTGCGTCGTCAACGCAGCCGCCCGGTCCGCGTCAACCCACCCGTTCACGATGAACTGTGAGTACTCCCCGCCTGGCAAGTAGATGATGCTCACCTTGTGCTCGCGGCCATCGTACTGTTGCCACGCGTGTTCGACCCGGGTATCATACACGGGATCCTCGATAATCTCCTCGATGTTCTCCGTGTCAGCCCCCGACGTCTCCTGCTTGCCAATCACATACTGAATCGTGCGGTCATCAACCCCGTCCCGGAGTTCGTGAATGTCGAACTCGCTGTCACAGAACAGCTTATACACATCAACGTGCCGTTCGGCCTGGTCTAACAGCCGCGCCACGACGCCCGCCCGCGACGTCGTCGCTACGTCCTCACGATCCGAGCGTTCCCACCAACTGTAGTCCCGCACCGGTTCGATTCCGAGGACGATTGGTGTGTCCTCAGCGATAATGGTGATGGTGGCGAACTTGTAGCCGCGCTCGGTCTTCTTCTTGTTTTGTTTCTTGAACCCCGACACCATCGCTGGGAACTCCTCCTTTGGATAGAACTCACCCGCCTCGTTTTCGACTGGGGCCTCGTCAGGGTCAATGTCGGCCGTGGATTTGATGGGTGACGGCCAGAAGTTAATCGTCGTAATGTCGATGGCCGCATGGACGGGCTGGCGGATTCCCTGGCGGTCGCGGCCAGCAATCTCGTCCAACTGCTTTTCGACGCCCGCGTGGAACGCGGGCAACACAGTGTCGCGGATGCGTTGCCACGCCGGTGGTTGCCCGGTGGTAAAGTCCCAGAGAGCGGTCTGTGGGGTGGGGGCGGCGACCTTCTTCATCGTACGATTGTGCGTCGAGCCGTGGGGGACCTCATCACGATCACTGAGCCGGGCGAATCGGCGGCGTTTCGTCGTGGTGCCCGCCTTCGCCATGTTGAGGTAGCCCTGGCGCTCGAAAAACGCTTGCAGCGCGTACGAGCTGTTGGCCGCACGCGGGTCGCGGAACTCGTCGAAGCCAAGATCCGTTGCCCGTTCGACCGCTTGCATAATCTGTTGTTCTTCGATGTCGGTGTTCTGGATGTCCTCGGGCTCGGGTGCTGGTTCACCGCTCCCGCGCACGTCGTGATCGGCACAGACTGTGCTGATGCACTCAGCAGCGTCCTTGATGGTGCTGCGCTCATCAGCATCGAATCGGTTTCGCCAGCTGTAGTTGATGATCTGCTGGTTGAGCGGCCGTCTGAGCCCAAGTCGAGTGTAGACGTAGGTTGCCCCACGCAGGCGGCGTGCGACAGCACTCTGATCGAAGTCGCGTGCGTGTTGGTACAAGAATAGTTGGACGACACCCCTGAGGTCGAATTTCGCTCGTTCGGGGTCGTTGTATCCAGCAAACCAGTCGGCGTCGATTTCGAGATTCGAGATGACGCGTGTGATGTGGCCGTGGATGTGGCAGAGGTCTTCGGTTTGTCGGTGGAGTTCTGCGATGATTCTGGCTGATCCAGTGTTGTGCTGTCCGCCGAGATTGGATGTATCTGTGTCTGTTGGGTTGGTCATAGCGCAGCGGCTGTCGGCAGCGGGTGAGTGCGTTTCCACAGTCACGCAAGCGCGGCTGATCGCGAGCGCTGTGGCTGTGGGGAAAGGCTTAGTACGGTGGCCGGAGAAGAAATCCATGTCCTACGTGGTTTCCTTCGGTTTTTCTGCTGGCGTGCAGCTGTGTGTAGATCGCCTCGTGTGTCACCTACATCGACAACCATACGTATAAAGATAGGCAATAGCAGTCTAAGTAGTCTATCCGTATTCTAAGTCCAAATTATAGAGTTTTTATTAAGGGGGGGGAGTCTCGTCGGACTGGATGCACGGAGGTTTAAGCCAGTGGTCGTCTTCGGGGAGTGTATGCGGCCGAACGTGGATATCGGGTGGGAGACCCACGGCGCGATCAAAGAGTTGGCCGACGCGCGCTACGACGGCGACCTCGACCGCGCGTATAAAGAAGTACTAGACCGTGGCCTCGAGTACAGCGCGCTCCCGGCTCAGGAGCGACTTGGGGCTGGTGATGGGGCGAACGTGGAGTTCATTCCGACTGAGGGCGCGGGCGAACCGATTGTATTCCACAAATTGCTGGGGCGGAGTCCACAGCTGTACTCGGTTGGGAACGGCCCGTACGCGACACTGACACTTGAGGAGTTCAGGGAACGCTTGTCGACGATTAGTCGGTATGCTGGGGTTGACGTGGAGGGGGCGGCGTTTGGGCTGCGTCGGTCGGGAGGCTGTTGGGTTGGTTGGGGGTTCGGGGATTTTCTGGCCGCGTTGTCGGATCCCCTGTCGCGCTATCAAGAGACGGAGTTTACGGGGTTAGCTCACGAAGAGGTTGGATTGGTATTCAGTGTTGGTGATACCTTTGTTGTTCTTCGGGGTCGGCATCTACCGAACGACAACCAGGTGGGGAACGTACATATCCAGGTGTTGGCAGAGGGGTGGCCTGTGCGACGCGACAGTTCCTTGAAAGCAGTTGTCGATGCATTAGATGCAGAGGTCGTCAACGGGAGCGCCCTGTCTGAGCGTGCACAGACTGGGCTTAAACCGGCCTCAGTTGTGGTTGAGCCACTCGAGTTTCTGACGCATATTGAGGATGGGCGAGAGTGGACACACGCGATTGTGATTGAAAACCCGTTCCGGACCGGGAAACTACAGACTGATACGCCTCGTGTCACGGAACCAAATCAGGCCGTGATGCATCTCACGAGCCACGAGTTGCGGGATGAAGCACCATCGAATCGCTATCATCTTGAAGAATATGGGGTTACTGACGCGGATATCGTGAATATCACGTTATCTGGATCATGGTCACGTCCCACGTAATTCTCTTTGCGAGCACTAGTGAGGGGCTACCGTATAATGAAAGCCCACAAGGAGAAAAAATACAGGCGGATTGAAAGTACGAAAAATAGATAATATAGGCGTACATGGATGATTCACATGAAGATTGATCTCGTTGACAGCATTCATCAGCCGGAGCATACCGGTGAAAACAGGTGTGAACCGTGTACGGTATTGAATTTGGTGGTTGCAGCCGTGCTTGGCTCTCTTATTGCACGTAAATCTCGAATTGGTGGGCTGCTCTCCATTTTTGTTTCAGTCGGATTAATCTATCTGCGAGGATATCTGATTCCGGGCACGCCAACACTAACAAAGCAGTATCTCCCGCCGAGCATCCTTCGCTGGTTTGGAAAGGACCCGGAGCCAGAGATAGCTGCTGGGTTTGGTGGTGTTGAGACAGCAAATTCGTCTTCAGCAGACAAATCGATATCCTCGGACTCTGACGAGGAGTCAACAGCATCGAATCGCTCGACTGGTGTTGGTGGAACTGTTACTGAAAATGCTGAGTCGCCTAGTGATGAGCAGTCGCCCACGACGGGTGATCTGGAAACGTACTTCTTAGAAAACGGAATTCTAGAGCCGTGCGCGGACGCAGACGACCTTTGTCTCACTGACTCATTCGAGACAGCGTGGTCCGAGGAAATCGAACCACTTGCCGACACAGAGATTACTACATCGGAGGTCGCCGAAGCCTTCGGGGTTGAAGATGATGACCACCAGTTTGAACTCGTTACTCGCGACGAAGCGCGGCTTCTGCAATTTGAATCGGGGCAGATTGGTCAGTGGCCCTCTCGCTCTGCACTCATAGCGGATATTGCCGCTAGCCGTGTTCTTCGTTCTTGGGTCTCGGGCTGGGAAGCATACGATTCTCAAGAAAGAGGCCAACTCCTCAATACCCTGCGAATGTTCCTTGAAACATGTCCAACGACAGGTGGAGATGTTCGGATTGGAGAAGAAGTAGTTGAATCCTGTTGTAGTTCACACAAGGTGATTGCAGTTACCTGCGAGGAAACTGGAGAGCGTCTGTTTGAACATAACCTCGCCAATACTGAGATTTGACGTAGATAGTATATTTCAGTTATGACCCAACAATTTCACCTTTCAACATCCCCCTACTTATATATAGAATAAGAACAGGTATAATTTATCAAACTAGGATTATATAAACGCCTTGGCGAAGCATATCGTTGGTCTAGAGGAGTCTTAGGGTTCTATGCTGAACCGAGAAGTAGTTGGTAGAATTGAGTTACTAAATCCTCAGGCCGATAGTTTCTGTTCTGCTGGGGTAGGTGATAGTATCACGATCTCCTACGTCAGAACGCACCTAGAATAAAGACAGGGTATTCGGTGTGCGATAGGACTACTATCTCAAGGATACAGTGCTACACAACGATTTATTAAGGGAGAGAACTAGTAATGAGGAGATATTGTCGATAGTTCAACCCCCGAACATTAATTCAGCCCGAAATAATATGGAATTAAATAATAGATTTATTTATCTATGGTCACCACGGAAACATGCATGTCGGATAAAGACAGCATTAACAGAAGAAATGTATTAAGAAAAATTGGCGGTATCGGTGTGGCTTCAGCTGTCGGATTTTCTGGTTTGGCAAGCGGGGAAAGTCTTAGCGATGATGAGAAACAAGATGTTATTGACACAATTTACAAATCACAAAGAGTTGAACAGATAAAGAAAAAGTTCGGAGGAGTGAATATTGAGCCGAAAAAGGTTCAATCTGTAACGACCAATCAGAGCGGAGATCTTGTTACGGCGAAGCTGTCGGTTAGTGATGGGGATTTGGTATATTCGAGTGTCAAAGATACAACTGTAATAGTTCAGTTCGATAGATCGGCTTCTGAAATTGGTGAAAGTTGGCCCAAGAATACTGAGGCATTCATCAAATCGACGTCCTCTGGGGTCGATCTTCTACGTACAGCAACTGATGAAGAAATAAAGGACGTTACTGAGGGAGTCAACACATCTGAAATTGAATCTGCGGATGCTGTTAACATATTTATTGATCCTGAATCACAGACATACTATATGGAGAAATATGACTTTAATAATAAGGTACTTGAGATGTTTGAATTAGCGACAGGTGGGACAAGTAGTGGTAAAATCTCCCCCACACGTGAAGACCAGAATCACGAATATAATGTTAGGGAACATAAAGTATTTAACTCAGAAAAACAGAATATACAACTTCAGAGTGACTGTAATATAAACAGTAACACCGCTGCTGATGTTATTCTATGCTTCAACCAGGTTGGTTCTTGTGCACTCTGCTCCCCGACTTTAGTCGGAGGTCCAGTCCCTACAGTTGCATGTCTCTTAGTCGTCTGTTTCGGCACTCCAAATGCTGTGTCCGCGATACTTGAAGAAGTCGATAATTCTTGCTTTAACTTGATCAAGGATGTAATTTCGTGTTGGGATGAATGGACTAGCTTCTGGTGAACGAGAGCTAAAAATTGGACAGAACAGACAGGTTCGAGGGGAAGTTCGAGAACTGCGTCGGCGGCGTCGCGAGAGTGACACGTCGAATGAGCAGCTGATCGGGAAGCTCAATCGAGATCTGGGGATTCGCAAGATGTCGCTGATTCGGCCCCTTGGAGGATGTTGACCTGCCAGAGGGCGCATCGCTCGTGCAGAACGAGCCGTCAGAGGAAGCACGCCGTGAAGCCAAATTCGAACGCATGAAAAATCTCTTGAGCTATTGCGGACGATCAAGTCGAAGGGAGTAGTGAGTGAAAACGATCTCCTGAGAGCTGAGTATAGGGAGCAGCTTTATTACATGAACGGCACTATCGAATATCTATGATGAGGATGACTGCTCCGCTACAATCGATGTGCTAGGGTAAGATGGAGCAAAATACAGATACAGACGAAGTCTATGGTGTGCAACTTGCTCGGGCTCGGGACGCTCCAACGCGGTTTGCGTTCGCAACACTGACACTAAGTACCCGATTGTGGGCAGGGCTTGTCATCGGGTTACCGCTTGCGTGCCTCCTGCTATCTCCAGTTCACGACGTGTTTATCACGGCTGCCGCTGGGTTACCGTTCGCCATCTCATTATTGCTCCTGTGGTTTAGCCACGAGTTCGCAAACTCGCAATTACGCGTCGATACTGCTGAGCGAACGCTAGTAAAATCGAAACCATACGGCGGGGGGCAGTATTCACCGGTTGATGCTGATGATGTCGGTCACGTCTCAATCATCCAGCTTGCCGACGTTGCCCTCGTGAATCTACACTATACTGGGCCGATATTCTCTAAGCCGCCGGATGCAACGATTACTGCAGCACAGATCGATGACGTCAAATTACAACTCGAAGAGATGGGTCTTGAAGTCTCCATTCAGAAGGTCACACCTCAATTCGTTCCGATTGACCCCATTTTGGCGCGAATCGTCGTCACGCCGATTGCACTTCTTGGCACTCTCCTTGTTGTTTGGTTCGTGTATGGAACCAAGCCATTCCTCAGCAACTCCGTAATCGTGCCGACAATCGTGCTAATTGGCTATGGACTCTACGGCGTGATTTGGCGATACCGTCTTCGCCGCTCCGACTCGGAAAACGGGCAGGATTCCCGCTGATAGGCCGGGCAGGGTATTTCGTGTTCAAGTAATCGGAAACGACCCAGTTGTACGGTATCCTCACTTACTGAGCAGCTGGTTCACTTCCAGCCGGTTGGTGATATTCTGCCTCGATTGGTTGAGCAGCTTCGGTCAGTACAGAGGGACTTCAGTATTCCCGGTCAGGATGGGATGGACAGCGAAAGCGTATATGAGCAGAAACAACAAGAATAACTTGATGTCCCCCGTAAACAATCGCGTCCTCCTTGCCACCGTTGGTGGAGTCCTCCATTCTATTCTCCTCAACTGGTGGGAGTTCAGTTATCTTGGCGGAAGCGGTCCTGGACCACGAACCACCCTTCTGACTCAGTTGGAGCTTGGGCGTACTGGATTATCGGTCCATTCCTCCTCGGTGCTGTCCCAATCTACCTGTACCTAGAACACAAGCTGGTCCTTCCATTCATCCTCACAGTATTGCTTACCGCATATTGTTTTGCAGACCGGCTTCCCGGCGGCTCGATGGAAGATTTCACAGTATTCTACTTCGGCGTCTGGCCGTTCTTCCCCGCTGTTATCGGGGTGATAGCCGCCGCCGAATACTACGTTCGAATGCGGTGATACCTGAAGACAATGCCGGACGACACTGAAGTTGTCAACGCTGTCCAAGAACTCGAGGTAGCCTCATTTCGCGCCCATCCGTTGTGAGCGGTAGTACAATTTTGATTTGCAAGACGTGCCATATATCGTCTGGTTGGTGGTTTGTAGAAATCCAAACGCCGAATCTGTGGTGCTCGAAAGTGACTGCATTCTATATATCAATATAAGATTTATTAGTCGTTCGATAGCTGCTGGGCACAGCGTGCTAGCTCATTGGTATGTAGAGAATAGCTCTCACCCAAATGAGTGTGATTACTGCGCTAATCACACCCAATCTTTACAGAGCTAGCGCTGGCAATAGCTGATTACCGATGAAATCAAGGCAGTACGAGTCGCTACGGCAGCCCTGGTGGCGAGTCGACGCTAACACACGGGATCGGTCTGGTCGGGGGAATCACGGTGTCGCATAACAAATCCGGGACTCGGATCGAAGCGAGCTTCCAGCCATATCTCCGAGACATCGGCAAGGGTCGCGACGGAGGGGGCGGCCATTACCGGCGGAACGTCGAGCGAGAGCTCAATCAATTCCGTGACTGGGCAAGCGGTGACGGAGGACCGGACTCATGGGTCGGAGTTGTTCCGGCGGCTGACAGCCGCGAGCCACGGTTTAGCGACCTCTCTGAGACGGTGTTCCGCGACTATGCACGGCATCTCGCCAACGAGCGCGGGTTGAAGCAAAACACCACACAGACGTACTACGCTTACCTGTCCTCGTGGACTGGGTGGTGTGTGACGGAGGGATATCTCGATGTGCACTACGCGAAGCGCTCGACAGCTCGGGGACCACTGCCGGACGACGATGGGCGCCGCCCTGGAGATCAGCAAGCATGGAGTCCGGATCACCGTCATCAGCTCACTGAATTCGTGACAGAACAGTTCAAAACCGCACTCCAACAACACCGTCAGACAGGTGCGGAGTCACCGGAGCGCGCCAGCAGCAGGTATTACGCGATCAAGGCGGCACGGGATAGAGCGCTCGTGTACGTGGTTGCCTACACCGCGGTTCGAATCGGGGAACTGCTCCGAGATCCATCCGATCCTCGTCGACGGGGGCTTCGGTGGGAAGAAGTCAACGTCGACGACGGAAGCATCACCGTCTACCGGAAAAAGCAGCAGTGGGATACGGCAAGTCTGCCGGATCCAGTTGTCCAGCCACTCGAAGCATACCGGACTCTGCTCGATCCGCCCTCGGACCGTTGGCCCGTCTTCCCGACGTTTAGCCCGCGGAGTCTGGGGAACCTGCTTCGAGAGACGCTGGCCGATCGGGGGGTCACCGACGCGGAAATCGAGCGTCGCCGGGCAACCCATGCACGTGACTTGTTGTTGGCGCTTGATGAGAACGTTCGGCCACAGTCGATGACCACGAAAGGGGCGCGAAACGTGCTTGACCGCCTCACCGACGCGGCTGACATCGATGTTTCGGATCCGAACCACGACTATCTCGCGCCCCATGGTGGGCGTCGCGGGATGGGGGAAATCCTCGTGCGGTCGTTCGGGTATACCGTTGCAGCTCGGTACCTGGATAACTCCGAGGAGATGGTTCGACAGCGGTATTCACACATCGAAGCCGGGAAGCTCGGTGATAAGGCTACAGCGGGGATCGAAGACGTGGACCCGGCGCCGCGTTCGTGGAATGGAGACGAGGACAACCCCTCGTCATAAATTATATACCGCGATATCTTTTGCCTGGGTGCTGTTTGGATAGGGTCCTTTGCGCGTGCCTGCAAAGCGCACAGCGTTCAGCATGGAAGGTCGCTCGTATCTGTATACGGGTCATGGACCAGACTCCCGCATGAATTTGAGACATAGTAAGTCTGTCCCAGATTGCGGTTCGATCCATCCACGGGACGTAGGAAGCCAGTGAATACACTCTCAGCAGCATTTCCCAATAAAAGCGACAACGTTCAACTGAAGCACGAGAGTGTCGATCACCCCCGACAGACGATGTACAGCGAGTCGTTCGGACACGTCCGACCCGCCTCTATGGTGCACGACCGAATGCAACGGTCGCTGTTAATTCGTGATTTGAGGGTGGTCTCTCGACTGGGCTGTCTCGTGTGAGATGACATCCCAGTGTTCCGGTGACACCGTTTCACCGTCGAACGATCCAGCTTCGGGATACGCGGTTGTCACCAGGATCTCGGCCGTGTTCTCTAGATACTCGATCATGTGCCGAATGTGTTCCGCTGCGAGCTGTCCGATACCATCCAAAAGAATGCACGGAACCCGGTCGCCGACACTGAACGTTCGGTAGCCCGCCAGCGCCGTCACGATCCCAACCAGCTCGCGCTCCCCCTCGCTGAGAGTGTCTAAATCGGTTGTGTGGCCGTCGCGCGCCAGATTGATTTCGAATCCGACAGTGTCGTTTGCATCGGTCTTCTGGTCGAGGTACGCCCCGTCAAAGCCGGGTGCGAACCGACCGATGATGTCCGCCATCGCTGCGTCGAACTGGTTGACGAGCTCGTTGTACTTCTGTTTCCGGCGCTGTCTGAGGGTTTCAAGCTCGTCTCGCTTCGTCTCCAGCTGTTCTTGGCGGTCGTTTCGCTTCTGCAGTTCCGCTTCGATACGCTCGAGTTCGGCTTGGGCTCGATCCAACTTGGTTTCCGTGCTGCCGATCTTCTGCTGGATCGTTTTCAGTTCGGCGCTGTGCGATTCGCCCGCCTTCTCAGCCGCTTCGTACTCGGCTTCGCGTTGTTCGATCTCCGCCTGAAGCTCCTCGATGGTCGCTTCGATCGACCGGACCTCGTGTTGGTCCTCCTGAATATCGACGCGGAGTCGTTTGATCTCGTCTTCGAGCTCTGCCTTTTGCTGTCGCTTCGACTCGATCTCACGCGTTCGTTGCTGCATCTGAGTCACCTCCTCGGTGAGCGTGGCCCGCTGTTCCCGCAACGATTCCTGTCGGTCACTGATCTCGTTCAGCCGCTCGGTGACCGCTTCCGCCGTGGTCTCCGCGCCGCAGACGAAACACGAGAACGTGTCCCCGGAGAGGGTGCGTTCGACGTCCGTTATGAGATCTATTTCTCCCTCGTCGATGATCGCCTTGGTGCTGCGGTGGAGATCGTCAAGCAGGTCGATTTTCACTGCTAATTCGTCGATTCGGGTCTGCTTTTCGGCGATGTCCGCCTCTGCTGTGGGGGAGTCTGGGATGTCGAGTGATTCGAGCGCCGCCTCCTTGTCGTCGAGTTGCGCTTTCCGGCGGTCGACCTGGTTTTCGAGGCGTTCGAGGCGGGCCTCCTCGCGTTCGAGATCCGACTGTTTGGCCGTCAGTTCGTCCCGGAGGGCGCGCTGATCGGTTTCTTCGTCGACCTTACGTTCGAGTTCGTCACGTGTCTCGTTGAGGTCGCGAAGCTCCCCTTGGAGCCGCGTCACTTTCTGCTGTGCCGCGGGCAGGTCCGCGGAGGCGGCTTCGGCTGCGGCGACTTCGTCTTCGAGCTCCTTGATCTCGCGTTGGAGCGCCTCGATACGCAGGTCGATGTTCTCAGTCTCAAGCGGCTTCTTCAAGAGCTCGGTCAGGCGTTCTTGGTTTTCCTCCCGCACGGCGGCACGGATGGGATTGTCCTCGCCCAGAACAGCAAACAAGCGAGCAGCGATCTGGTCTTGGTCTCGTGTGAGATATGGCGTTCCGCTGCGCGAGATCGCGGGTTCGTCGCTGTCGGTCGCTCGCGTGAGAGAGACGGTGTACGTCTCTTCGTCGGTTTCAAGCGTGACCTTGCCGTCGTCTTCGTTCTCCATCAACGGGTGATCCTCTGTGAGCAGCCCGGTGGTTCCGATTGCGGTCTGGATCGCAGCGAGGAAACTCGATTTGCCCTGGAAGTTCGAAGCTTGAACGATGTTTGGGCCGGGGCGCAGTGTTGCCTCGCCGGAACGAATGCCACCGATGCAAGTTACATCTACGTTCCACATACTCTGAGTTCTAGTTAGATCGATAATAAAAGGAGCGATGTTATACACTCACTAGATGATCCGAGCCGCGGAAACAATAGCGTACTAACAATAACCGGGGCGTTCTAGGCCACGTCGGAATGGGCTCGACAGATGAACCCACGTGTTCGTGCACGGCTGAGCCGGGTCTGCGTAGAACACCCGTCAACGTGGCACTGGAGAATAATCTGTGTTCGTACAGTGGCGTCCGCGCCGTTCGGAAGCTCTCCCTTTCGGTCAAGGGATTGGAGCACGTCTTCGATGTTCGTCCGCATCGTGTCCCGCGCGTATTCGATCTTATCCGATTCCCAGTCGCTGTTCGAGCGCTGTTTGCTTTTGTTCGCGCCGAGACACTGGGTGAGATGGCGGTACATCGTTGATCGCGTGGCGAAGTCGGTGGTGAGCTCCGTTCCGTCGATCCCGTCGTCCGCGAGGTCGTCGATGATTTCGCCGCGCGTCACCGCGTCGTCTGATTGGAGGGCATCGTACTCTGATTGGATGTGGACGTCGATCGCCTTTCGGTTGTGGCTGTCGTAAACCGATTTCAGCAGCTCCGTGTTGAACCAATCCGTAAGCGGTCGTGTAGCAGTCTCAGGGAAGCCGTGGTCACCAACCCAGCGTGCCGCGAGTTCCTCGTCGAATCCGTCTTCGATGGCGCGCTCCCCCAAGTCGTAGGTGGCGATCGTGCGCCCGATCTTACAGCAGTGGTCCGTCATGGTCGTCTCGGCATGCTTCGTTCTCTGTATTCAAACCTGCTGATCAGAGATTGTGCGAATCATCCACGCGTTATTCGGGCCATCACAGCCCAAATGACGCTCCACCCGAGCGACCAGTAGACCATCCCTGATCCCGGTGTGCGTTTCGACCTTGGCGCGTTGTTTGATGTGCTCAAATTCACCGAGCAGACAACGAATAAATCCGAGAGTGTCGTGCAAAAGACATTCAAAGCAGTGCCTGCAGCTATCTGTACACATAATTTAGTCGTATCAGGAGTGGTTACATGCCTTTTTTGAGTACTTCAAACACTCACGGGATGCAGATTTCCATCCTCAATTATCAAAATCTTGTACTGCTAGGACATCGTTAAAGCCTCGTTTCACCAGTTACTGTGCGATACCCGTCTACAATGTGTATAATCGACCGTTTTAGAGAACCAACCAGCGGTACTTGGTCACGGGCCCACCGGAGGCGGAATCGCTTGTACAAGGCGAAAGACTCCACAATAGTGCCATCTCACGATCAAGGACGGTGTTTTTGATAGTTTCAATCCCTGGCCGTGTATTCACGGGAGTATAAACAGTTGCTATCCATACGAGTAGTATGGACCCAGAAGCCGCCAACAACGGTGAGCCGCGACGGATAACATCCGTTCTCAACGCGGTCGAAATCATCGACGCGATCAAAGAACACCGCGGGATAACGCTCCAAGAGTTGACCACCGAACTCGACCTGACGAAAGCGACGATTCACACGTACATGGCGACCCTGCGGCAAGTCGGAATCGTCGAACAAGACGGGGACGGAACGTACCAGCTTGGGGATTGGTTCGTTCCGGTCTCGAACTATGCCCGAAACAGTACTGATCTCTACCGGCTCGGACGCGAAGAGATCGACAAGTTGGCGACCCAGACTCGGCACACGGCTCACCTCGTCACGGAGTCAGACGGCCGCCAGATCGTCCTCTACGAATCGATGGGCGAGGAGTCAGTGACCACCGAGTATCACCTCCGAATGCGGGAGACGCCACGGAAACTCCACACCAGTGCGGCGGGCAAATCGATACTCGCGTTCCTGCCCGAGGGCCGTCGGGAGACGTTGATCTCGGAGATCGAGTTCGGCACGGAGTCGTCCACCCCGATCGGCAGCCCTGATGCCCTCCGCGAGCAACTGGCGACCGTCCGCGATCAGGGATACGCGATCAACGACGAGGAGGAGATCCATGGCATCAGATCGATCGGCGCACCGATTCGTGGCCGAACGGAGGACGTCGCGGGCGCAGTGAGCGTTACCGCACCGAAGACCCGGCTGCAGAACGCGGAGTTCGCGGGGGAAGTCCCCGCACTCGTGATGGAAGCCGCAAACATAATCGAGGTGAGGTTAGAGACAGCGTAGCCGCCGCGTGTCATAAACATCGGTATATTTTGGCGACGGCTTTATCAGGCTATATCCAGAATACTCAACTGAATTCCCATGAGTAGTGAATCACCGGAGTCCGTAGATGACAGCACGAAGGTGCAGGCGACCGCCGAATGGGACCCGCTCCAAGCGGTCCGGATGCACCTCCCGGGGGCCGAAACGTTCGTTGGCATCATGGACCCCGAGCCGAACCTGTTTCTGAACGACTTCTCGCTTGTCGACGCCCAACAGGAGCATCTGAGTCTCAGCCAGGACCTGGAGGCGGCGCTTCCAGCATCGAACCCGATCCATTATCTCCACGACGATCTCGCCAACGGCAACGGCATGAACGCACTGCTCTCCTCGCGAGTCAACTTCGATCTCAGTGAACTCGGAGAGGACGAGCAGGTCAACCGGCGCGACAAGATGTGGGCACGGCTGCACGAGCTCAGCCCACATACGCAGATCCAGGCCGTGCTCGGGAACGCCGAGGTCATCCGGCACCACTCCCACTCCGACGAGGAGGTTCCTGGCTCGAACCCGGACCGCTGGGACACGACGAGTGTGCAGTTGGAGCAGCCGCTCACGAACATGTACTTCCAGCGTGACCAGCAGTTCGTCACGCAAAACGGCGTCGTGCTCTGCTCGATGAAAGAGGACACGCGCAAACCGGAGGTCGACATCGCTCGCGCGTCCTGGGAGGCCCTCGACGGGGACGAATTCGACGTCGACATCGTCGCCGACATGAGCCAGGTTCGGGAACACGACGTAACGGAGCACGTCCCCGAGCGCGACGACATCCAAGAGACGGAAGTGCTCGTTGAGGGCGGTGACTTCTATCCGGCTGGCGAGTTCTCGCTGCTCGGTGTCTCGGCGAAGATTCCCGAAGGAGAGGCGTACCCGAAACACGACATCGCCGAGGATGACACCGAGTACGTCCATCGGACCACGTACGCCGCAGGTCACCGACTCCTGATGGACGACGCCTTCGGATCCGAGGAAGTCGGCCTCGTTCGTGCGCCGTTCGAAGCCGCACAGGCCCACAAGGACGACGACAACGGGGAAGTCGAGATGGACATCATGCACCTCGACACGTGGTTCAACTTCGTCGACGACGATCTCGTTGTCGCCCACAAGGAACTCGTGGAGAACACGACGCTTGACGTGTACGCACGAACCCACGGCGGCGAGAAGCCGTACACGCTGGAACGACCCGACGTGAACTTCGGGGAGTACCTGCGCGAGAAGGGCTTCGAAATCGTCGACGTGTACGACTACGTTGACCCGTCCCATCCGGACACCGACATGGCGTTGAAGGCCATCACGAACTTCCTGACGGTTGGGCCACGGAAGATCCTGCCAGTCCGCTTCTCCGACGACGACGACGGCGTGATGAAGCAGTTCATCGATGGGATCCAGGAGGACTACGATGTCACGGTCATTCCGGACGGAGAGGGGCGCAAGATCATCAACCTCCGTGCGGGCTACGGGGCGATCCACTGTATGACGACGCCGCTTCGACGCACTCCGGAATAGCGGTCGACGCGGGCATCGGGAGTAGGCACGTCCACCGCGGTTGGGCTCTTCTTTGACTGCGTGTGTCTGCGGTGTACCGGGCACGTTCGTTCCGGCGGTGGGACGTTCACTGTGTTCTGCGGTCCGTGGCTGATCCGTTTCGTGTCAGTGCTGCGCTGTATCGCGGCTTCTGCACGGGGTCGACGGGTGGGAACCGGCGCAAGAGTTTTTGCGTCACCCGTGTAACTACGAGGCACCCATGAGTTACACCGTTGTAGCTCTGGGTGGGAACGCCCTACTCAGAGGTGGCGAAGGATCAATCCAGGACCAGCGAGACACGATCGAGCAGACTGTCCCCCACTTCGTGGATCTCTACGAACGCGGACACGAACTCGTCTTCACTCACGGCAACGGCCCACAGGTCGGACAGCTCCTGTTGCAGAACGAGGAGGCGGAGTCCGCCGCCGAGAAACCGCTGGACGTGCTCGGTGCCGAGTCACAGGCCCAGATCGGATACCTCCTCCAGCAGCAGCTCCGCGAAGAGCTCGGTGAAACACCGGCGACGGTCATCACACAGACGATCGTCGACGAGGACGACCCGGCGTTCGACGATCCGACCAAGCGCATCGGTCCGTTCTACGACGAGGACGAAGCCTCAGAGAAGGACTTCCCTGTCAAGGAGGGCACCGACGGCGACGGCAACGTGGGATACCGGCGGGTCGTTCCGTCCCCGAAGCCGGTCGACATCGTTGAGGCAGAACACATCAAGACGCTCGTCGAAACCGGGAAGCCGGTCATCAGCAGCGGCGGCGGTGGCGTTCCGGTCGTCGAAGACGGTGACAGCCTGACTGGTGTTGCGGCCGTCATCGACAAGGATCGTGCTGCCCAGTCGCTTGCGACCGACATCGGTGCCGATGAGTTCCTCGTGTTGACCGACGTCGATGCGGTCTACCGGAACTTCGGCACCGAGGATGAGGAGGAACTCAGCGAACTCACAACCGAGGAAGCGGCGGACATGCTTGCCGCCGGAGAGTTCGGTGAGGGGAGCATGGCGCCGAAAGTCGAAGCGTGCATCGAGTTCGTCGAAAGCGGCGGTGACCGTGCGATCATCACGAAGCCGGAGACCGCAACCGAGGCGCTCGATGGGGCGGCCGGCACGACAGTCGTGCCAGCCGACGAGTGACCGCGAGTTGGGAACAGTCGAAGGATTAAATAGTCGACCCGGAGATACACAACACGATGGAGCATCTAGTAGACATCAACGACGTCGAGAGCGAAGAGATCGAACAGCTGCTTGACCTGGCGGCGAGCATGAAGGAGAACCCGGGCGAGTTCTCCGGCGTGATGGACAACAAGTCTCTCGTGATGTTGTTCGCGAAGCCGTCGACGCGAACACGGCTGTCCTTCGAGACGGGAATGACCCAACTCGGTGGGCACGGCATCTTCTTCGAGATGGGGTCCTCGCAGCTCAGCCGCGGGGAGCCGATCTCCGACGTGAGCCAGGTGATGTCCCGGTACGAGGACGCCATCATGGCTCGGTTGTTCGAGCACGACGAGATGATGGAGCTTGCTGAGAACGCGGACGTGCCAGTCGTCAACGGGCTGACCGACTTCCTGCACCCGTGTCAGGCGCTCACCGACATGTTCACGATGCAGGAGAAAGACCGCCTCGATACGCTTGCGTTCGTCGGGGACGGAAACAACGTCGCCCACTCCCTGATGCAGGCGTCCGCGAAGATGGGCGTCGACTGTCGGATCGCGACACCCGAGGGAATGGAGCCCGACGAGGAGATCCAGGACCGTGTCAGCGACGCCAACGTGACCGTCACCAACGATCCCTACGAGGCGGTTGATGGCGCGACCGCAGTCTACGGCGACGTGTTCGTCAGCATGGGCGAAGAGGAGCAGCGCGAGGAGAAGCTCGCCGAGTTCGACGGGTTCCAGATCGATCAGGATCTCATGGACGCCGCCCGCGACGACGCGATCTTCATGCATTGTCTCCCGGCCCACCGTGGCGAAGAGGTCACGGCGGAGGTCGCCGACGGTCCGCAGTCGGTGATCTTTGACCAGGCCGAAAACCGCATGCACGTGCAGAAGGCCATCGTCCACACGCTCGTCAACCAATAACTGCATCGACCTCACTGCTTTTTTGTTGCCGTATGCGCTGTGTGAATGGCCAGCGTGAGCGGGACTTGTGGAACAAGCCGCGGTAGTAGTACGGAGGCGCTCATTAGTCTTGCCCACTGGCAGTGGTGTGATGAGCCGGCCTAGGTGTTTGACGTTGGCCAGCAGTGAGCTGACTCAGATGCCCCGAGCATCATATATGAATTATAATAATTATTGCTAGCTGTGGAGTTTGTAGACAATAATTTATCTGAGAATAGGATTAACTACGGCCGTAGGAATTGGCGGTAGCTTTATCCTACCCAGGGAATAACGCCAACACGTAGGAGAATAAGAGATGCTCCTGACGCCACAAACGGCAGCTGATGGATCGCCAACTAAAATGAAAACAAACAAATAATTACCAATGGTAGAATTCGAACCGAGAAGTTACGAGGACTTTGATCCGGAGAAACGACCGTCGTTCGGACAAGCGCTCCTCCCGATCGCTGGGATGATTACGTTCCTGGCCGTCGGTATCGTTCTTTTGGGCCTTGACGCCCAAATGCCCCTGCTTTGGGGGATCGCCTTCACTGGTGTGATCGCACGATACGGCTGGGGATACACGTGGGACGAACTCTTCGACGGGATTTCAAACAGCATTGTCATGGGATTGGGGGCGATATTTATCCTGTTTATTATCTACATGCTGATCGCGTCCTGGGTTGATGCTGGGACGATCCCGTTCATCATGTACTGGGGGCTGGAGTTCCTCACACCGGCGGTCTTCGTTCCGTTGGCAGCGCTCCTTTCGTTCGTGGTTGCGACGGCAATCGGTTCCTCATGGACGACAGCCGGCTCGCTCGGTATCGCGCTGGTCGGCATTGGCTCCGGACTCGGGATCCCAGCGCCGCTGACTGCGGGTGCGATCCTCTCCGGCGTGTACATGGGCGACAAGCAGTCGCCGCTTTCCGACACTACACTGCTCGCCTCGGGTGTCAGTGACGTTGACCTCTGGGATCACGTGCGCGGGATGTTCCCGAACACTATCATCGTTGGGGTTATCTCTCTTGCACTCTACGCCGTCCTCGGGTTGATGGCAGAGACCGGTGGCACTGGTGGTACAGGCGCGGAAGTCGCACAGATCCAGGGCGGTCTGGCAGGCACATACACGCTTTCTGTCCTGGTGTTGCTCCCGCTGGTCATTACCTTCGGGTTGGCGATCAAGGGGTACCCCGCGCTGCCGTCGCTCGGTGCCGGCGTGTTCTCCGCGGCAGGCGTCTCGATCCTCATCCAGGGTCGTGGGTTCGCTGAGGCATGGCAGATCATCTATAGCGGAACAGGACCGAAGACGGGTGTCGACCTCGTTAACAACCTCCTCAGTACCGGTGGGCTTGAAGGGTCGATCTGGGTTATTACCATTGTCTTCGGTGCCCTCTCGATCGGAGGTATACTTGAGGCGACAGGCGTATTGTCGGTTATAGCGCACAACACTGCAAAAGCTGTCGATAGTGTCGGAGGGGCAACTCTTGTCACCGCGCTCGGCCCGCTCGTGATCAACGCACTCACTGCGGACCAGTACATGTCCATCGTTATCCCTGGCATGACGTTCCGCGACCTCAACGACGAGTACGATCTCGACGGAACGAGCCTGTCCCGGACCCTCGAAGAGACTGGGACTGTCTCGGAGCCGATGATTCCGTGGAACTCCGGTGGCGTGTTCATGGCCAGTGCGCTCGGGGTGCCCGTGTTGAGTTATCTGCCGTACTACTTCGTGGGGATTCTCTCGCCCATCCTGGTTGTTATCATGGGTTTCACCGGCTGGAAGATGTACATGAAAGACCCCGAGGAGTCACCCGAAGAGTCGGCCGATACGGCCGCATAACGTCGGCGTCTCGGATCCGGTCTTCGAGCCGTCTTTTTTACTAGTCCGTACGGAAGACACCGGCGCTCCTGTGTCGTTCTTACAGCGATCGTAGTAGCTGCCAACCGAGTTTCACGGACCTCAAAACCGATTCAACGATGTCCAGCGCGGTTACATCTCTTCGAGCACGTCGATGCCGAGCAGGCCGAGGCCGTTGTCGAAGATCTGTGTCGTTGCCTTCGTCAGCAGGAGGCGCTCCGTGCGTGCGTTTTCGGCGTCCAAGACCGCGTTCTTGTGGTAGAAGGAGTTGAACACGTGTGCGAGCTGGAGGAGGTAGTGGGCAAGCGGTGCCGCGTCGTACCGTTCCTCACAGCGTTCCAGGACGAGTGGGTAGCGGGCCAGCTCGAACAGCAGCTCCACATCGGTGTCGTTGAACACCGATGGATCGAGGTCGTCGATCTCGGGAGCGGCGTCCGCTCCGTCCAGAATGCTGTAGCCACGGGTTGCCGCGTACTGAACGTACGGTCCGGTGTCGCCCTCCAGTGCAACCGACTCGTCGATGTCGAACGTCGTGTCGCGTTCGCGTTTGGCCGCCACCATCTCGTATTTGATGGTTGCGAGCGCGATCTTGGTTGCGACCGATTGGGCTTCGGCGTCGTCGATTCGGCCTTTCTCCGCGATGATCTCCTCGGCGCGGTCCTGGGCACGATCAAGGACTTCCCGGGCGGTGATGATCTGTCCTTTCCGTGTCGACATGCTCCCTTCGGGGAGGCTGATCAGCCCGTAATCGATGTGCTTAAGTTTGATGTCGTTGTATCCCATCTTTCGGGCAGCGACGAACAGCTGTTGGAAGTACTGGTTCTGTTCGTTTGCCACCACGTAGACCGACTGATCGGCGTCGTATTCCTCGATCCGGTACTCGATCGTCGCCAGGTCGCGGGTTCCGTACAGCGTCGATCCATCGGACTTGACGATGTAGAACGGATCGAAGTCGGCGTCTTCGAGGTCGTCGTTGGCCTCCCGCATCTGGCGTGCGCGATCGAGCGAGGCGTCCACGTCTGCCGCTTGCGGGTCGCCGACGTTCTCGTAGTCGTCAGGGTACACCGGGATGTACACCGACTCGCCCTCGCCGCGCATCGCGACGTCGTTCTCGATCGCCTTCTCGATGATGACGTCGTTCCAGCCCTCCTGAGCGTAGAAGCTCTCCCCGTTCCAAACGTCGAATGCGACATCGAGGTCGTCGTAGGTCTGCTTGAAGCGATCGATGCTCACGGTACGGAACCGCTCCCAGAGGGCAGTCGCGTCCTCGTCGCCCTGCTCGAGCCGGGTGAACCACTCCTTGCCGCTGTCGGCGTGGTAGTCACGTTCCTCGGTGACGGCGTCGGCGAACTGGTCGGTCACGGTCTCATCGTCTTCGAGATCCGCGAGCATCGAGTCCCGCTGCTCGAACTGCTGGTAGAGATCCAGGAGGTGTTCGATGGCGTCGTCTTCCAGCGTCGCTTCGTCGCCGAACTCGGTGTACTCGTGCATCAGGTTCCCGAACTGCACGCCCCAATCCCCGAGATGGTTGTCCCGCGTGACGTCGTGGCCGCGCGCCTCCAGGATGTTCATCACTGCATCGCTGAGGATCGTGTTCCGCAAGTGGCCGACGTGCAGCGGCTTGGCGATGTTGGGCGAGGACACGTCGGCGAGGATGGTGTCCGGGTCGGCGTCCGTCCGCGTGCCGTACTCCGAACCGTCGCGGAGGATCGTCGACAGCGTCGCGTCTGCCAGATCGGTCGTGTCGGCGTGGTAGTTGATGTGGCCGCCTTCGACGGTCACCGCCTCGACTTCAGCCGGCAGCCCGTTGGAGCGGTGGGCGTCGGCGATCGCCGCCGCGACATCGACCGGGGGCGCTCCGGCCGCGGCCGCGATCGAGAACGAGATCGGTGAGGAGAACTCGCCTTTCTCCTCATCGGTGATGTCTTCGAGTTCGATCGCGGACTGGTCGACTTCATAGTCGTACCCCGCGTCAGAGGTGGCAGCCCGGATTCCAGCGAGCAGTTCCTGCCGAAGGTTATAAAGCATTATATGCGAGCCTTCACCCTCCAGAACGATAAATTCTGCTACATCCGGGCCAGTGGTTCGCCCGGCAGCAGTCGAACAGTAATCAACACAATAACGAGAGAAAGCCACGAAAAACCACGAGTACGGCCGCCTACTCCGGATCTATCAGTGACGGGATGTCCTCACTGACGATCTGTTCGCAGTACTGACATCGCATCCCGTCGTCGAGCACGTCGAACCCGGATCGCACGGGCTCGTCGTTGGCGGTGATGCAGTTGGGGTTCGGACAGGAGAGCACACCCGCAACGACGTCGGGACGGTCGACGCGACGTTTCTCGTCGACCTCGTAGTCACGGACGATGTTGATCGTTGCGTCGGGCGCGATCAGCGACAGGACGTCGACTTCGTCCTGGCTCAGCTCTCGACCCTCGATCTTGACGATGTCCTTGCGGTGGTGGCGTTCCGAGGTGACGTTCATCCCGACGGTGATCTGGTCGTCGCTTGCTCCGTTGGTCCCGAGGATCTGAAGCACTTGCAGCGCCTGCCCGGCCGGGATGTGGTCGATGACGGTTCCGGCCTGGATTTTGCTGACCTGGAGGTGTTGGTCGCTACTCATCGTCGACACCCCCATCGGCGGACAGCACCAGATCCAGCAGTGCCATGCGAACCGGCACCCCGTTGTGTGCCTGCTCGAAGTAGGCCGCGTGGTCGGTGTCGTCGATTTCGGGTGCGATCTCGTCGACTCGCGGGAGCGGATGCATGATGGTCAGGTCGTCTTTGGCGGCTTCGAGGTGGGTGGCGGTGAGTTGGTACTCTCCGGCAACCTTCTGGTACTCGTTTTCGTCGGGGAACCGCTCGCGCTGGATCCGAGTCACGTAAAGGATGTCCAGCTCCGGGAGCACGTCCTCGAAGGAGTCGTGTTCGCGGACACGAGTGCCGGACTCCTGTTCGAGGTCGTAGACGACGTCTCGGGGGAGCTGGAGGCTCTCGGGACTGATGAAGTGTTGGTCGACGTCGAAGTTCGTGAGCGCGCGGGACAGCGAGTGGACCGTCCGCCCGTACTTGAGATCCCCCATGATGCCGATCGTGAGGTCTTCGAGGCCGGCGTTCTCGCGGATGGTGTAGAGGTCCAGGAGGGTCTGTGTCGGGTGATGGCCGGCGCCGTCGCCGGCGTTCAAAAGCGGAACGTCGACGAACTCGCTCGCCATCTGGGCTGCTCCCTGGTTGGGGTGGCGCAGCACCAACGCGTCCGCGTACCCTTCGATGACGCGAACCGTGTCTGCGAGTGTCTCCCCCTTCTTGACGCTTGAGGAGTCTACGGACCCCATATCGACGATGTCGCCGCCCAGGCGTTTCATCGCGGTGTCGAAGCTCATCTTGGTGCGGGTGCTCGGCTCGAAAAAGAGGAGTCCGAGCACGGTGTTTTCGTACCGGTCGGCGAACGCCGACGGGTCGGCGTCGATCTCTGCCGCGCGGTCGAGCACGGTCTCGATGTCCGCCCGGGAGAGTTGTTTGCTCGTGATGATGTGGTCGAGATCCATCACTCTGTGTCTCCGGTCCAGGTGACTTGAATCTTCCTTTCTATCATGAACAACTAACTGATCGAACGTTTCAACGGCATCCGTCGACAGCATCCGCCGATCCCGCTGTGGTCTCGCTAGCTATGGCGCGTTTTTCCGGAATATCCAAACAGGAGCTTTATTCGTGGGAGTTCAAACGCGTGTTGAGTTCCCGACGATCCCATAGCGAATGTGACGAGAACGCCACGGATACGAAGCAGTCGTCATGTGTTTTTGAAACGACGCCAGCATATGGTATCGTTAGCTTTACAGCCAGCATTTCGGAATGCTGTGCTATGTTGAACCGCCTTCGAGACGCATGGGCTGCGTATCGATCCGTTGCGATCATCTACCGGATCGCGGTCGCGTTCGTTCTCGGCTCGGTCTGTGGGCTCGCGGTCGGCGCGCCAGCCGCACAGCTTGAGCCGCTCGGAACGCTGTTCGTTCGGTTGCTCAAAATGATCATCATTCCTGTCGTCGTGTTCACGCTGCTCATGGGAGCGCGGCAGCTTTCGCCGACCCGCATCGGCAAGATCGGCGGCGAGGTGATCGCGCTCTACCTGGGGACGACGGCGGTCGCGATCGCCATCGGGCTGTTGGCGGGCAACCTCATCAACCCGGGAGTCGGGCTTGAGGTGGCTGATGCCGCCGTGGAGACGACGCAAGCCCCGGATCTGGGGACGGTGCTGATGAACGTCGTTCCGACGAACCCGATCGGTGCGATGGCCAACGGGGACGTGTTGCCGACGATCTTTTTCACGATCGCGCTCGGCATTTCGTTCGCGATCCTGCAGGACGAGTTCGAGCCCGGCACACCGGTGCACGACGGTGCACAGGCCGTGTTCAAGATCGCAGAGGCGGGCTCGGAGGCGATGTTCAACGTCGTCTGGGGCGTCATGGAGTACGGCGTGATCGGCGTGTTCGCGTTGATGGCGACGACGTTCGGGGAGGCAGGCGTCGACGCCATCCTGCCGTTCGCAAAACTCATCGGTGCGCTGGCGCTCGCCGTGGTCCTCCACATCGGGGTCACGTATCTGTTCGTCATTCAGTGGGGGCTGCTGCGTGAATCGCCGCGGGCGTTCCTCGCCGGCGCCAAAGAAGCGATGGTGACGGCGCTGAGCATCCGTTCCAGCAGCGGGACGCTGCCCGTCACGATGAACAACGCCGACGAGAACTTCGGGATCGACGAGGAGGTGTACAGCTTCTCGCTGCCGCTCGGTGCGACGATCAACATGGACGGAACGGCGATGTATCAGGGCGTGGCGGCCATCTTTGCGGCCAATCTGGTGGGGCAAACGCTCACGCTCGCCGAACAGGCGACAGTCATCGTGACCGCCCTGCTCGCGAGCGTCGGCACTGCGGGTGTCCCGGGCAGCGGGCTGATCATGCTCACGCTGGTGCTCACGCAGCTCGGGTTGCCGCTTGAGGTCGTCGGCATGGTCGCCGGTGTCGACCCGATCCTCGACCGGCTTCGGACCATGAACAACGTGACCGGTGATCTGGCGGTCACGACGCTCGTCGCGGACTGGAACGACCGGATCGACCGCGAGAACACGGTCTGGGAACGCACCGACGACTGAGCCGGTGTGGCGGGCAACGATGCCCGGACGGGCGCGGCCGCCCGTGACGTGTCCCGGATCGTGGGTCGGCGACGGCAGAGCATCGTGGATATGACTTCGATATTCTTTACCGCATACTCGAAGAATAGGGAGACATGCGTTCAGCACAGTCCAAACGATCACAGTCCACAGCCACCGGGGAGCGGACGCTGCACATCGGGCGGGATCGCCCGATCCGGATCAGCGCCGGCCACCGACTGCAACACCACGACGGCAAGTGTAGCCGCCCACACGGCCACAACTACGAGATCAGCGTCGAAATCACGGGGCAGCTCACGGACGAGGGGTGGGTTGTGGACAAGGGCACAGTCACGGCGGTGGTGTCCGACTGGGACCACCGGTTCCTGCTTGAGGACGGCGACCCGCTCGTTGACGCGTTCCGGGAGGCGGGCGACGGCGACGCGGTTGTCGTGCTCGAACAGCCGCCGACCGCCGAGGTGATGGGCGTCGTGCTGGAGCGGAAGCTCCACGACGCGCTCCCTGAGACGGTGTCAGCGGTCTCCGTCACGGTCGCGGAAACGCCGGCGCTTACTGCTGGCCCGAACTGATGCCGGTCAGCGAAACCACGGACCGGCAGGCGAGCAACGGTGGTGACGGGCCGGCGCTTCCGATCAACGAGCTGTTTTACTCCCTGCAGGGCGAGGGGAAGCTCGCCGGCACGCCGTCGGTGTTCGTCCGCACGAGCGGCTGCAACCTCCGGTGTTGGTTCTGTGATTCATACCACACGTCCTGGGAGCCCACCCACGCCACGATGTCCGTCGACGACATCATCGCGGAGGTGCAGTCGTACGAGCACGCCGACCACGTCGTACTCACCGGTGGCGAGCCACTGCTCCACGACGACGCCGTGGTGCTGCTTGACCGCCTCGCAGCGCTTGGCTACCACACCACCGTCGAGACGAACGGCACCATCCACCGTGACGCCCCCATCGACTTGGCGAGCGTCAGCCCGAAACTCGCCTCCAGCACACCCACGGCCGAGACCGACCCCAAAGGCGACGGTGAGTGGGCGGCCCGCCACGACGCCCGCCGCATCGACGTGGCGACGCTCGGCGCGCTCGCCGACGACTACGACACCCAACTCAAGTTCGTCGTCACCGATCCGTCGGATATGCCCGAGATCGAATCACTGCTTGCGGAGATCAGGACAGCCACTGACACCCGAATCGGCGACGAGGACGTGGTGTTGATGCCGGAGGGCACAACCCACGCGGAGCTCGACGCGCGACGAAACGAGGTTGCGACACTCGCGATGGAGCACGGCTACCGGTATACGCCGCGGCTCCACGTTGCACTGTGGAACGACGCCCCGGAGACCTGAAACAATGACAGACTCCACTGACGATACGATCGACACGAACGCACGCGCTCGGCGCGACCGCACAGCGACGACCAACCGCAGAACGGCCGCGGGTGCCACGCACCCGAGTGGTGGACGATGAGCGCGAAGCGCGCTGTCGTGCTTGCATCCGGCGGGATGGACAGCGCCACCGCCGCTGCGGTTGCGCACAACGCCGGCTACGAGGTGTACATGCTCCACACCTCGTACGGCCAGCAGACCGAGCACAAAGAACACGAGTGCGCAACGGCCCAAGCAGCGGCCCTCGGTGCCGCGGACTTCCTCCATTTGACCACGGATCACCTCTCGAAGATCGGCGCGTCGAGCCTCACTGACGACGAGATGGCGGTCGCGGACGCCGACATGGAGAGCGACGAAATCCCCACCTCCTACGTGCCGTTCCGGAACGCCAACCTGCTGGCGATGGCGACGTCGTACGCCGAGGCCAACGACTGTGAGGCGGTGTTCATCGGCGCGCACAGCGAGGACTTCTCGGGGTATCCGGACTGCCAGCCCGCGTTCTTCGAGGCGTTCCAGCAGACCGTCGCTGCCGGCACCAAACCCGACACCGAAATCAGCATCAACGCACCGTTCGTCGACTGGTCGAAGACCGACATCGCCGAGCGCGGCCTGGAACTCGGTGTCCCCTACGAGCACACGTGGAGTTGCTACCGCGCCGAGGCCCCCGCGTGTGGGACGTGCGACGCGTGTGCGTTCCGCCTCCAGGCGTTCCAGAACCTGGGCGAACGCGACCCGATCGAATACGCCGAGCGCCCGTCGTACACGTAATGGCGGCCGTTCGCGCGCCCCGGTGGAAACGGCGAGCGCCGGTGACCGCTCCGGTCAGGAGTCGGGAGTCACCGTCAGCGACGTGATCCGTGCGCCGTCGACGCCAGTCACGCGGAACGTGT
This sequence comes from Halobacterium sp. BOL4-2, assembly GCF_016917835.2. GTDB lineage: Archaea > Halobacteriota > Halobacteria > Halobacteriales > Halobacteriaceae > Halobacterium > Halobacterium salinarum. The sequence goes on along the minus strand of NZ_CP070335.2, from coordinate 124,078 downwards.
GCGTGTCGATCACGGCACGATCACCGACCGTGGGGGCGTGCCCGAGTCGGCTGACCACGAGCCCGGCGACGGTTTCGACCGCCTCGTTCTCGAAATCCGTGCCGAGGTGGTCGTTGAGTTCGGTGATCGACACCGCGCCAGGAACCTCGTAGCCGCCATCGTCGCGGGGCTCGATGGACTGCGCGTGGGTCGCCAGATCGAACTGGTCGCGGATGTCGCCGACGATCACTTCGAGGGCGTCTTCGATGGTTGCCAACCCCTCGAAGGCACCCCATTCGTCGATGACGACCGCCATCTGGCGGTGCTCGGCCTGGAACTCCGCGAGCAGCTCGTCGACGCGCAGCGTCTCGGGAACCACGACGACCGGCCGGCTCAGCTCCCGGGCCGTGACATCGCCCGACTCGTCGATGGCGTCGCTGGCGCGCAAGATGTCTTTCACGTCGACGAACCCGATCACGTCGTCGTCCGGGCCTTCGGTGACCGGGTAGCGGGTGTATTCGCCGCTGGCGGCCATCGTTCGGAGTTCGGGGAGCGGAGTGTCTGCGGACACGCTGGTCACGTCGGGGCGTGGCCGCATGATCTCACGAACAGTCGTGTCGTCGAGGCTGAAGACGTGCTCGATCATCGACACCTCCGCCGGGCTGATCCGGCCGGCGGCGCTGGCTTCCGAGAGCACGCTCAGGATCTCCGGCTCGGTGTGGGTGTCGTGGCCCTCTGTCTCCGGGGAGACGCCGATGAGTTGGACCGACCGTGTCGCGATGCCGTTGAACAGGATCGTGCCCGGCAGGAACACGTAGTAGAACAGTTTCATCACGGGCGCAACCACGAGCGCGACGCGCTCGGCGCGCTGGATCGCGATCGTCTTCGGCGCGAGTTCGCCGTACACGACGTGCAACAGGGTCACGATCCCGAACCCGAGGGCCACAGTCACGGTGTGGCGAACGGGAGCCGGGAGCACCGGCTCCAGTAGTGGGTCGACCAGAACCGCGACCGCGGGTTCACCGACCCACCCGAGCCCGAGCGACGCGATCGTGATCCCGAGTTGGGAGACCGCGAGGTAATCATCGAGGTTGTCCGTGGCTTCCTTGACCGCCGTTGCGCCACGCCGTCCGTCCTGAACGAGCGTCTCGACGGACGCCGACCGCAGCCGCACGAACGCGAACTCTGCGGCGACGAAAAAGCCGTTCAGGACGACGAGGAGGAGGGCGAGCGCGATCCGACCAACCGCAAGTGACGTAGCTGACACTACGCACGGCGTTCGCCGGCCCCGCTCATCTGCCTTCCGAAGGGCGCTGGGGTGACGCCACCGCATATATAGGCGTCCGGACGACTATTATAAGTGGCTTTGAGCGCAGTGGTGGTACAGCCGTGTAGAGCGATCAGATGCCAACACCGCACACCACAGAGTCACCCAGTGTCGATCGGCGCACGTTCCTGGCGGGCCTCAGCGGGGCCGTCGCCGGGGGCGCAGTCGCGTCACAGTTCCAGACAACGGCGCGCGCACAGGCCACGGCGTCCCCGGCTGCGAACGCCATCGCGTACATCGTCGATGGGATGGGGCAGACACAGATCTCCGCCGCGCGCTACCTCAACGCCTACAAGACAGCGCCCGAGCGCTTCCCGCTGAACGTGAGTCCGGCCGAGACGCCGACCGGGTTCGACGCGTTCTCGTCCCGCGGTTCGATGACCACGTTCCCCGATGACCCCTACGAGACGACCACCGACTCGGCGGCCGCCGCAACCGCGTTCGCCAGCGGCGTCAAAACCTACAACGGAGCGATCGGTGGCGTCCAAACCTCAGGCGGCGGGTTTCAGCGCGTCGATACGGTCCTCGAACGGGCCAGCGCCCAGGGGTACGCGACCGGCCTCATCACGACGACCGAGGCGACACACGCCACACCCGCAGCGTTCGCGGCACACGTCGAGGATCGCGGCAACCAGACCGAGATCGCGCGCCAGTACATCGAAGAGACCCAGCCGGACGTGATTCTCGGGGGGCAGCGCCGCGACTTCGAGGCGGACGCGTCCAACGGCGGCACGCTGGTGGATGCGGCCAGGGACAACGGCTACACGATCGCCGAAACGGCGGCTGAACTGGACGCGGTCGACGACCCACCCGTACTCGGGCTGTTCAGCCAGGAGAGCCACCTCGACTACTACCTGGACCGCAAAAACGACCCCGAGAACACACAACCCAACCTCGATGCGATGGTCGACGCGGGGGTTGACCTGCTCTCGTCGGCCGGCGACCCCGACAAGGGGTTTTTCCTGCTGGTGGAGTCCGGGCGCGTCGATCACGCCGGCCACGCGAACTACCCCGCCCAGGTCGCCGAACAGTACGAAGCCACGCAGGTGGCGGGCCAGTTGGTGGAGTACGCCGAGACGACCGCCGAGCCGACGTTCCTCGTTTCGACCGGCGACCACGAGTGTGGCGGTCTCACGCTGGGTCGCGACTCGCCCTACGAGGTCGAATACGACGTGCTCGCCGCGCAGAAAGCGACCACCAGCCGGCTTCGGGATCTCCTCGCCGGGGTCCGGAGCGCTGACGAACTGGAGTCGATCGTCGCCGCTCACACGGGCATCACCGCACTGACCGACCGAGAGGTGGCAAAGCTCCGCGACGCTCCGGGTTCGATCAGCACGATTCTCGCGGAGCGAGCCGGGATCGCGTTCACCACCGACGGACACACGGGCACCGACGTGCCGGTGTTCGCACACGGCCCGAACGCGGCGCGGTTCGACGCCGCACGCGACAACACTGCGGTCGCCGACGCGCTCGCTGCGGCGCTCGGTGTGTCCCTGTAAGCCGCGGCCGCATCCGGTGTTTTTTACTGGTGGGTGTGCGGACGGAGCAGTATGTCACGCCCGTCCTGTGAGCCCTTGACAGCGAACGACGAGTTGTTCGGTGGTCTCCCGTGACCAGCCAGATCGGGAAGATCGACGCCGAGTTCTTCGCACAGCACCTGTCCCCGAACCTCGGTGCGGACGACGACGCGGTGACCGTCGGCCCCCAGTACGGGGTTGACTTCGGTGTGCTCTCGATCGGCGGCCAGCGCCTCGTCGTGAGCGCGGACCCGGTGTCAGTGAACCCCGGCGTCGGGATCGAGCGCGCCGGCCGGCTGGCCCTCCACAGCGTGCTTTCGGATGTCGCCGTGAGCGGGGTTCCGCCGTCGTTTCTCTCCATCACCCTGGTGCTCCCGGCGTCAGCACGAGACGACACCATCGCGGCGCTGTGGGACGCGATGGCCACGGAGTGTGAGCGGCTCGGCGTGAGCGTGGTCACAGGACACACCGCGCGCCAGGACGTGTCGTTCCCCTGGATCGGCGGCGCAACGGCCATGGGTGTCGGTGACCCCGCCGAGATCGTCCGCCCCGATGGGGCCACCGCGGGTGACACGGTGCTCATGACGCACAGCCCCGGGGCAGAGGTCGCGGGGCTGTTCGCCGCGCTGTTCGGCGACCACCTCGATGTCGCTGACGACACCGTCGAGCGCGCCGACGCGCGGCTCGAGGACACCACAGTGGTTGGCGACGCGTGCGCCGCGGCGTCCGCACCCGTGACCGCGATGCACGACGCAACCGAATGCGGCATTCAAGGGGCGCTGGTGGAGTTGGCGACGGCCGCCGGCGTTTCGATCAGCGTCTCCAGCGACGCCGTCCCCGTTCCCGAGGACGTGAGCGCCGTCTGTGCGGATCTCGGGCTCGACCCGTGGCAGGTTTCCTCGCGTGGCACGCTTCTCGTCACAGTCCCCGAGGCGCACGCCGACACGGCGATGGCTGCACTGGACGCACGGAACACTCCCGTGGCCGCGATCGGGACAGTGAGTGAGGGCAGTGGCGTGACCGTCGATGGGACGCAGGTCGTGCACCCGGGGAGCGATCCCGCCTGGACAGTGTTCAGTGCGCTTCAGCGGGACGCCGCCGCTCGTTCGCCGTGAGCTGCGGCCGCCGTGCGATCACACGACATCGGTGAGATCCGGCGGCGCGTCGGCGAACAGCCGCGCCGGCATCACGCCCAGTGGGTCCGCAACAGCGGGGTCGAACCCGAGCTGTGCGATCACGGCTCCGGGGTCGATGCCGGGTGCGACCTCCGTGAGTGTGAGGCCGTCAGGCGTCAACTCGAAGACGGCGCGCTCGGTGACGTACACAACCGACTGGTCGGTTTCCAGCGCGTGATCAGCGCTGAATGTGACGTGTTCGACGTCCTCGACGAACTTCGAGTGCGCCCCCTCGGATGTCACCGTGATTGTTCCGTCGGCGACCGCGACCGAGAGACCGCCCGTCGTGAGCGTGCCACAGAACACGACTGCAGCGGCGTTCTGCGTGATGTTGATGAACCCGCCACAGCCCGGGAACTGGGAGCCGAACCGGCTGACGTTGACGTTTCCCTGCGCGTCGACCTGCGCCATCCCCAAGAACCCGACATCGAGTCCGCCGCCGTCGTAGAAGTCGAACTGCTGGGGTGAGGACACGAGGGCATCGTGGTTGACTGCCGTTCCGAACTCGATTCCGCCGGACGCAGCCCCACCAACCGGTCCGGACTCCACGGTTTCCGTGATCGCGTCGCCGACACCTCCCTCAGCGGCGGCCGTTGAGACGAGTTCGGGGATCCCCACGCCCAGGTTGATGACCGCGCCCGCGTCGAGTTCCATTGCGGCGCGGCGTGCGATGATCGTTCGTTCGTCGATCGGGAGCGGATCCGTACTGGGCGTCGGTGGCTTGACTGTGCCGCTGTGTGCGGGGTCGTAGGCCGAGCCGTACGTTTGTGGGTGGTCTTCCGGCGATGCCTCGACGACGGAATCAACGACCACACCGGGTACAGCGACATCGTGGGGCGCGAGTGTCCCCGCGCTCGTGACGCGCTCGACCTGCGCGATCACCCTGCCGCCGGTGTTGTGTGCGGCTTGGGCCAGCGCCAGCATGTTCGAGGCGAGTGCCTCCCGCTCCATGGTGACGTTCCCGTGCTCGTCGGCCGTGGTGCCGCGAATGACCGCGACGTCGATCGGAACCGCGTGATAGAACAGGTACTCAGTGCCGTTGAGTGTGACGCGCTCGACGAGGTCCTCGCTCGTGACGGCGTTGGCTTTGCCACCATCACGTCGTGGGTCAACGAACGTGTCCAGTCCGACATGCGTGATCGTTCCAGGCTTGCCAGCCGCGGTGTCCCGGAGCAAGTGATCTAGGACGCCAAACGGGAGGTTGTACGCCTCGATTTCGTTGTTAACGACTGCCGCCATCAGGTCCGGTGTGAACCCCCAGTGACTGGCGATCGTCCGTTCGAGCATGCCCTCCTGCACGAGATGTGAGACGCCATGTCCTTGCCGGTCGCCCTCTGCCGCGGGCTGGTAGAGTGTGAGATCCTGCGGAGCCCGCGTTCGCTCATAGCGGTCGCCCAGCGCAGCAAGGACTGCTTCCGGGATGCCAGTCGCCACGAACCCCCCGATCCCAACCGTGTCACCGGACTCGACGCACGCGACCGCCTCTCGACGTGACTGTTGTGTTACCATACAGCCCCGTGCAAGGCCAGATAGTTTTGTCTTGGTGTTGGCTCCGTGAATAGAGCCACCGAGAGAGCAGGATCGCTGTGACAGTGAAAACTGGGGGTGCGATCGGTTCGAGCCGCTTACGCGCCGTCAGAGATCTTTACCACGCCATTTCTACTGGCAAAGAACAGGTCAGACCCATGAACTGACAGCGAAGAATAAGACTCTACCGTGGCATTCACATCCAATGACCACTTGCGAGAACCGGTATCAGCGTCGGACGCATACAGTGTCTCCTCCCCAAGCCAGAACTGGGTCCCATCAGCAACGATTGGCGGTGATGTACGGCCATCGGGATGCTTCTCGATGTTGATTGTGCTTCCATCCGCAGCGTCCAAGGTCGTGAGAACGCCACGATCAGACGAATCGGAGGCAGACACGTGGATTCGATTATTGCTAACGGCGAGCGAATGACCATACTCGTTTGGAATGGATGTTTTCCACTGTGTTTCACCCTCCCGTTCCGTCGATAACGCATACAGCTTCCCACCTTCTGCGGAATAATACACGCTTTCATCACCAATAACGATCTGTTGGTCTGTCTCAGGGAGGAGGGACCGCCGCCAGACCTGATCACCAGATTCAGGATCAACCGCTGCAACGCCTGTTTCAAGTTGGATATACACGATCCCGTCCCGAAGCCCTACACTATTGGGTCCGGTGTCTTCAAAGCTGAACGTCCAGCGTTTCTGCCCCGTCGTGGCGTCGTACGCGACGACCGAGGAGGAGTCCCAACTGAGAATCTTGCCACTGACGAAAACAGGTGCATTGCCCAGGAATGGGGAACCTGTGTTCGCCCGCCAGCAAAGGTCACCACTTCGAATATCGTAGACGCGGATGCCTCTGCTTGTTGAGGCGAAAGCCGCGTTCCCAGCGATTGTCACCGATCCACCGCTGCCGGTTGTCTCTACATTCCAGGATCGTGTGTTTTCGTTGATGTCGAATGAGGTGTACGAACCTCCGAATTCATCTGGAGTGAGTGCAAGGATGCCACGGTCACCGGTAAACATCACCTGTGAGTCGGGGTGCAGATTGAATAGCTCAAGTACAGTCGATTCGGTTGCATCACTCGAAGGGCCAGGATCGGTTGTTGCACCGGTTCTCGCGAAATCGTGTTGATACGTCGGCCACGGACCAGTCACCTCCCCAACCGGGGCATCCTGTATGTATTCAACGTCTCCGCCGAATAGAGTGCTACTGCAGCCGGCTACCGCACTCACCGATGTCGCCCCAACTGCTGCTAACAGACGGCGACGTGTACAGATCGAATCTACCATAGTTAAAACATATAAGAACAAAGTAAATATCTTGTGTTGTGAAGGAGTTAACGGTGCGAAAACGCGATGTCGATAACACGGATCGAGGGGCAGTCACAGCAACCAGAACGCACCGGGCAACGATCGAGTGCGCTCGCACCTGCGTGGCGACTGCGCTCGCGGCAACAACTGATAAGCCTCCGGCATGCGTAGGTGGGGTATGAAGCTCCGCCAGATTGCCGGGTCGCTGGCCGCGGCTACCGGTGTCGTTGCTGCCACGAACGCCGCCCTCGCGTGGCGGGCGGACGAGCTTGCGTCGCCACTAGACGGGACGAACAACACGTACCAGTGGCGTGGGTTCGACATCGCGTACACCGAGGCCGGCGATCCGGACGATCAGGACGTGGTACTGCTGCATGGACTGAACGCTGCGGGATCGAGTTTCGAGTTCCGCAACGTGTTCGACGCGCTGGCCGCGGATCACCACGTGATCGCGCCCGACCTGCCGGGGTTCGGTCGCTCAGACCGGCCGCCGATCGAGTACGCGGCGTCCCACTACACGACGTTCGTGGCCGACTTCCTCGCCGACGCCGCCGAGGATCCGATGGTCGTGGCATCATCGCATTCGGGTGCGTACGCGACCGCTGCGGCCGCCGACACCGATTCGGTCAGCGAGCTGGTGTTGGTGTGTCCGACGACCGCGGGGTTCTCGGGGACGCGCCCGCTCGTCGGCGCGCTCGTCAGGGCGCCAGTGGTCGGCACGGCGCTGTTCAACGTGGCCACGAGCAAGCGCGCCATCCGATATTTCAACGCCGATCACGGCTACCACGACGAGTCGGTTGTCACCGAGGACGTGGTCGAGTACCACTGGCGGACCGCCCATCAGCCGGGCGCTCGGTTCGCCGCCGCGTCGTTTTTCGCGGGCGCCCTGGATGTGGATATGGACTTGGGTGCCGAGCTGGCGGCTCTCGATCTGCCGGTGACAGTTGTTTGGGGCCAGGAAGCGACCATCTCGCCTGTCGCTGATGGCCGCGACATCGCCGATGCCGCGGGCGCGCGGCTGGTGGTGCTCGAAGAGTCCGACGTGCAGCCCCACGTCGAGCGCCCTGAGGCGTTCCTCCGGGACGCCGTGGAACCAAGCGCTACAGTTGAGGGCGGCGAGGATGTCAAACACGCCACTGATGGAGCGTGACGAAGCTGCGACTAGCGCGGAAACCAAGCAACCGGCGAAAAAGCGGCGGCCACGAGTAGTCGCTGTTTCGTCGTGAGGTCGTACGGAGCAAAGCGGTAGAAGTCGCGTCAGAAGACGTTGTCCCATTGTGCTGAGTTATATTTGATCGAACACGAGCGGGAGATCCGTACCATTGCCACGCCACAGAGAGAGTAGTGTGGATGGTACTGCAAGGCGCTACAACGTCGATCCGGACTCAAAGGTCGCATAACACGAGATCACAGCCACTGATTTGACGCTTTCGTTCGACCTTCGATAACTACGCTTTAGTATCCCCAAAACATTGTTAGCGTACGCTCAATCAATGGAGAACGAAGACCACAACTTCGGAACAAGCGACTGGTGGCCAAACCAGTTAGACTTGGAGATTCTGGATCAGAACAGCCAACAGGTCGACCCGTACGGCGAGGACTTCGACTACGCCGAGGCGTTCGAGGACCTCGACCTCGCGGCGGTCAAAGACGACCTCGAAGAGATGATGACCGACTCGAAGGACTGGTGGCCGGCTGACTACGGCCACTACGGGCCACTGTTCATCCGGATGGCGTGGCACAGCGCCGGCACCTACCGGACGTTCGACGGTCGCGGCGGCGCAGCCGGCGGTCGCCAGCGCCTCCCGCCGGTCGACAGCTGGCCGGACAACGTCAACCTCGACAAGGCCCGTCGCCTCCTCTGGCCGATCAAGCAGAAGTACGGCCGCAAGCTCTCGTGGGGCGACCTCATCATCCTGGCCGGAAACGTCGCGCTCGAATCCATGGGCTTCGAAACCTACGGGTTCGCGGGCGGACGTAAGGACGATTACACCCCGGACGAGGCCGTCGACTGGGGGCCCGAAGACGAGTGGGAGACCACATCCGGCGACCGCTTCGACGCGGATGGAAGCCTCAAGTGGCCGCTTGGCAACACCGTCATGGGCCTCATCTACGTCAACCCCGAGGGGCCAAACGGCGAACCCGACCTCGAAGGCTCCGCGAAGAACATCCGCGAGTCCTTCGGGAAGATGGCGATGAACGACAAGGAGACGGTCGCGCTCATTGCGGGCGGCCACACCTTCGGGAAGGTCCACGGTGCCGACGACCCCGAGGAGAACGTCGGCGCCGAGCCCGCCGCCGCCCCCATCGAGAAGCAGGGGCTGGGCTGGGAGAACGAGTTCGGTGAGGGCAAAGGTCCGGACACGATCACCAGCGGGATCGAAGGGCCGTGGAACACCACGCCGACCCAGTGGGACATGAGCTACGTCGACAACCTGCTCGAATACGAGTGGGAGCCCGAGAAGGGGCCCGGTGGCGCCTGGCAGTGGACCACCAAGAGCGGCGAGCTCAACGAGTCCGCACCTGGCGTGCAGGACCCGACCGACACCGAGGACGTCATGATGCTGACGACGGACGTCGCGCTCAAAGACGACCCCGACTACCGGGAGGTCCTGGAGACCTTCCAAGAGAACCCGCGGGAGTTCCAGCAGTCCTTCTCGAAGGCCTGGTACAAGCTCATCCACCGCGACATGGGGCCGTCCGAGCGGTTCCTGGGTCCGGAGGTGCCCGAGGAGACGATGATCTGGCAGGATCCGCTCCCGGACGCCGACTACGACCTCGTCGACGACGAGGCCGTCGCGGCGCTCAAATCCGAGCTCCTGGAGTCGGAGCTGTCGATCCCGCAGCTCGTGAAGACCGCGTGGGCGTCGGCGTCGACGTACCGCGACAGCGACAAGCGCGGCGGCGCCAACGGCGCGCGCATCCGGCTGGAACCCCAGCGCAGCTGGGAGGTCAACGAGCCCGAGCAGCTCGAAGCCGCGTTGTCGACCTACGAGGACATCCAGGCGGAGTTCAACGACGCCCGCAGCGACGACATGCGTGTGTCGCTGGCTGACCTGATCGTGCTCGGCGGGAACGCCGCCATCGAGCAGGCCGCGGCCGACGCCGGGTACGACGTCGACGTGCCGTTCGAACCGGGCCGCACCGACGCCACGCCCGAGCAGACCGACGTCGAGTCCTTCGAGGCGCTCAAGCCGAAGGCCGACGGGTTCCGGAACTACCTCGGCGACGACGCCGAGCGCGAACCCGAGGAGCTGCTGGTCGACAAGGCCGAGCTGCTGAACCTCACCGCCGACGACATGACGGTGCTCGTCGGCGGGCTCCGGGCGCTCGGAGTGACCCACGGCGACTCCGAGCTGGGCATCTTCACCGACCAGCCGGGGACGCTGACGAACGACTTCTTCACGACGCTGCTGGACATGGACTACGAGTGGGAAGCCGCCTCCGAGGACCGCGAGGTCTTCGAGTTGCGCGACCGCGAGACCGGGGACGTCGAGTGGACCGGCTCGCGAGTCGACCTGCTGTTCGGCTCGAACACGCGGCTGCGCGCCATCGCGGAGGTCTACGGCAGTGATGCCGACGAGGAGCTGTTCGTTCAGGACTTCGTGGACACGTGGAGCGAGGTCATGAAGCTGGACCGCTTCGACCTCGAATAGCGCGCCCGATCCACGCGCCGTCCACCCGTGGCGGTCGGCGTGTCGCTAACGCGGTGGAGCTGTTGCTGTTTCTGACTACGGCTGTGAGCAACTGCGATCAGGACGAATGGTATCCGCGCCAGTGTGTGACGTTCGAGCGCTGGTGCGACGGGCAGTATGTGATCTGCTTGGCAACCCCTGGGTCCGACCCGATACGATACGAATTGAATCGCGCAGGATGGAAGGTCGGCAGCGGACCGGGTGTCCACGAAGATGCTTCTAGCGATTCTGAGCCAGAAAACGGCGGAACAACGGTGTGGAAGGGCCGGCAGCTAACGGTTGGCCGGGCGGCTAATCATCACGTGGACCCGTGAATGACGAGATCGTAGTCACGACAACGGACCGCAGACGTAGTGCTCGCCACTTCGAGGCGAGGAACCCGGACAGGATGAACGCAAACCCCACGACGGTTGCTGGCGTGATCTCCTGTCCAAGCACGAGCCAGCCGGCCAGCGCCGCGAAGACGGGGATTACGTACTCAATGAAGCTCATCTCGATGGGACCGAGGTCGTCCAGTAATCTGAAGTAGAGCAGGAACCCACCGACGCCGGCGACCACAGAGAGGTATGTGAGTGCGCCGAGCGCGGACGGCGTCCAGGTGGCGGCCGCAAACGACTGGCCGGGGAGCACGAGTACAGCGACGTGGAGGACGACGGCGCCGGTGGCCATCAGCCACGCCTGGGTGGATAGGAACGGCAGCGATGGCGATCGGCTGTGTGTGACGACCGCGGCGACGGCGAACGCGAACGCGGACGCAAGCACAAGTGACACGCCAAGGACGCTGTCCGCGATGTTCGTAGGGTCGGGGTTAGCGATGATGACGACCCCAGCGAACCCAAGCATGACGCCGACCGCAGTGGCGGCGGTGAGCTGCTCATCGGTGGCGACGAGGCGCGTGAGCGCAGGCGTCACGACGGGAACGAGACCCAACAGAACAGCTGCGACACCGCCGGTAACGTACTGCTGACCCGTAAAGAGGAACGCATGATGGGCGCCGATCGTGAGGGTGCCGCCGACGAGCACGTAAACGAAGTCATCCATAGTTCGGGGGTAGACGTCAGCGTCCGAGACGAAGACGGCAGCAAACAGCAGTGCGGCAGCGATGTCGAAGCGTACGGCCGCGAATGGGACTGCGGGGAGATCGGCCAATCCAACGTCGGTTGCCATGAACGCCGTTCCCCAGACAGCGCACAGGAGCAAGAAACGACCGGTCGTCCGGTAACGACTCATTCGTGAGGGGTTCGCTGTCAAGGGGCAAATATGCGTCGAACTGCACGGACTCTCGGGGCATCCGGACCTGCGTGATGGCGGTGGCGGCTGTGTAGTATGCTGTCGCTATCGATGACCGCCAGCTACCCACCGCACGTTTTTCGCGGCTCGGTGTCGGTAACAGTAGTTGAAAACACGCCGATTCTATTCAGCAACGCGCCTCGGTAATCAGTTAATGTCTGATGCCCTCAAACTACCCTTGAGAAGATCGGCAAACAATTGTCTGATTTATGGTAATTGGGCTGAGAGTTGGGGGTCGTGTAGGTGTCTTAGTTGGCACTGTCTAGTTAAGCCAGTTTGAGAAGTGAGCAGTTCGTTGGTTTTGGTGTCTATGCGAAACCAAGAACTGCTCACAGAGACGTTGAACACAGCGAATCTTGAATGTTGGGAGCGAGAGCGGACGGCGAAGCCGTCAAGGGTCGCAGTTGACGAGACCGCTATCAAAATCAACGGCGAATGGTCTTGGCTGTACGCTGCAATAGACCTCGACACAAAATTGATTCTTGACGTGGAATTGTTTGGACGGCATGGGACTGATCCAGCGGCTGCATTTCTTCATGGACTCCGTGAGAAACACGATCTCTCCGACGCTGTGTTTCTCGTTGACCAGTTCGGCTACCGGACTGCCCTCTCCCGCTTAGGGCTCAACGGTCGGGTTGACTATATCGACAGAAACCTCATCGAAAAGTGGTTTCACACCTTCAAAATGCGTATCGCCCGTTTCCATAACTCCTGGGTCGGCAGTCGGGCGAGCGCACGCGAATGGATTGAACAATTCGTACATTACTACAACCGCCAACGACCGCATCAACCACTCGACGAACGAACGCCAGCTGAAGCCGTGCTTAACTAGACAGTGCCCTGAGGAAGAAGTAATCAGAGTTCTGCACTACTGCGATTCTGCTCCGCTTAATGATGACATTGACCGGCTTCTAAGAGCGTGTATGGATAGAGGAATAGACAATATTCGTCGAAATGACCGTGCCCAGTCAGCAATGCACGCCGTAATTATCAATTCGACGGGTGTTCAGGTTGGCCCGACTACTGAGGAGTCATACTCACGCCAGTTTGAACTCGTTCGAGGGTGGAAAAACGACGAAAATCTTAGTCCGGGAGTCCGTCGGTTTGCCCGTAATCTAGAGGGCGACCTCTATGATACGGTTGATGAGGACATAGATTCAATCTAAAATTCCTATCAATCGGCATCTGAGGGGGCCCAGTCAGCATCAAATATATCTTCGAATACCTGCCGAGTTTTTGGCGGTTCGGTCGGAATCTGAAGGTCGCGCGGATCGTCCTCGATGGCCTGCATTAATTCACCAGCGGTGACTTGCTTTCCTTCGCTTAGGTCTTCGCCAGTTTCCTCAGCGCGGAGGATGTTCGTCACCGTCCAAATGTTGAAGGGGTGGGCCGCGAAGTTGAAGTAGAACGCCCGAAGCGCCGGATTCTTCGACCCAGACTTGGCCAAGAAGTCGCGTTTGATTTTCCGGAAGTCCGTTTCGATGCCCCACCGACGGCGGTACGCCTTCCCCAACTCTTCTGGTGGGACTTCCTCCGGGTGAAGGTTCGTGTAGAAGTACGTGTAGTCGTCCATCGGCTCATTAGCCCCTGAGTTCCGTAGTTTCACCGTCTTGTCCGACTCCAGCCCAACCGCGTAGTAGCTATCTTCGTCGAGGTTGCCCACGCCGTAGGAGTAGTACGACGACCGCAGATCGGTACGGGCCATCCCGTTCAGGAAGTGCTTGATGGTCGAAATCGTGTCCGAGTTGTAGAACTCTGTCCCGGCGTCAAGGTAGACGCGGCCGATATCCACGTGTTGCCTGCTCAGCCGGAGCATCCAACGGATATACTTCGAGGCCTTCGACTTGTCTCTGACAAGGAGCACGACCAGAATCAGCGGCGTGTCGGTCCCGACGACAGCGAGCGTGATGTACTTCCACGCCCACGAGTAGTTCCGGCCCGGCTTCGTCCGGCGAATGTACTCGTCACTCTCTGAGTCGCCGTAGAACGGCCAATGCGTGATGTCGATAGCGACCTCTGCATCCTCGGGGAAGTAGTCGTACCGGGCGGCGATCTTGAACAGTTGCTCATTCGCCTCCCGGAACATCCGCATGACTGACTCCCGTGAGGACTTCCGAAGGTGGTGCGTGAGGTTCTGTCCGGTCGGGATGTCGCCGTCGTCGTAGAACGGTTTGTACTTGAGGTTCTTCGCGGCGTCGTTGACGAACCCGTTCCCGTTCGCGGCGGCGATGAGCACCCGGAGCGACGGATCTTTGGTCACTTCCGTGCTGTCGTCGCGCTTCAGTCGGAGGTACTTGAACGTCTTCGAGCGAAGCTCCCGAGCGATCACCTGAACCGGCGGGAACCCCTCGCCGTCAGTGGCTATCGTGTCCGGTGTTGGGCCTCGAAACCAGTGTTCGAGCTTCGTGCCCTGCAAGCGCCGGACCAGCGTTTCAGTCTCGCTCGCGTAGTAGTGCCGCGTCGCGTCCTCTCCATCCAGATTCTCGGTGAGGTTCTCGTTAGTCGGCTTCGACCAGTAGTACGGACGAAGCTGGACCTTCCCGAGTGCCTTTGCGAGCCGATGCTCGGGCGTCTCTAGCTCGTCGTACCGATCCCGTTCCACCGACCAATTGTGGATGCTGTAGGCCTCTGATTTGATTACTTCCCACAGCGGCGGGATGATATTCTTGGCCGGATTGCGCGTCGGGAGGGCCGTGTACCCCCAAGTGTCATACCGCGGGTTGTCGGGTAGCTTACTCTTGGCTTCTCTGTACCGGCTTGAAATCTCCGCCTTTTCTTCTGCCGCTCATGGATTTCACCCTTCGACTCAGGGTCACGGTCGGCGTTCTCGTCTTTCTCCTTTGCCACGACAAATCCCCCCTACTCATCGTCTCGCCACGACCCCCATACCTCCCGATACTTCCCGAGTTCGCGGTACTCCTTCTTCCGCTCGAAGGCATCGATGGCGTAGATCACCTCGTTGTCCTTGTCCCACTCGATCAGGACGCGGAAGTCACCGACACGAAGCTTGTAGCCGGGGTGGTTCTTCAACCGATCAAGAAAGTGGCCCGGGAAGTCGCCGATGTCCTCCAGCTTGTTGATGATCCGCTCGGCTTCCTCTGTCTCAAACTGTTCCAGCGTTTCGACCAACGTCTCCGTCAGAACGACCTCATGAGCCACCGTTCAGCCCTCAGTCGTCGATACCGAGGCGTTCTCGGGCCTCATCTGTGGACATCGTCCGGCCCGCTGCAACGTCCGCGTAGCCCTCTGAGACGCCTTCCTGCGCACCAGGCGTCAGAATCGGCTCCGTGGTATCGCGCAGCACCTCACGGATGAACTCCGAGCGGTTGGTGTAGTTCAGTTCCTCCGAAAGCTCATCAAGCTCGTCCAGAAGCCGCTTCGGCACCTTGACGTTGAGCTTCACCATCTCACCCTCCTCCCCGTTATCCCCGGGCGTGTCCGTGCTCATACGCTGTGGTACGCCGGTGGTACTCAAAGAACTGTCGCTCAGTCGTCCCGCGGATCGCTGACCAGTTCGTAGAGGCCGCTTTCATGGGCTTTTTCGACGTGTCCAGCAGCGACAAGAACGTTTAGACGGTTGTGAATGGTCTGTTTCGACAGGCCAGTCCAATCTACAAGAACAGCAGGCGTACACCGTCCTTTCTGAAGCTCATCAAGGATTTTTCGGTCACTTTCTATCAACTCGTCTGCTTCCATCTTTGTTGCTTGCATGCGTGACTATGGGCATAGGTATTACGAGTGGTTAGTTAGTCCTTTTGGATAGTATGGACTAAATGGATTGACTAACAGTAAATCATATGAGGATGGCGGTGAGAGTGATTGTTGAGAAGCGCGGGACGCCGGTCAGAAGTTGCCCGGGGCGTGTTTGGACCACGCCCGACCGTGCTTCGCTGGAGACCAACGAAGCATGTCAATGAAGACATCCGCCGGACTTCAGGATTCCGGCACGGCGAACGAATCGAACCCCGAAAACGAGGAGGCCGACTCCGCTCTTGCGGAGCTTATCGAGCAACACGAGAACACCGACTGGAGTGACGTTCCAGGCATCAGCGCCGCGGAAGCAGGTGCGTGGACGGCACGACTGATCGAGGCGCGAGAATCCACCCCGGAGGGTCTGTGATGCAGCGTCGTCAGTTCCTCGCCGCGGCCGCAGCACTCACGGCACTTCCGCAGGCGGCACAAGCTGAGGCGGCTGGCAACACGACCACCCCCGGCGAGATCGTCGAAGACCGAAGCGTGACCGACGATGGAACGTACTCGCTCACCGACTGTGGCTCCGTTCCAGGTGGGCTGAACAACGTCCACGTCACGGCAGAAATGAACGACGGCCCGCTCGAAATTGAAGGTGTTCACGAAGAGAACGGCTGGTGCGGTGTCGGGCTCCGCTGGAGTTCTGGCCCTATCGAGGTTGGCACTGGACTCGATCCAGACGACGCCCGCGAGGAGTTCGCTGGCGTGCCCGTGAACCAGTCGGTGCCCGAGGGCACGGACGGCGATGCGGCGGCGCTCTCGCGGCCTCAGCAGAAGCAAGAGCAGACCGTCCCCGACCCACAACGACCACTACCGGCTGTCCCTGCTCACCGGCGAGACGGCCTACGACCCTGGTGAGTTCTCGCAGGCGACCATCGAGATCGAGGTGTCGGACCTCATCGGCATCGAGGACGCACAGACCGCGCACGAGCGGTGGCTGGCGTCCGACGTGGCAGCCGCGTTCAACGAGTCGGTGTATCACCCGTACACCTCGTTGAAGTTCCACACGCTCCTCGTGGCGGCGCTACTGGATAACCCCCGGGCCGATCACGACTTCGGCGATCTCCGGCTCATCGTGGACCCGGCGGGCGACGTCGTCCCGTTCCGCACGGTCTTCAACGGCGACCGCTTCGCGCTCCGTATCGACGAGAACACCGACGGGAGTCCGTCGGCCCGGCTTGGAAGCCGGCCGTGGCGGTCGTGGGCGTCAGTGTGGAACCGCCTGACAGCGCACCCGCTCGATACCGGTCACGACAAGTACGACATGACCCTCGATGCCAACCTTCGGCGGATGCAGTCCTGGAGCGCGGCGCTCCAGTACATCGAAGACTACCACGAGTGGAGGCCCGACCGATGACGGCGATTCAGCAAGTCCTGTGGGAACTGTGGATGGACTACATCGGCCACCCGTACTACGTCTCGGGGAACGCCATCCTGCACGCCCTCGGCCAGCACCTCGATCCCGAGATCCACGGGTCGGTATCGGCCAGTCATGGCGTCTTCGTCCCCGGTCAGTTCGGGACGTTCCCCGAGGAACACACGCAGTCGGGCATCCGGCCGTACCTCGGGAGCGGCCTCCCCGACGTCAAGGCCTACGACGACCTCTTCCTCCAGCGGGAAGCGATGCATCCGTGGCTGCTGGACACCCGCGCTCGGGACGCGCTGAACACGCATGATCTCCGGGTCCACGGCGGCCACCCGGCGCTCGCCCACGAGACGATCATGGGTCGCCGGGAAGACCAGCGGAAGCAACAGCAGACGACGAAGTGGTACGTTCACGCCTACCTCCACGCCGATGACCCGACGGTACTCCCACTCGGCGAGGATGTGCTGGAGGGACTCCAGTTCGGCGGCAAGCGCAACTACGGCTACGGCGAGGTCCAGCTGAAGGACACGCAGATGGTGGACCTCGATGAACTGGACTACTCGCGGCTCGAAGGCGCGGAGACGTACCTCATCGAACTCGTGACGCCGTTCGTGGTGGAGTCGGAGTATCCCGACGCGGACGACCGGCCTGTCCCGTGGTGGTGGGCTGAGAACCGCGACGGTCTCCGGCTTCGTGAGGAGAAGATCCTCGAACAGCGCGAGGTATTCAGACTGGAGACGGTGGACCACGGGCAGGTCGTGAAGTACCTTGGCGACCGTCCGGTGGAGACCGCGAAGAACGGCCTCACGAGGGTCGGCTCGCACTCCCGATACGGCTTCGGTGAACTGCGGCTGAAGCCCCTCGGCGAACAGTATCAGGAATCAGAGAAGTAACGACTAACAAGCAACCGATGGAACACCAGAATCAGGATGAATCGGACGAGAAAAATACAGCGGTGCGGCTGAATAAAGAAATCGTATTACCAACAACTGGTAATGGAACCGCATCGTTCGGTGGGTGCACGAGCTACTGTGACGGGGTTGGTTTGGCGGGTTGGTCTTCGGACGCCGCGTGGTAGATCGCGTCACCGGTCTCGGGGTCAAACAGGTGGAGGCGTTGCTGATCGAAGCACAGACGGATCGTGTCCCCGGTCGAAACGTCCCGGCGAGGTTGGACTTTCACCTGTAGCTCGTCGTCACCGATGGTGCAGTGTAACAGGAGCTGTTCACCGAGCGGTTCTCGGACGGTTACCCTCGCCTCAAAGGACTCCTCGTGTCCAGTGGCAGAGCGCCCAGCCAATAGGACGTCCTCGGGTCGAACCCCGAATGTCAGGCGGCGGTCAACGAGTGCCGAGTTGGAGCCGCCGTCGGGAAGCGGGTGAGCGAACCCCTCGTGGTCGGCAACGAGACCACGGGGGCGGTCGCGAACCCGCACGGGAACCAGGTTCATTGCCGGTTCGCCGATGAATCCGGCGACGAACTGGTTTGCGGGGAAATCATAGAGTTGCTGTGGCGGCGCGACCTGTTGGACGGTGCCGTCGTTGAGGACGGCGACGCGGTCGCCAAGCGTCATCGCTTCGGTCTGGTCGTGGGTCACGTAGACGGTTGTGGTGTCGAGTTCTCGATGGAGTTTCGACAGCTCCGCCCGCATGTGGACGCGGAGCTTCGCGTCGAGGTTCGACAGTGGTTCGTCGAGCAGGAACACGGACGGCTCGCGAACGAGCGCGCGCCCGATGGCCACGCGCTGGCGCTCACCACCGGAGAGGGCGTCTGGGGTCCGGTCGAGTAACTCCGTGATACCGAGTGTTGCGGCTGCGTCGGCGACGCGGTCCTCGATCTCGGCGCTGGAGTAATCGGTGACTGACTGCATCCCGAAGGTCATGTTCTCGGCGGCAGTCATGTGTGGATACAGGGCGTAGTTCTGGAACACCATAGCGATGTCACGGTCCTCGGGTGGTGAGTCGGTGACATCAGTGCCGCCGATCCGGATGGTGCCGGCCGTGGCGTCCTCGAGGCCAGCGATGAGCCGAAGCGTCGTCGATTTGCCACAGCCCGAGGGGCCAACGACGACGAGGAACTCCTCGTCGAGGACATCGAGATCGATCCCGTCAACCGCGGCGATGCTGTCGTAGTGTTTGGTGAGGTCGGTGAGTGTGATCGTACTCATTGGAATCAGGATTGCTGAATCGCGATGGTTTCGCGAAGCGAACGGTGGAAGACCAGCAGTACGGCAAGCGGCGGCAACAACGCGAGCACCGCCGCGGCCATGATGACGCCCCACTGTGTCAAGCCGGCCTGGGCCGCCCCCTGGATGTATCGAATCCCGACCTGGGCGACCTGACTTGGTTTGTCCGTGACCGCGATGAGCGGCCAGAGGAACTGGTTCCAGGAGTAGATGAACGTGATGACGCAGACGCCGGCGATCATGCTGCGGGACATCGGGATCAGCACGGACACCAGGAAGCGAAACGGGCCGACCCCATCCACGTGGGCTGTCTCGACCAGCGAGTCGGGAATCGAGCGGAAATGCTGGCGGAACAGGAACACCGCGGTTGCGCTGGCGATGTACGGCCCCGTGATCGCTAGGAGGGTGTTCGTCCAGCCGAGATCCGCCATCAGCTGGAAGAGGGGCACGATCCGGACTGGAACGGGTAACAACAGCGTGAGCAGAACGAACATGAAGATCGCGCGCTCGTACGGGAGTTCGTAGTAGACGAGCGCGAGCGCGGCCAGCAACGAGAGGGTGACTTTCCCGATGACGACGGCGATGCTCATCACCAGCGAGTTGAGGAGGTAGGTCCCGAAGTTGTACGTTGTGAGCGCGGCCTGGTAGTTCTGGAGGGCGTTACTGCCGGGTCCGATGGTGGTGGGCTGGTAGACTTCGGCGGTCGTTTGCGTGCTCATCAGCACGGCCAACACGAGTGGGGCGGCCATCAGTGCGATCGCGCCGAACAGCCCCAGGTGCATCAGAGCGTTCTCGGGGAGGATGTCACGGTGGGTCGTCCGGGTCGAAGACTGGGCGGTGTCAGTGGCCATTGTATCACGCCCCATACTGTGCGTATCCCTCTGAAACGCGGATTTGGACGTACATCAGTACCGCGACCAGGGCGAACAGGATGACTGACTCGGCCGACGCCAAGCCCAGGCTGTTGAACTCGAAGGCGTCGCGGTAGAGCTTGAATATCAGGAGATTGGTTGCGTCGCCCGGACCGCCGCTGGTGAGGAGGTCCACGATCGGGAACGTGGAGAAGAACGCGTAGATCGTGTTCATCACCGTGAGGAAGACCAGCGTTGGTGCCATCAGCGGGAGGTAGACGCTCCGGAGGCGTCTGAGGTGGCCAACCCCGTCGAGCGTGGCGCGTTCGGTGAGCGTTTTGGGGATCGTGTTGAACGCGGCAACGACGAAGATGATGTTGTATCCGAGCTGCTTCCAGATCGCGACGACGGCGACGACGGTGAACGCCTGCGGGCCGCTGTTGAACCAGTCTAAGGTGAACGGGGTGACCGCTTCGAGGTAGTGGGTGAACACACCGAGGTTCGGGTGTAGGATGAAGTTCAACAGGATCGCGGCGACGGCCGGCGGCAGCGCGTACGGCCAGATGGCGGCGATGAGGTACGCCGACGAACCGACGGACACGGTGAAGAGGAGATATCCGACCGCGATCGACAGCAGGAGGGTTCCGGTGACGACGATGGCTGCGAACAGGACAGAGATCGCGAAGCTGTGGTGGTAGGCGGTTGAGGTCAGCAGCTGAACGAAGTTCTCCGCGCCGACCCAGGCGGTCTGCTGCCCGAGGAACAGGGTTCTGTACAGGCTGAGTCGGAACGTCTCGAGGCCCGGATAGTAGAGGAACGCACCGAGCACGACCACGGAGGGGAGCAGCAGTCCCAGGGCCTGCAGTGTCGAATCGAATGGGGTTGGCTGTGTGGACATGGGTGGTCGGGTTACGCGCTGTCGTCGATGGAGTCGGTGTAGTCCTGGATGGCGCTGGTCGCTTGGGTGTCCATCTCTGCGAGGCCCGCCGAAACGGACATGTCACCGGTGATGATGCTGACCGAGAGCTCCTCGTTGATCGTTCGGACTTCCGGGAACGCGCCCATGACTGCGCCGCGCGTTGCCGGTGTGTCGGTGGTCTCCTGGAGTTGGTCGAAGGCCGTGCGGAAGTTCGGGTGTTCGTCGAACCAGCCGTCGTCCGTGAGCCGGTCGATGACGCTCTGTCGCACCGGGAAGTAGCCGCTGTTGCGGTGCCACCGCAGCTGCTGGTCGGGCTGGGTGAGATACGCGATGAACGCACCGGCGGCCTGTTTCTCCGCAGTCGTCAGTGCGTCCGGAACCCACAGTGAGCCGCCACCGATGACGACGCCTGAGTTGTCTCCGGTCGGGGTTGGGAGGTATGCGGATCCGAGTTCGAAGCCGCGCTGCTTTGCACCGGCCACCAGCGAGACCAGATTCGACGTGGAATCCCACAGCATCGCCGCTTGCTCGGTGAGAAACGCCTGTCGGGCCTCGTCCCACGCCTCGATCCCGGGGTTCAAATAGAGGTCGGCGTTGGCCATGTCGGTCCACCACTGGTAGACCGCGCGTCCGGCGTCGCTGTCGAAGTTAGTCTCCGTGGGTCGGCCGGCACGGCCGTTGTCGTTGTTGACCAGGAGTTGGTTTTGCTTCGCGAACTGCTGTTCGATCTGCATCCACGAGTGATTCGGCCAGGTGAGGCCGTACTCTAGTTGCGTGTTCGAAACAATGGTGCTGGCCGCTGTCCGGAGTTCGGCAAGCGTCGTCGGCGGGGCGTTCGGATCGAGCCCAGCCGCCTCGAAGGCACGCTTGTTGTAGAGCATGATGGTGTTCGAGGAGTTGAACGGCATCGAGTTGAGCGTGCCATCGGTGCGGTAGTAGTTGAGGACCGACGGGAGGAAGTCCTCGCGGTCGATTTTGTCTTCGGGGAGCAGGGAGTCGATGGGAGTGAACGCGTTGCTGTCGAGGGCGATTCGGGTCCCGATCTCGAAGAGTTGGACGATCCCCGGGGGATCGCCGGCCCGCGACGCCTGGAGGGACTGGTTGAGCGTCTCACGGTAGCCGGTCTTGCTCACGGGGTTGATCGAGACACCGTCGGTCTGTGCTGAGAAATCCGCTGCCATCTGCTCGATTGTGGTCGCCAGTTCGTCGCCGAAAACGTGCCAGAAGTCCAGCGTGATGGTGCTGGAGCCGGTATCCGATTGGGTTGTGGCTGTGTTGAGTGCGCCACAACCGGCGAATGCTGTGAGTCCGGCCGTGCCGGCACCGGCGAGGACTGCGCGTCGTGTCGCTGTGGCTCTCCGTGTCTCTGTGGTGGGCGCCATCGGATAACGCAACTCGGGGTCCTCGGATGAGTGCTTATATGAGTTGAAAATATCCGTCCAGACAGTTCTGGAGACCTATTGAGCCGTGCATGGGGCGGCGCGCAGCAATACCGTCGACGTTCCAGAACTGACCCCGGTTTTTAATATCGAACCAGTCGTTGTGTGGGTGGCTGTTGGATTCATGCTCTCGAACGCAACGCGAGTGACAGTCGTGTGCATCGTTTCGGCGGTCGCGCTCTGGCTCGTCGTGAGACGGATCACCGATGCGGCCTGGGTGCAGTTGGTGACGCTCATCGGCGTTGGCGTCTGGCTGCCGACAGTGCTCGCCAAGCGGGTGGGGCGGTGACAGCGGGAGTGTCCGAGGGCCGTGCGTGGTAGCGGGCGTGACTCGAGTGCGGATCGGGAGATCGTCGACGACCACACCGCAGTCAGTTGTGAGGATGGCGCAGGTTCAAAATGAGGGGGTGGGGATGCGTGCGACACGACGCACGTGGCTGCGGGCAGCCCTCAGAACGGAGGACTGTAGTCCTGGTACTCGTCCATGTCCTCCATGCGGTCAGTTTTCGACGGCATGACCGCGGCACGGGGGCCGCCCGAGCGCACGACGGTCACGTCATCGAGGTCGTCGAGGCTTTCGGGGAGGCGACTTTCGATGGCGTTCATCGTCATCGGTGCGATGCCGCAACCCGAGCACGCGCCGCCGATCGCGACGGTCGCGGTGCCGGCTGCTTCGTCGATCTCCCGGATCTCGAAGTTGCCGCCGTGTTGCTGGATCTGGGGGACGTTGTCACTGAGATAGTTGCGCGTCTGTCGTTCGAGGTTGCCTGCGCTCATTGCGGATGTACAGACGCACCATAGTGTCATAAATCCATGGTATTTGGCGAGCCTAAACCAGCTCAAGGAGGGCGATCCGACGTGGAGGCCACTGGAAGCGGTGAACCCACCACGGGGCCAAGCCTCGTGGCACTCGCCTTGAACCGCCTGTAGACAACACCACGACAGAGTGCAGTAGGGCTGAAGGCGCGATAGAGCGAGTTACACATCGATGACGGGGGGTGAGCGAGCGCGATACATCGCTGGCGGTGCCGGTAGAGAGAGAGTGACATGGCCGAATTTGGGGCACAGATCCCGTATCACACCAGGATAAACATCGATTGGGGTTACGCTTTTCAACCAGGGGGTGTACAGCATACGTATGGCTGGTCGCGACCAAGGTGGGACGCACGGAGTCGGCGACGACGCCGGGGTGGGCGGCGATGACGCGGCCGCCGATGGCTCCGGGCATGGCGCTGGTAGCCAACTCGCTGGCTCGGACGCGGCCACAGACGAGGACGCACAGCGGTCGATCCGTGACATGCTTCACGACGACGGGGACGCGTCGGTGTTCGTCAACCGTGACCTCGTGGAGCCGGACACGATCATCGACGAGGAGCGAATCGTCGGCCGCGACGAACAACTGGAGTCGGTGGTGTCGTTTCTGAAGCCAACGCTGCAAGGGAATCGGCCACCGAACATGCTCCTGTACGGGCCCGCGGGAACCGGGAAGTCGCTCATTATCGGTGCGGTCACCCAACAGATCATCGAACTGTGCCACTCCAAGGGTGAGCGGTTCGGCGTTGTGCAGGTCAACTGCCAGCCGATCAACACGCTCGACCAAGCCGTGTACGAACTCGTCCAGACGGTCGCCAGCGATGTCGGCATCGAACCCGGAGTTCCCGAAACCGGAGTGTCGACGAAACGGAAGTACAGACGGCTCTACGACCTCATCAACGAGCATTACGACTCGGTCATCTTCATTCTGGACGAGATCGATCTGCTGGTTGGTCGGCGCGCAAACGACGAGCCGGCGTACTCCAAACTGCTGTATCAACTCTCGCGCGCTAGCAACACGAACGACATCGAAGGCCAAGTGTCGGTGGCCGCACTGACAAACGACCCCAAGTTCATGGAGAACATCGACGGGCGGGCCGAGAGCTCGTTCAATCCCCGCGATATTTACTTCCCGGATTACGACGCCACACAGCTCCGGCAGATCCTCGAAAACAGGCGTGACGCGTTCCGCCAAGACGCGTTGACCGACGACGTACTCCCGCTCGTGTCGGCGTTTGCGGCACAAAGCCATGGTGATGCTCGGAAAGCGATCGATCTGTTCCGTGGAGCCGGCGATCTGGCCGACGAACAGGGGGATCAAACGGTCCGCGAAGACCACGTCCGGGAGTCCCAAGACGAGATCGACAAGGACCGGTCGCTGAAGTTGATCGCGGGGCTGACGACCCAGAAGAAGATTTCCCTGTACGCGACGGCGGCTGTCGCGCACTGTTCGAGTGCAACGCGGAACTCGGTGCCCAGTCCGGTTGGGTTCCAGGTGTACCAGTGGGTCACCGAGGAGATCGATGCCGACCAGATGACCCGGGAGACGTACGTGAAATACGTCAAGGAGTTGTCGACGTATGGATTGGTGTCGACGGCCCGAAAGAGCCGTGGACGCGGTGGCGGAATGTATATGGACTTCACCTTCAGGGGTGATCCGGAGTCGATGATGCATCGGGTTGTCGACGACACGCGACTGGAGAGAGTCGGCACCGAATCCGAGCGGCTCCACGCGGTGGTGAACGCCCAACTTCGAGAGTTCGAGGAGTAGTTGCCAGGCGATTCCCTGCTGCCTTTCGCTTCCCTCCCCACCCCCCGTCTTCGATGTGTAATCTCCTGTCGTGTCTCTGATCAGATCGTCGGCTCCTGCTGGCGATCGTGGCAAGGCCACACCCCCTCCCCGTCATCGATGTGTAAACGATACCACCGAGGGATCGATGGCACACTGGCAACGAAGTGAGACCAAGACAGAAGCAGGGTTCAACGCCGCTGTGACAGGAAGGCGACGTATTAGACGGAGTTCGAATGCTGTCAAGCACTAGTTACGTGTTCTCCTACAACTACCAAATTAACATACAGCTATTGCAGTGCGGTTACTGTTTTCCCTGGTCTATTATAAATCTTTCCTTAATAGTAATACAGTTCGCTGAGAGGGACAAAACCGGCAGAAGGGAGCTGTCCTCGGCGTGTATCGCGGTCGTAGCTCACCTACTGGTTGGTTCGACCGATCCCCCCACCCTGCGGCAATCCCGTTTACACATCGATGACGGGGGGAGGGAGTCCCCCCTCCCTTTTCGCCGCCGACACGTCCAGCTCCCGCATGAATCTCGGCGGGCCGCCCAGCAGGAACGGTGGTACGGGACCCCGCTATCGATCCCGAACCCGCCGCCCCATCTCGTCGGCGGTCAGCAACGCATCACGCACCATTGCTGGTGTAACGTCAAACGGCTCGTCGTGGATCGTCTCGGCTTCGTCACAGGCCGCCTCCGCGACCACGTCCAGGTCTACCTGTTCAGGGTTCGTGATCCCGATCTCACCGAGGGTGACAGGCAACCCGAGTTCGACCGAGAACTCGATGAACTCCTCGATCCTCGCGTCGGAATGCCCCTCCAGCACGAGCTGCGTGATCGTACCGATGTTCACCTTTTCACCGTGGGTCGCGTCGTGCGTTTCCGCGAGCTGCGTGAGGCCGTTGTGCACGGAGTGGGCAGCCGCCAGCCCGCCGCTTTCGAACCCCAGCCCGCTGAGCAGCGTGTTCGCCTCGATCACGGCGTCGACGCTCTCGGTCACGGCATCGTGCTCGACGGCGTCCAGCGCGCCGGCACCGTGCTCACGGAGCGTCTCATAGCACAGCTCGGCGAGCTTGTGTCCCGCGCGGGTTGGTTTCCCACCGACCTCGTTGTCGCCGCCGGACTGTGCGACTGCGTCCGCCTCGAACCACGTTGCAAGCCCGTCTGCGATCCCCGAGCGCAGGAACCGAGCCGGCGCTGCAGCGACCACTTCGGTGTCAACGATCACCAAGTCCGGGTGCTGCTCGTAGTACCAGTAATCCTCGAACTCGCCGTGCTCGCTGTAGATCACTGACAGCGAACTCGTCGGCGCGTCCATCGATGCGATCGTCGGCATCGACACCATTGCGCCGCCGACCTCCTCGCGGACTGCTTTCGCGGTGTCCAGGGCCTTGCCGCCTCCGGCCCCGATAACGATGTCGGCACCCTCGTCGACAGCAACGGACGCGATCCGCTCGATCTCGTCCTCCGAGGACTCCCCGTTGAACACGACCGATGAGCCGTCGAGTCCGGCTTCCGCGAGGCTTTCGTGCACGTCGCTCTCGATCATGTCCATCACGATCTCGTCGGCGACTAGCAATGCTGTGTCACCGAGTGATTCCGCGTGCGTGCCGATGTCGGTCGTCACGTTGCGTCCCTGTACGTACGTCGATGGCGATTTGAATACGCTCGTCATGAGTTAGGCCGTACTAAAAATTCACCGGGGAGCCGCATATACTTTACGAGAACACGCATTATCTCCGGAGAAACCACGTCATACATCCATTATACTGTGCGATCTTTCACGCACACACAGGTCGTCGCGTCGAGCAGCCCCGCAACCGATTCGGCACCGTCTTCCGGTCGCTAATACCACCCGAGCGCTTCGCCGACCGTGGTCACTCCTCGAACCGAAGCAGGTCCTTTTCCCCGAGTTGCATGAGGAAGTGGCCGAGCGTCTCTTCGACCGGCGCAACGCGCTCCGCGTCGTGTTCATCGGCGACGCGAGACGCGATGTCCGCGACGGTGTTGGTGCCATCGCAGGCGCGCCAGACGGTTGCGCCAACCGCATCGAGCACGAGCTTGCGGTCGCGGTCCGCGTCGAAGAGGTCAAACAGGAACCCATCGACGCGGTTCCGCGGGGCGACCGTTCGCGTGATCGTGACCTGCACCACGTCGTCGGTCTGCGTGACCGTCCACTCCTCTGTTGTGCGCTCCGGAATCGCAGTTGGCGCGTGTGTTGTCATGTGTCCTGTGGGTCGCGGATGACGCCGCCGACGAAGACGGCGACGAGAGCGACGAGCGCCACGCCACCGAGCAGCGTCTGTGTGCCGGATGCGAGTCCCACCGCGTACGGCGCGCCCTCGTCGGCGCCGATCCCGAGCACGTAGATCCCGCCGACGACGATCCCCATGATCGCCTCGCCAGTGATCAGCCCGGCGGCAATGATTCGGCCGCGGTAGGTCGCACGTTCCTTTGCCGCCCCGTCGCCGTCGTCGCTGCGCCAGTCAACGTATCGGTCGACGCCCGCCCGCAGCAGCCCGCCGAGGAAGATCGGCGTGGCGAGCGTGATCGGGAGGTAGATGCCGACCGAGAACGGCAACACGGGGACGTCCATCATGATCAACACGATCGCGAAGACGGCACCGATGAGGATCATCCCCCACTGCGCGCTTCCAGTGAGCACTCCCTCCGAGATCAGCGCCATCATGCCGGCCTGCGGAGCGGGGATCGTCTCGCTTCCGATGCCGTACGCTTGGTTGAAAAACGACAGCACCCAGCCCGCGAACACCGACGAGATCGCGATCCCGACCATCTGTGCGATCTGCTGTTTGCGTGGGGTTGCGCCGAGCAGGTAGCCGGTTTTCAGGTCCTGTGAGGTGTCGCCGGCGACCGCCGCGGCGATCGCAACAACGGAGGCGGTCAAGAGCACCACGACCGGATCCGAGACGCCGGTGGATTTCATCGCGAGTGCGGCGATCAGGACGGTCGCGACCGCCATCCCGGAGACTGGGTTCGACGAGCTGCCGACGACCCCGACCAGGTACGCGGACACCGCAACGAACAGGAACGCGGCGACCACGGCAATGACACCGCCCAGAACGCCGAGTTCGACCTGTGGGATCGCAACCAGCGCGATCGTGATCGCGAGCGCCCCGAGCACGACCACTTTCATCGAGAGGTCGCGCTGGGTTCGGGGGATCTGTGTCGCGGTTTCCGATTTGGAGCCGCTGAGTTCGGCGGCCGCGGACGCAAGCGCGTCGCGGATCGTTCCAGCCATCGAGATGATCGCGTAGAACCCGCCCACGATCATCGCGCCCGCACCGATGTATCGCACGTACTGATCCCAGACCGCGTGTGCTTGTCCCATCAGGGTGAGATTCGCCGCCTGATCGGGCACAAACCCGCCCGTGATGAGCAGCGGGATCAACATCATCCACGCCACCAGCCCGCCACCGAACACGTACGCTGCGATCCGCGGACCGATGATGTAGCCGACGCCGATCAGGGCGGGCGTGAAGTCACCGCCGATCGCGAACCCGCGGGTCTGACCCGCCGAGAACGCCGTTTCGAGGGTCGTCTTCATCACGGCCATGCCGTTGGCCAACCACATGTAGATGAAGCTCACGAAGAATCCCAGTGAGATGAGTTTCACCCCGCCGTCGCCTTCCGAGCCGGTTTCGAGCACGTCCGCACACGCCGTGCCCTCGGGGTAGGGCAGCTGTTCGTGCTTGTCGACGATGAGATACCGCCGCATCGGGATCATGAACAGCACGCCGAGCAGCCCACCCAACGCAGCCACGGCCGCGGTTTCGACGATGTTGATGGACTGATCGAGGAACGTGACGCCCGCGATCGTGAAGATCACACCGGCGGCCAGTGCCTCGCCCGCCGAAGTCATCGTCTGTACGATGTTGTTCTCCAGGATCGTGCCGCCGATGCCCGCGTACCGCAGCGCGTAGAACAGTCCCATGCTGATGACTGCCGCCGGGATCGAGGCGCTGATCGTGAGCCCCGACCGCATCCCGAGGTACATGTTCGCAGTGAGCAGCAACACGTTGAGCGCGAGCCCGATCAACACCGCCTTGACGGTGAGCTCGGCGACGTTCTTTCCGGCGGGAACGGTTGGAGCCGGCCCAGGCCGTGTGTGGTCATTTGTCGTGCGATTCGTGTCCGCCGTGGATGGTGACTCCGATGGGTCTTGTGGCATAATCGAATCGGGCGGTCGTCTCCACACCTGCGCCGTCGTCGCGCAGCCCACCGACCACACCAACCGAACTACCGGATTTCGTATGTATGCTAAATCGTCGCTGGTGTGTCCGATGAGCGCACTGACGGTCTTGGAGAGTGATTCCGCGTTTTCGGTGACGGTAGTCAGTTCCACGCATAAATACCGAACGTTCTTAGACAATCGTTCAGTACCACTGTCGTGTCTTCACTGGGCAAAGCTCTCGATAACACTTCTCATGGCTGTGTCTCTCTCCCAACAACTATGATTCTGTACATACTATGGACGGGTTATCCGCTATGGTTTGACTGCTGCAAACGATCCGTCAATTCCAGCTCAGTTCTGTTTGGCTCCCACAATTCGTTATTGGATATTGCTGATCGTTTCTGTCCGAGATCCACACTGCAGGGCCACACCCTGGGTAGTGTATTTCTGCTCTCCGTTGAACTCGCCCTTAATTCCGTTTCAACATACATAATGAAACAAAATTATATTATTTACCGGGTAGAAAAGAAATGTGTATCATGTCACGCCAACGAACGCGACGCGACATCATCCGTACCGCCGGTACGACTGCAGCGGGGTTGGCAGTTGTCTCCGGAAGCGCTGTAGCTAGTGAAAATACAGCCCAGTCGGAGTCGGTTCAGCCCACCTCCACGAAATCCTTCTCGATCACGTTTGAAGTCGCTTCAAACGGCGGAACAGGCGGTTACAGGGCGGAAGTCCCAGACAGCGATGCAACCTGTGAAACTGTCGATACCGGGTTCCTAGGTAATGACACAGTCAAACGGTACGACTCAAAAACTATCGTTCAGGGGAAGGTCAAACCCGACAAAGAAGACGAAATAAAGTTCGACACTGACGACGGCGAACGGCCTCCAGGCGACGATTGGTGGTCTGCGGATCCTGGGGTCGATGTCACTCTAGACACACCTTCGGGCAGCGAAACGCTTCAGTAGACGACCGCCCCGCACAACTATTCCACCTCTGCTCGCCAACAGCAGACGATCCGGTCTGGAGTCGTTGTGCGGACCTCGAACGATCCGAGCTCTGCGTTCTTATTCACGTCTATTGGTGTCACACCGCGGCCAAAGACGAACTCGCCATTGGTAATCGGTTCCCGAGCACCGGCTTCCAGTTAGCGCAAGTGAACTCCTGTCGCCTCGCTATCCCTACCCAAAACGAGAACCTACCCTGTGTGGCCATCGCGTTGCCTGTGTCTGTACTTACCCCTTCGATCGGCATGCCGATATTAGATCTTCTCTCGGGCCTTTAGCCGGGCGTCAGTTGCACGATCGTGGGAATCGCGTGGTCTCTGGTGGGAACGCCCGTCCAAGGATTTGATACATCTAAATTTAGATTTAGATAGAAACTACTTTATAATTCTATCCGTCACGTTCCCAGTACCGATGGACGAGCAGACACACACGCACCTCTCACGCAGACGCACACTCACTGCCAGCGCCGGCGTTCTCAGCGCTGGCCTCGCCGGTTGCATAACGAGCGGCGACACCGACGGAGACCCGGAATCGGGACCGACCGTCGCAGTCGCGTCGTTTTTCAGCTTCTATGACTTCGCGCGGAAGATCGTCGCCGACACGCCGATCACCGTCCGCAATCTCATTCCCACGGGGCTCCACGGCCACGGCTGGGAGCCGAACGCAAGCATCACCAAGGAGATCCTCGACGCCGACGCGCTCATTCACGTCGGCCCGGATTTTCAACCCTGGGTTGACCGCGCAATCGAATCACTGGACGACGACGACGCCGATACTCGCCGCATCAACGTTCGGGATGGCGTCGAACTCGTTGACCTCGCTGCGAGCCTCGACCGCGACGAGGAGGGCATCGGCCAGAACCGCGGCAAAGACCCTCACTTCTGGCTCGATCCGAACCGAGCCAAGCAGTCCATCGACAACCTCACCGAGGGGTTCGTTCAGCTCGCACCCTCCCACGAAAACACACTCCGAACGAACGCCGCCGCGTACAAATCCGGGGTCCTGGACGAGCTCGACGACGCATACGCCGCCATCTTCGACCGCGCCGACCGTGACGTCGTTCAGTTGGCCGCGCACAACGCGTTCCAATACCTCGGGACGGCTTACGACATCGAAATGCGGCCGCTGGTGGTGAACTTGGCCGCCAGCGGGACGGTCAAGGCATCCGACATCATGGACGCCAAGCAAACGATCGACGACAACGACATCACGTACATCGGTGCGGCCGTGTTCGAAACCCGCCGCCCCGCCGAACAGCTGCTCAGTGAAACCGACGTGGAAGCCTATTACCCAGTCACGCCCTACGCGGGCGTTCGCGAGGACTGGGTCCAGCAGGGCTGGGGCTACGAGGAGATCGCGCGTAACATCAACATGCCCACGTTCAAGCTCCTGCTCGGGAACGCGGCTCCGGACGACGTCGGGGGCGCCGAGTGGAACGCCACATGGAGGAACTTCGAATGACACCACACCACGACAACACTGCCGACACGCCCGCCATCGAGCTCGCCGATGTCGCGTTCGGGTACACAGCCACCCCGGTCGTCGAAGACATCTCCCTTGCGGTCTCACCCGGTGAGTACATCGGCGTCGTCGGGCCCAACGGCTCCGGGAAGTCCACGCTCATGAAGCTCATGCTCGGGCTGTTGCGGCCCGACCGTGGTCGTGCCCGCCTGTTCGGGGTTCCAGCACACCAGTTCGACACCGGTTCGCGCATCGGCTACGTCGCCCAACACGCGAGCGCTTCCAAGGAGATGCCGATCACCGTCCGGGAGGTGGTCAAGATGGGGCGGTTCCCACACGTCGGCTTCGGCCAGCTGTCGGCCGACGACTGGGCCGTCGTCGACGAGGCGCTGGACACGGTCGGCATGTCGGCGTTCGCCGACCGCCGCGTCACCGAGTTATCCGGCGGACAGCGACAGCGCGCGTTCATCGCTCGCGCGCTCGCCGGTGAGGCCGAACTGCTCGTGTTCGACGAACCCACGGTCGGCGTCGACATCGAGTCCGTGGCTGCGTTCTACGACCTGTTGGACGTGCTGCACGACGACGGTATCACGGTCGTGCTCATCGAACACGACCTGGGTGCGGTCACCGAGCACGCCGAGCGCGTCATCTGTCTCAACCGAGAACTACATTTCGACGGCCCCACGGCGGAGTTCGTCGACAGCGACGCGCTCGCACGCGCGTTCGGCACCACGACCGCCGTGCTCGGTGACGACTGATGACGGACGTGATCGTCCAGCCGGCAGTCATCGAACCGCTGCTCGGCCCGCTGTACTGGCTGCTTGGCGTCTGGTCGCAGCTCATGACCGGGGTTGCGCGTGCAACCGGCCTGGAGGTCCTCCAATACGGGTTCATGCACCGCGCGATCCTGGTTGGGCTCTGCATCGGCGTGATGGCCCCGCTCATCGGGACGTTCCTAGTCCACCGGCAACTCGCCCTCATAGGGGACGCCCTCGCCCACACTGGGTTCGCCGGCGTTGCCATCGGCCTGTTCTTGAACGCCGTCTTTGAGTTCGGGATCTCGCCGTACCTGACGGCGGTGATCGTGGCGATGGTCGCGGCGCTACTGATCGAGGTGATCTCGGAGACGACCGACGCGTACAACGACGTCTCGATGGCGATCGTGTTGTCCACTGGGTTCGCGCTCGGCACCACGCTCATCAGCATCAACGCTGGTGGGCTGGCCGTCGGCGTCAATCAGTTCCTGTTCGGGAACCTCTCGACGGTCTCCACCGACAGCGCCGCCATCCTCCTGGTGTTGTTCACGATCATCATCGGCGTTGTCGGAGTGACCCGCAACCAACTGCTGTACGTGACCTTCGATGAGACCGCCGCTGCGGTTTCCGGGCTGTCCGTGAACTGGTACAACCGCATCATGGTGATGCTGACCGCCATGGTCGTCGTCGGTGCCATGCAGATCATGGGCGTCATCCTCGTGGCGGCGATGCTCGTCGTCCCCGTGGCGGGAGCGTCACAGGTCGCTCGCAGTTTCAACGAATCACTGCTCGTGTCAGTCGTGCTCGCGGAAATCGCCGTGGTGTTGGGCATCGCCGTCTCCTACTACGGGGAAGCGACTGCCGGGGGAGTGATCGTGTTGCTCGCCGTTGGAGTCTACGTGCTCGCAGTCCTGGCGGGGAAGCTACAGACCGCCCTCACCGGCACTGAAACGCCGGAGATGGGGGCGATCTCCCCGAACTCGGACCCGACGACGACCGACGACTGAGCCACTGCTACTCGCCGGCGACGAGACAGTCTCCGTCACGCTGTTCGCGTGACGGCAGTGCGGCACGCGACCGCCACGCCAACGGCGATCGCCGCACGCGTGGTGTTCGTCAGCGAGACGCCGGTAATGGACGCCACTGTCGTCGTCAACGAAAACACGACGACCACCGGAAGCACCCAGCCAACCGCCACCACCCACGGGGTCGCCAGCCCGCTGAGGCGGCCGGCACCGGCCCGGAACTCAGCTGCTGCCTCCTCGCGCAGCACCCAACCGACGATCCCGAGGAACGCAAGCAAGCCTAGGGTCAGCATGACATCAACGACGGGGCCGGAGACGAACCGGAACGCCGGCCCGGCGAGCGCCAGCCCGCTGCCGGTGGCCGCGAGCAGCAGTGTCACTGCCGCCGTCGCGACCCGCCGGGAGGCGTTGTAGTTGTCGACAAGCGTCGCCACGGGGGTTTCGAGGAGGTTGATGCCGCTGGTCACGGCCGCCAACAGCACGGTGAAAAAGAAGACCGTGGCGACAACGTTGCCACCCGGGAGTGCACCGAACGCGGTTGCGAGGGCAACGAACAGTGCGCCGGGGCCGCCCTGTCCCGGGGTGATGCCCTGGGAGATCAACAACGGGAGGACGACCAGCCCGGCGAGCACGCCGATCGCCGTGTTGGAGATCGCGATCACGACCGTATCTCGTGGCAGCGAGGCGTCGTCGTCGAGGTAGGAGGCGTACGTGAGCATCGCGCCAGCGCCCAGTGAGAGCGTGAACAGTGCCTGCCCCGCGGCGGGACCAAGCACCGAAAAGAAATTCGCAGCGAGGTAGTCGGGGTCGAAGCCGAGGTAGAACGCGTAGCCGGCGGCGGTGTTGGGTTGGGTGGCCGTCCAGACAGCCAGCCCGCCGAGCAACACGACGACCGCGGGGAGCATGACTTTCGAGACGCGTTCGATCCCCTGGCTCACGCCGAAGAAGACGATCAAAGCGATGATCCCGAGGAACAGCAGATGGAATCCGACTGCAGGGAGGCCGTGGCTCGCGTGGCTGAAGTACTGTTGTGGCTGTGCGAAGTACGCGCCCGTCGGTGAGAGCAGTGTGTACCGGAGGATCCAGCCGCCGACAACCGAGTAGAACGACAGCATCACCACGGTGGTGATGACGTTGAACGTCCCCACTGCGGTCCCCCATCGGGAACCGATCAGCGAGCGGAGCGCGCCGATGGGTGTTTGGCGGCCACGCCGCCCGAGCACGAACTCCGCGAGCAGTCCCGGGACCCCGATGCCAACCACGAGCAACAGGTACATCGCGAGGAACGCGCTCCCGCCGTTGTCGGCGGTCAGCCAGGGGAACCGCCAGATGTTCCCGAGGCCTGCCGCACTGCCGACGGCTGCAAGCACGAACCCGACGTTCGACACCCACGAATCACGATCAACCATCAGTGCACAACACTGGACACTGTAGGGTGAAGTTTGTGTCGTTTCGGACCGTCACGGCGGGTTCGACGGCGGTTCAATCGGTGGCCGCCTGGATCTCTTTGATGCGGGGTGCACCCCGAATCCCACCGAGCAGTACGAGGATCGTGAGCTCGTCCCCGCCGGGCATCGGGTTGTCACCGGTGCGAAGCTGTACGGACCCGATCTCGTCGGCCAGCCAACTCTGGCCGTCGGACACCGCCGTCTGGTGGAGCCACTCCGGCGGCCCGGACACCACGAGCAACCCGCTCCTGGCCGCGTCCCGCGGGCAGTCGAACGTCAACCGGCCGTTTGTCGCCTGCCGCAGGGTCGTCTCCACCGCCTTGATCGACTCCACCTCGTCGACGGTCGTCTCATCCATCCCAACCAGCTCTCGGGCGCGATCCAGCAGCGAGCCGTCGTCCCCGTCGGTCCCGAGCGGCTGGCGGGCGAACCCGATCGTCGCCAGCCCGCCCTCGTCGAGCGTCGAAATGACCTCACTGGCGTCGACCACGCGTTGCCCCACGGACTCCGCAGTCACGGCCTCCCCGGCGCTGAACAGCGCCCCGAGTCGCATCGCTAACTCCGCGTTTAGCCCGTCGGTCACGTCTTCCACGTCGTTTCTGTCGTCAACCCAGGCGTCGTTGTCGAACACGAGCTGTGCGTTCGCCGCGCTCTCGAAGGCCGCAATCGCGCGTGCCGGGTTCTCCGGCGGAACCTCCTCGTGGGTCGCCGGCAGCACCGACACCGCGTACACCGGCCGGTCGTAGATGCGCTGCAACGCGTCGGTGAGTTTCGGCGCGATCACTGACCCGGTCGCCCCGCCAACCCCTGCGATCACGATGATCGCGGCCGCATCCGAGGTGATCGCCGAGTCGACCGCCCGCCGCATCTCGACGTGATCGTCCTCGGCGAGCGCCTCGATGCGCTCCCGGGGACTGTCGGCATCACCCCCGAACCCGCTGTGCCCGAAGTGGTGGCGATCCTCCTCGGAGACGGCGTCGAGCGCAGCCAGCGCACCGCGGTCGGTCTCAAGCACCGACCCGCCGGCCAGGTACGACGCCTCTCGTGTGCTGTCATCTTCGTGGAGCGCATCGACGATGCGTCCGCCGGCACCGCCGACTCCAATGGCGACAACGCGCATACCACCGTATTCAGCCACGACACGTAAAAGCACTCAGGAACGTGCGTGCGCCACTCCCCCACAATCAGTCGGGACTCGCGCATTCGAAAACGCATATCGGTCCCCAGTGCCGAGTGCGGGTATGACTGAACTCGCAGGGACCGTTCTCGCCGGCGACGCCTTCGAGCCGACCCGGGGACGTGTCGTGATCGATGACGGCCGCATCGACGCCGTCGAGGAAGACACCCACGTCGATTCCGAAGACATCATTCTCCCCGCGTTCGTGAACGCCCACACCCATCTCGGCGACTCCATCGCGAAAGAAGCGGCCGTGGGGCTCTCCCTGGACGACGCCGTAGCGCCGCCGAACAGCCTGAAACATCGGCGTCTGGCGGCCGCCGACGACGACGACCTGGTGGCAGCGATGCGCCACACGCTCACGTTCATGCACCAGACCGGCACCGTTGCCTGCCTGGACTTCCGGGAGTCCGGCCGCCCCGGCACGGAGGCACTGCGCGCCGCCGCCGACACCGTCGACGTGACGCCGTTCATCTTCGGCAGCGGGGACCCGGACGTGCTCGACATCGCCGACGGCTACGGCGCGTCCGGTGCCAACGACAACGACTTCGCCGACGAACGCGCCGCCTGCACGCGTCGCGACGCCCCGTTCGCGATCCACGCCGGCGAACCCGACGCCACCGACATCCATCCGGCCCTGGACCTGGAGCCCGACCTCCTCGTGCACATGGTGCATGCCGAGGACACCCACCTCACGCGTGTCGCTGACCAGTCGGTCCCGATCGCGGTCTGTCCACGAGCAAACACGGTGCTCGATGTCGGCGACGCACCGATCCCCGCCCTCCTCGATCACACCACCGTTGCGCTCGGCACTGACAACGTGATGTTGAACCCGCCGTCGATGTTCCGGGAGATGGCCACCACCGCCAAGCGCTTCGACGTCTCCGCCACCGATGTCCTGCGAATGGCGACCACCGCCGGTGCCGAGATCGCCGGCCTCGACTGCGGCGTCATCGAACCCGGGCGGCGCGCCGCCCTCGTGGTGCTGGACGGCGATTCACACAACCTCCGCAACGCCGTCGATCCCGTGCAGGCGGTCGTGCGGCGCGCGACCGGCCTCGACGTCAAGCGCGTGCTCACGTAGCGATTCCGGGCACCCTACAGCTTCCGCGTCCACGCCGCCGTGTCGAACTGTTCGGCTGCGAGCGTGCGCGCCGCCTCCCGAGTCGCCGCCGACAGCGATCCCCGCCGCGTTTCGAACGTGTCCCCGATCGCCGCAACGAGTGCATCGACGATCGTGGCACGCGACGCGTCAGTGTGATCAGTCATCACTGCAACCCGCTTTTCGGCGGACGCCACGGCCTTATCCGAGAGTTTCTCTTCCCCGATCCGGAGCACGCGAAGCATCCGCTCGATGTCCAGATCGTAGCTCATCGTCGTGTGGTGCAACACCGCCCCGTCAGTCCGCAGCTGCGCCGCCCCGCCGAGCTTGCCGTCGGCGTGCACAATGTCGTTCAGCGGCTCGTAGCTGGCGTCGATGCCGACAGCCTGCAGGGCGTCGATGGCCCACTGGTCGAGGTACACGTAGCTGTCGGCAACGTCGTCGGGAACGTCCTCGGGCGGGAGGTACAGCGAGTACGTCAGCACCGCACCGGGTTCGACGTACATCGCCCCGCCACCGGTCGCGCGCCGCACCACGTCGATGTCGTGGCGCTCCACGTAGTCGGTGGCGACCTCGTCCTCGTAGGACTGGAACCGCCCGATCGGGACCGCGGGGGCGTCCCGGTACCACACCCGGAGTGTTGGCCCGATGTCGCCAGCCGCAACCTTGTCCGCAAGCACACGTTCGAGGGCCTGCTGGACCGGCTCGCTGTACGTGCCGTCGGTGATGACGCGAAGCGTCACGCGATCGCCTCCATGGTGGCGGCGGCCAGATCGCGCGCCTCGAACCCGATCAGACGGGCGTCCACGTCCGCGATCGCCTCCCGGAGCGTGGCGGCGTCGACGTCCACCGGGTGCCCTTCGATCGCGCGCTCCAGGTGTGGGCGCGCCTCCGGCGGTTCGAGGAAGAAATCGCCAGTCACGCGCACCGACGTGATGCGATCGTTGGCTGTCAGCGACACGCTAACGAGCTTGCCGTCCGGGACCTTGACTGTTCCGTGCTGCGCCATATCAGTCCGTGTGCGCGACCGGCCGTAAGTTCCCTGGGTGGTCTCGGACCCGGAACCGGCACGACACTATCCATCCATCACACGTTTCCCCGCGGCCCTCCTCGGTCACCCCATGATCGTCGTACACGCAACGTTCCGATTCGACCCCGACGCGCGCGACGACGCCCTCGAACTGATCGCGGACCTCGTCGAGCAGTCACAGACCGAGGACGGACTGATCGACTACCGCGCCGCGGTCGACGTTTCGGACCCCAACGTGGTTCGGTTCTTCGAGCAGTACGAGGACGCCGCCGCGTTCGACGCCCACTCGCAGACCGACCACTTCCAGGCGTTCGAACAGCAGCTTCCGGAGTTGCTCGCGGGCGAGCCGGAGATCCGCCGGTTCGATGTCGATTCCGTCACCGAGCCACCCCTGTAACCCGGCCGCCGCGCTCCTGCCGACTGGCCCCGTCTCACTGGTGTTTCGGGGGCGTCTCATCGCGCTCCCGTTCGAGAGTGCGCCGTCGAGCCGTGAACTCCTCGTCGTCAATGTCGCCGGCCGCGTAGCGCTCCCGCAGCACTGCCATGGCGGTGTCGCCGCCGGTCGCCCCATCATCGTCCATGGCACGGCGGACACGGACCACGAGATACCCCATCGCTACCACGAGTGCAGCCAGGACGACCAGCCACAGGACAGTCGAGATCAGCCCCCCGGCCATGCCGCCCCCCATCGGCCCGTGCGCACCATGGTGTGGCCCCATTTGTGCGAGCCCAGTGTGTCGAATCATTCGTTGGACACCTCCTCGTGTGTGTGTACGCCAGCCCCACAGTTAACCAAGGGGGCCGTTCTCGCACTCCGGGAACACAGCCGAACGCACATTCATACGCCGACTCCCGGTGCCTACTGTAATCCCGGTATCGCCGCCAGCAGCCGGTAGAGTCCGAAACTGAGCACCGCCCCGCCCACCATCGACCCGACCCACGCCGCCACCGTGTAGCCCGTCTTCGTGACCGACACGCCGCCAGTGTCGGCCGCTCCACCGACGAGCCCGGCCCCGATGATGCTTGAGATCATCACCTTATTGAACGAGATCGGGTAGCCGAACATGATCGCCGCCTGTGCGGTCAGAAACGCCGGGATGAACGCCGCGATCGACCGCTTCGGGCCAAGCGACGCGTACTCCCTGGCGACCGCCTGGATCAGTCGCGGCGACCGCACCCAGCCGCCAACCAGGATGCCAACGCCGCCGAGAACCAGCAGGTATATCGCCGGCAGATCCAGCGCGGACTCGAACACTGGCTCCAGGGGCCCCGTGGCAAGCCCCACCTGGGATCCGCCGCTGGTGAACAGGACGGCCAGCGCAAGCCCCACCAGCAGCCGGTGGATGCCGGTCGTCACGTCCCGCCGCAACTGCCAGTACATCGCGCCCGCGAGCACCACCGCAATAGCGCCGGCGACGCCCAGTGCGGTGGTGGGCACCACCCCCGCAGGGAGGTGGCGCGCGACGACGCCGGCGACCGTGGCCCGCGCGC
This sequence comes from Halobacterium sp. BOL4-2, assembly GCF_016917835.2. Classification (GTDB taxonomy): domain Archaea; phylum Halobacteriota; class Halobacteria; order Halobacteriales; family Halobacteriaceae; genus Halobacterium; species Halobacterium salinarum. The sequence continues at coordinate 84,446 of NZ_CP070335.2, read as the reverse complement.
CCTGTGGCGCGGGCAGCACCGACAGCCGAATCATCGCCAACGCATACCCGACACCGCCCGCGAGCACGGGCACTGTCACGTGGTCCGGAACACGGTCACCGATCAGCACCCGAGCGAGCGCGTACGCGAGCACGCCCTCGACGATCGGGATCGCGAACCAGAACCCCAGAATGTTGAGATACGTGCCGACCGCGAACCCGCCCCCGAGTGCGACGCCCGCCCCGACCGCAGCGCCGGTGACGGTGAACGCCGACGGGATCGGGTATCCCCGTGAGTTCCCGATCGTGATGAGGGTGGCGGCGGTCAGCAGCGTCGCCGCGGCGGCCAGGGGTGTGATCGTGACACCGGTGACGAGTCCATGCCCGATGGTTTCGGAGATGCTGCCGCCCTGGGAGATCGCGCCCAGCCCGGCCACGATCCCGACCAGCAACGCCCCACGCAGCGTCGACAGCGCGTTCGCGCCCACCGCCGGCGCGATCGGTGCGGAGTTGCTGTTCGCGCCGACGGTGAACGCCATGAACATCGATGCAACGAGCGCCACGAGTGCGAGAAGCGAAGCCATGAATGAAATCCGTCTCCCCGTGCTGGGCTGTTCTCACGAGTCCGTCCGTATGGATGCGTCGATCGCGGACGCAACCACGCCCGCCATCCACTCAGAACCGCCCGCGGGCGCCGTCCTCGCGAACGTCAGTGCTGAACACAGCTGTCACGTCCGCCGTGGTGCCACGGCTCGAATACACCGTTACTTCGTCACCGGGGGTGATCGTCGTCTCCGAGCGCGCGATCTCCGCCTCCCCGTCGCCCGTCCGGACCGCGACAACCAGGACGTCGTCGGGCAACACCCCCGTCGACCGCGCATCCACGAGCATCGTGTCCGCGATCGGCGCGTCAGCGCCCACCGTGATCCGGAACACGGCCGCGTCACCAGCAACCGGCATGGACTCCGATACGGCGGGCTGTCTGGCAACCCGGTACAGTGATTCGGCGGCGAGATCGTGCAGCCCGGCAACCGTGTAGACGCCCAACTCCGCAAACAGGTGGCGGTGCGCCGGGCGCTGTAGCAGCGACACAACCGTGGGGATGTCGTGTTCGGCCCCGAGCAGACACACGAAGAGATTCGTCGGATCCCGCCCAGTGGTGGTGATCAGGGCGTCGGCGCGGTCGGCCCCTGCGTCCTGGATCGTCGACTCGTCCGTGGCGTCGGCGTGCAACACCGCACAGTCGTAGGCGTCGGCGATCTCGTTCGCGCGCCCCCCGTCCTGCTCGACGACGACGACCTCGTTCCCGGATCCAGTCGCAACGTCCACCAGCGGCGCTCCGACCGTCCCCGCTCCGACGATGATGACCTGCATCACTGTCGCGTTCACAACGCGGATAAATCCTCGCTTCGGTTGTTCACCCACTGACCGCCACGGCGTGGGGGTGCCGGCTCCCGCCCCGCCTCACAGCTCCTCTTTCATCTCGCCGCGCCGGTAGCGCTCACGCAGCTCGTACCCGGTGACGCGGCCGCCGTCGTCGAGCGTGATCTCGTATCGGCCGATGATGTCCTGGGTGTCGGGGACGGCGCTCCGCTCGACCACTTCGGCGAGGATTCGCCACCCGCCGTCGGCCCCCGACTCGGCGGTGATGATGCCGTCGAAGGGGTGTTCGAGCAGCTCGGCAACGGCCTCCCGAGCACGCGCCTGGGCGTCAGCGAGCCCGATCGGCGACGATCCCGCTGTGTCGCCGTCGGGGGTCTCATCCGTGCCGTCCGGTTGGTCGGCTACTGGATCGTCCATGCGTGTGCGTAGTCGGGTGCCATCACGAAAGCGTTACTCCGCGGTCAGCCAGCGTCTCCTCGATCACGTCCCGGAGCGCCTCGACGTCGCTTCGCTGGCTCACCTTCGACGCCAGCACGTCCGTACACACGTCCACGACGGTGTCGGCGTCCGGGTCGTCGGCCGCAGTCAGCCCTTCGGCCGCCATGATCGCGGCGCGGGTGCCGACGGTGATCTCCAGGCGCTCCCGGAGTTCGCGCATCATCCCCACGATGGCCGCGACCGGCACGTCGGCCGCCTCGACGTGCGCACGAACGATGGCGGTCTCGGTCTCGGCATCGTAGAAGTCCATGTGCAGCCCGACCAGCCGGTCGAGCAACGCGTCCTGTGGCTCGTGAACGCCGGCGTACTCGACGGAGTTCGAGGTCAGGATCGTTCGGAACGCCGGATGCACGTCGACGTACCGCGACGCCCCGCGTTTGCCGGGGAGCTCGAGGACGCCCTCCTCGAACACCGACAGCAACACGTTGTTGGCCACTGGTTTGGTGCGCGAGAACTCGTTGTACACGAGCGTCGCGCCCTCCTGGACGGCCAGCGTCAGCGGGTTGTCAACCCAGCGGTCACGGACGATGTCCTTGCGCTTGACGACGTTGTGGATGAACTGGTCGTGCTCCGAGATGCGCTCGGTCTCGGCGTACTCCCCGACCAGATCACTCGTCGTGAGGTCGGCGTCCCCGTTGACCCAGACCACCGGCCGGTCACGCGTCCGAGCGACGTGCATCGCCACTGCGGTCTTCCCGCAGCCAGTCGGTCCGATCAAGTGAACCGGTCGGTCGACGCTGAGCCACCGCCGCATGCGGTCGGTGACCCGCGCCACCGCGTCGGTCTCGATGAACGACTGCTCGTCGGGAATGAACGCGTCGCCGACGCGGTCGCCTGCCTGCTCGGAATCGGTGTCCCGCGCGTCCGCGAGCCGCTTGAGTTCCTTGTCCTCGCTGCCCCGTGACTGACGCTTATCGCTGCGCGAGGACCGGATTTTCGACCCTCTGACCTTGCGGTTCCGTGAGGTGTCGGTCATGCGTGATCATCCGGCCGGAGCGGAACGTCCTCGCCGTACTCGTCGCGGTAGCCGTCGATGGTCATCTCATGGGTCTGGAGGTGGGGCTCAGTGATCGCCTGGTAGTACTCCTCGCACACCCGACACTGCACCATGTCCTCGGGCGTGTCGTCCTCTTCGGGCTGTGCCCTGGTGACTGTGGCCTGGCCCGACAGCACGTCCGTCTGGGCAGTGGTGTCGTCGGCGTCCGTCTGGGCAGTGGCGTCGTCGGTGTGTCCGTAGAACGCACGTGCGTACGCAGCAAACGACGCCGCAGTGTCGTCGAAGTCAGCCCGCGTTGCCGCGATGTCAGCGGTCAGCGCGGGGACGGCACTCTCGTGCACGTCGTGCCGGTACGCCTCGAACCCCTCCTGTTTGGCGGTGAACGACGCCGCCGTCTCAGCGGCGTCCGCGTGCAACGCCCCGACGGCGGGGGCGAACTCGTCGGTGGTGTAGTCCTCGAAGTCGGTCGTGACGGCACGGAACTCCTCGCGCAGCGCTTCGATGTCGCGGTGCAGCGCCGAAACGTCGTGCATAGCGGCGGCGTCGGCAGCGAACGCGGTGGTGTAGGCGTCGAACGCCGCTGCCGTGGCTTCGAGGTCCGCCCGGAGCGCGGCGGTCTCGTCGTGGTGAGTGCTGACAGCAGTGGCGAACGACTCACAGTACGCGTCCACGGCCGCCCGCATGTCACGGATGTTCTCCCGGTGCCGGCTGTCCGTACGGATGCTGTTGACGTCCGCGGCGAACTCCTCGGCGTACGCGTCCATCGCCTCGCGGACGTCGGTGACTGCCGCCCGGGCTTCGATCATCGCCTCTCGGTGGTCTGTAACCGTCATTGTCTGGGTGGAATGGGGCTAAGAAAGCGGCGTGGTGTGGTTGTGTTCGATGCATCTCCCTGGTTGCTCACCGGAGTGCTCTCGCTACGCCTCGGGTGCCGGTTCGGGGGCCTCGGCACCCGCAGTGAGTTCTGCCTGTTCGATTTTCGCGATTTCCTCGGCGTAGTGGAGGAACGTGTCGACCGATGCGGCCACGACGCGGGCCTCGACGGTCAGGATCTCGATCCCGACAAGCGAGATGCGAGCCCACACGTCGACGACAACGCCTTTGTCCAGTACACGGTCGAGAACCTCCGCCAAGCTTGAGGAGTCTGGTTGCGCCATAGTGATCTGGGTGGTACCCACCCGCAACTACAGGGAGTGTCCGGAAAACCGCCGTTGTGAGTTCAACCCCCGTTTCGGCGCTCGTAATAGTTCGCTGATTTGTACAAAATCTTGAACAAGATAAAAATGCGTTCGGATTGTTTCAACACTTGTAATGGTAGTCGAACTGAATATTACGGGTCGAAACTCCAGGTAACAGAGCGTTGAGACAGTCACGCCGCGAGGTGACCACCGGCACCACACGACCGACGACCACACAGACCGACCAATGAGCGCACGCACGCCACTCCACGCACCCCCATCCCACGAGGGGATCGCACACTTCCCCCGCGAGATCCGGCGGTTTTTCACCGGCGAGCCGGGCCAGACGCTGCTGGTCAACGGTGCCCCAGGCACGGGCAAAACGCTGTTCACGATCCGCGGCCTCGACGTGCTGAGCCGAGAGGGAGACGTGCTCTACGTGTCCACGCGCGTTGATCAGGAGACCGTCTACGAGATGTACGTCGAAGGGCACGCCGCACTGGACAGAACAGCACTGCTCGACCTTTCACAGGACCCGTTCGGGTTGCCGATGGATGTCGACGTTCCCTTCGAGACGCTGAACCTGGAGTCGTTGCTCTCGTGGGTCGACGCCATCAGCGCCCCGGCCACCAAGCTCACACTCGCCTTCGACAGCTGGCGGCTGGTCTACGAGTATCTAGCCGCCCGCCACGACTCCCCACCCAGCATCGAAACCGTCACCAACCAACTCGTGGCGCTCGCCCGCGACGCCGGCGTGCGCCTCGTGTTGGTGTCCGAGACGGCCACCCAGTCGCCACTGGAGTACATCGTCGACGGCGTCGTGACACTCCACGTGACGGACAACGAGCGCGGCCGCACCAGACGCCAGCTGCGGTTAGAGAAGCTCCGTGGCGTCCGCATCGAGAACCGCCTACAGCCGTTCACGCTGGCCGACGGACAGTTCAAAGCCATCACACCGGTCGAGCTGTCGACCACGCAGTCGGTCCCCGACGAGGCGACCTGGGAGCCGTTGGCGAACCCGACGGCGCGATTCTCCACGGGGATCCGAGACCTCGATACCATCCTCTCGGGGGGGTTCAATCGCGGCGGGGTCGTCCACCTCGATCTGGGGGCCGACCTGTCCCGCGATGCCTGGAGCGTGCTGGTGTTGCCGGCGATCCGGAACTTCCTCGCAAACGAGATGGGGGTCGCCGTCGTCCCCCCCAAGGAGGGCAGCCCGGGGTTGCTGCACAACGACCTCAGCGCGGTCCTCTCCAAGGCGGTGTTCGACACGCACTGCCACGTCTTCGAGACGTACGCCGGCCCCACGCGAGACCACGACGACGCAGTGGATCCCGACCGACTGCCCGGCCACGACACCACGCCGACCGAACACGGGACGCTGTCCTACGACCCGTATATCGCCCGCGCCGAACGGATCCGAGAGCACAGTGACGGGCCGCTGCTACACGTCATTAGCATGGATACAGCCTACCACGCCTTCGAAACCCGCCTGGGCGACTTCGCGAACTACGTCGCCCTGCACAACGACGCAAGCGTTCTCATCACCAAGCCAGGGACCGCCCTCCGCACGCGAGCAGACCGCGTCGCGGACATGCACTTCCGACTGGAGTGTGCCGGCGACGCCATCGTGCTGTACGGCGAAACCCCGCTCACGCCGCTGCTCGGAATCGGCGTCGACCAGTCCGGCACGATCCCGGAAATCACGCTCACGGAGATGGTGTGACCGCATGGACGACCTCTTAGCGGAGCTCAAATCCGAGATGGATGCGGCCGGCGTCGACGCCGACGTGGAGTTCTCGCTGCCGACCCTGGAGCTCACGGCGGCGCTCGACGCCACCATCGACGACACGTCCCAGCTCTACACCGATGATCCGCCACACCATTACACGGACACGCCGCTGACCGGCGACGACCTCCCGCTGCTCGAGGCCTGGCTGGACGACGCCCAGCTCCACGGCGTCGGCGACGACATCATCGCCGAATACATCGACGAAGTGTTGCTGGTGTTGATCACCGTGCGTGGCGGTGCCTGTGGCAAGGAGTTGCTACAGGACGTGCGGCGGTTGTTCGGCGCGGATGTCAGCCCGGGCACGATGTACCCACACCTCAAGCAGCTCGCCGATGCCGGCCTCCTCGAAATGAGCGAACTCACCAAGCGGAAGGTGTACCGCGTCGCGGACGCCCAAGCCGCCATCGAGCACGTCGACAGCGTCGTCCTGCAGTTGCTCACGTTCGCTGTCGGATTACAGACCATCATGGCAGACTGCATCGTGAACCAATCAGCGGACCCACAGCCCCAGGATGAGTGAGTCACACCTCTACACGTACGGCATCATCGACGACAACGAATCGCTCGCCCTGAACGTCGACGGCGTCGCCGGCGCGACCCGCGCGTACACCGTCTCGTACAGATCGCTGTCGGCGGTCGTCTCCGACATCGAGACGACCGACCCCGAGCGAACCGACGCGGCCGTTGAAGCGCACAACACCGTCCTGCAGGCGGTGCTCGAACACGACGCCACGCGCGCTGTCGTCCCAATGAGCTTCGGAATGGCGTTCAAGAACGCGCGCACACTGAAAGGCGTGCTCCGGGGGGCACGCCGGGCACTCCGGAGCACGCTCACCGAGATCGCCGGCACAGTCGAGCTCGGCGTGAAGGTGCTTGCGCCCGGTGACGACACCGCCGTCGACACGGCCGCGGTTCGGTCAGACGTCACCGCCCGGCTGAGTGCGTTGAGCGTCGGGGAAACGGAAAACGACTGCTTCACGGACCGACTGATCATCAACAAGTCGTATCTGGTCGAGCACGACACCAGGGACGCCTTCGACGCCGCCATCGACGAGATCGACGCCGCCCACGACGACCTCACGGTTCGGTACACGGGCCCGTGGCCCCCGTACAACTTCGTGGACATCCATATCGGCGCTGAGCAGGCCCAACAGGGGGGTAGATAGCCGTGTTCGTCCTCGATGACCTGTTCGTGAACCCGTTCCTCTCGCTGGTGGATATCCTCCAGACGATGGCCCTCGACGAACTGTACGACACCAGCGAGATCCGCGACCAGATCAAGGAAAACCAGCTGCTGTACGAGATCGGCGACCGGCCCGCGGACGAGTACGAGCGCCGCAAACAGGAGCTGGAAGCCCAACTGCGGACGGCCGAACAGATCCGCGACCAGATGCGCGACCGCATGGAGATCAAGAACTGATGCCCACCGACGATCCGTCCGACCGGCCGAGCGGGCTCCTCGACCAGCTCAGTCGCCTCATCGAGACGCTCGCAGAACTCGACGACGACAACGGCGAACAGCACGGCCACTCCACGATCGACCGCGGTCGCACACGAATCGACTACGATTACGCCGTTTCGATCGGTCTGGGTTCCGACGCCCGTTCGCCGTCGACGCCCGCCGGGAACGCCGACGACGCAGGCGATGCGGAGACGGCGCACATCGAAACCCGCGCGTCCGACGACAGCGACGACCTCGTGGTGGTCGCCGACCTGCCGGGCGTCACCGACGAGACAGCCGTCGATGCAGCCGTTGAGGACACAGGCGCACTCACGATCAGCGTCGGCGACGACGTTGTCGAGCGACTCACCCTCGACGACCCAGGGATGACGATCACGTCGCTGACGGTCACCAACCAGATCCTCGAGCTGCGGGTCACCCCCAGCGAGCCATCAGCCACCGACACATGACACCCACGAACCGACACACCCACGGCCAGAACGCACAGCACGCCCGCCGGAACGCCCAACAGAGCCGGGACGCCGCGCGGCGCAAACTCATCGCCCAACACGCGGCGCTCGCCGAGCAGCGGGCGCGCAACCGCCGCCGCAGCGACACCGAGCAGCCCACCAGCGACACCACCAACCCGGCCGCACATTCGACGCTGCCGGCACAACGAACGAACGCCCAAAACGCAGCCCGAAACGCCCACTCGACCGTCCCGGAACAGCCCACGCACGCCACGACCGCGGCCCGAGCGCGGCTGTATGGGCTGCGTCTCCACAACACGGCGACCACCGACAAATGAGCGACCCCAAACCAACGCGCTCACAGGGTGATCTCGCCGAAACCCTGGAGCTGCTGCTCGACAAGGGAGTGGTGGTCAACGCCGACATCGCGGTCAGCGTCGGCGACACGGAGCTCCTCGGGGTCGAGCTTCGTGCAGCCATTGCGTCCTTCGAGACGGCCGCGGAGTACGGGCTTGACTTCCCGACGGGAACCGACATGGAGCGCGTGACTGCCGCCGCGGGCGTGGACGCCGACGACAGCAAGTCGGTGCTTGAGCGCCCTGACCCACCCACAACGGAGGGGTCGGAGTAACATGGAGATCGCGCTTGACGACCACGACGACGAGGACCTCCAGAGCGGGCTCACGGCGCTCGTCGTGACAGTCGTCGAACTCCTGGTCGAGGCACTCGAAGGGGAGGCCGTGCGGCGCATGGAGTCGGGCTCCCTGTCGGACGCGGAGATCGAGCGACTCGGGAGCCAACTCCAGGCGCTCGAGGCGGAACTAGACCGCCTGCAGGCCGACCAGGACATCGAGGCGGCCGTCGACGAGTTCAAAGACGACTTGGACCACGTGCTCCGGGACGCCATCACACAGATGTCGGAGGCCGACTCCACACCGGGGTTCGAACCCCAGCACAGCGCTGACGGCGACTCCGGTGGTGGGTCAGCGTGACGCCCGCACAGTCGCAGGCTCGCGCACAGCTTTCGGACGGGCGGTACGTCTACTGCGTCGTCGACACCACGTCCGTGCCATCAGCTTCCGTCGGGGAGACGACGGGAATCGACGACGAGACCGTTCGCGTGGTCTCCGTCGACGGCGTCGGCGCTGTCGTCCACGACTGCACGTCGGTGTACGACGCCGACGACATCGATCAGGTGAAGCGGTGGCTGGTCACCCACCAGCAGGTCGTCGACGATGTCAGTGACGTGTTCGGCACGCCACTCCCGATGCGGTTCGACACCGTCTTCGCCGGCGGCGACAGTGCGCTCACCGACTGGCTTGCTGACACGCATCCCCGTCTCCGCACTGAACTGGACGGGTTTGCCGGCTGCTGGGAGTATCGCGTCACCCTGCTGTGGGACCCACAGCCCTTCGAGGCGCACGTAACCGCCACCGACGACACGCTCCAGGCTCTCGAAGCGCGCCAGGCCGAGGCTGACGCAGGCACGACGTTCCTGCTCGAAAAGCAGTACGACGCCCGGCTGGCGGAGCGCCGCCGGGCACGTCGGTCGGCGCTCGCCAGTGACCTGTCCGCAGCCGTCGAACCGGTCGCCACCCAGGTGGCGTCCCAAGACACCACAACGTCTCTGCGGGACGAGTCGGTATCCGAGCGTCATACGCCGATCGCGCGACTCGCCGTGCTCGCGCCCGAAACCGACGAATCCGCGCTGGGATCGCAACTGGACGACATCGCCGCACGCGACGGCGTGACGATCCGATTCACCGGCCCCTGGCCGCCGTACACGTTCGCGCCCGACATCTGTACCGATGAACCCAACCAAGCGTAACTCCCACGCCATCGTTGAATTCGTCGACGTACTGTTGCGCGACGGGGCCGTGATCCAGGCGGACGCGATCGTCACGGTTGCCGGCGTCCCCCTGCTCGGGATCAGCCTTCGCGCCGCGATCGCGGGCATGACCACCATGACCGAATACGGCATATTCGACGGCTGGGACGCCGACCACCGCCGCCGGAACGCCCAGCCCTGAGTTCAACTACTCCGTCTCGCCGTAGCCGTCGTTGGCCATCCGGTCGGCGACGGCATCCACATTGTCGAACGCCGCCAACAGCGCGTACTCGCGGGCGTCGGTCTTCGACACCGCGTCAGTGTCGAGGCGGGCGGCCAGCTGCCGCCGGAACTCGGCCTCCTGGGCGACCACCCTGTCGCGGGCGAACACCTCCAAGCGGTTGTCGCGCTCGTCACCAACCGTGTTTCGGCGCACGAAGTAGGGGTACGTGTGTCCGTCCGTCTCCGACGTCGCGCCCTGTTCGGTTGGGGTTGGGTCGGCTGCGTCCGGACCGGATTCCGTCGCGTCGTCGGCTTCGTCCTCGTCGGCGGTGCTGTCGCCGCCGAAGTCCAGGTCGCCAGCGCCCTGCTTGAACGAGTTCCCCATCAGTCGGCCACCTCCGGGTGTCCGTTGCCCGCCATCTGCAGGGTCTCGGTCCCGTCGTCAACGATGTCCAGGACCAACTCTTCGGGGACCGTGGCGTCGAAGGTGTCGGTGGCGATGAACCCGGCGAGTCGCCAAATCGTCTCCAGGGTTTCGAGTTCGCGGTCAGGCACCCGTCGCTTTCCGCGCTCGCTCACCATCCCGTCGTCGCCCTCGTAGGTCTTCCAGCGCTCCTCGATGACTTTGAACGCAGATCCGTGGGCCTCCCACATGGCGTCCATCAGGCTCTCTCGGGAGCCGATCGAGACCGGTGTCGCGAACGCGTCCGTGGTCTCGAACCGGTCGCGGTACTGCTTGTGGGCGTTCGTCTGCCCCACCCCACAGGGGACCACACACGACAAGCCGACGCCGATGTCGAGTTCGGTCTCCATGTTCCCGACCATCTCTTCGAGGCCGTCCAGGCTGAGGCTGCCCTTGCCAGCCGGTTTGACCGGCGCGACGAGCGTGCGAAGCGCGTACATCGCGTTGTACAGGAGGTCTTCGGCGCGTGCGTTGGGGTCGATGAGCACCACGTCGTACTGCTCGTTCACCTGTTCGCGCTCCCACAGCAGCCGGTACAGCAGCTCGTAGCGCGGGTACTCCTCGCGGGACACGTCTTTCACGCCGGTCTCGTACGTGATCTTCTGTTCGAGGTTGGACGTGAAGTCACTCAGCATGTCGTGGCTCGGCACGATGTCGACGCCCTCTGGGGACGTCTCGATGAGCGATGCGAAGTCGCCGTCCGGCATCTCGAGGATGTGCTTGACAAGGTTGTCCGCGTTCGGATCGCTGCGGTCCTCACCCACGTCGAACAGTGACGTGAGGTTGCCAGTCTGCGGGTCGAGGTCAAGCACCAGCACATCGAGGTCCATTCGGCTGAGCGCGACCGCGAGGTTCGCGGTCATCGTGGTTTTGAACGTTCCTCCGGACTCGGCGTAGACAACCGCCGTGATCATGTGTGTCCCTACGAGCACCCGGTTACATATATCTGTGTCAGACTGTCTTGACAGTTTTCTGGAACAGATATCTGTAACGACTATCTGTAACAGAAATCTGGAGGGCCATCGGTCACAGGGAACGCCCGGAACCGCACTGTCGCGGCTGCAGCCGCGTTTTCGCAGCAATCCCGTATCACCGACACCTGGCCACTGCCCGCTCGGACGACCTACCTGTCTGTCACAGGTAGTTGTTACAGCGTTCTGTAACAGATCTCTGTACCTACTGTCTGTAACAGCCTACTGTTCCGGCCCACTGTCACAGCGACACGGGTGTGGTGGCTTTCCCACCTCGACTACCCGCTACAGACCCAGTTCTCACCTGACTACTGCCGTCTCGGGCTGATTGGAAGCGACTGGTCGTCAGTCGTGTGCCGCCCACGACGGCGTCACCCCCGCATGAGGTCCCTGACCTCGTCCGCCACGTCCGCTTCGACGGCGAGCACGTATCGGCGCTCGGGTTCTAAGACCATCTCCGGGCCAGCCAGGTGCTCGCGGTCGGCGGTCGAGATCAGGAGGCTCCCCTCCGGGAGCGCGATCTCATCGAGGCGGCGGCCGGCAACAGGTGCCGACTCGGCGACCGAGATCTCGATGATGTCCAGATCACTCGTGGGGTAGACGAGCGTGCGAACGTCCTCGCCGGTGAGCATATCCGCCGCGTAGTCGCCACCGAGGTATTTCGGAAGGAGGGTGGCGTCGACGACCTCCTCGTACTCCTCGTTGCACTGCGTGTCCGCGCGGGCGAGCGTCTGAATCGCGGGGTTGAGGTGTTGGGCTTCCATGCAGATCGCGAGGTTCGCGCTGGTGTCGTCGGTGAGCGCGGCGATGGCGTCGGCGTCGTCGAGATCGGCCTGGGTGAGAATCGACGGCCGGGTCGCGTCGCCGTGAATGACGGGGCCGACGTAGGCGTCGGAGAGCTCCGCGACGCGCTGCTCATCGGGTTCGATGAGCACCACGTCATGGCCAAGCGACGAGAGGTTGCCGGCTGCTTGGAGGCCGACCTGACCGCCGCCGGCGATCACGAAGCGCTTCAGTTGTGGCATATATTCTCATTCACAGCCAACGGTCTTCAAACTATCTTGATTCAGCGAGAGAATCCCGCCGTTCCACGGCGGGCGTGAACCGCGTAAGCCCGGTGCCACAGTCCACGCGGGTCTGCCTGAGGGAATACCCACCGGCACAAGAATTGTGCGACTTGGGTGAATTGTTTTTCGTGAGGCCAAATAGAGTACAACCTGCAGTCCGGGTCGCACACAGTCTACGCGCTCTAATCTCACTTTGTAACCGTCACGAAGTACCGGGCCGACATTCTCACCGATGAGCGGCTGGGACGCGTGGCCGAAGTTGCCCACGAGATTGCAGAGGACTTCGAGACCGATATACAGAACGTCGACGGTGGCACCGACCACGTTCACATCCAGTTCACGACCAAACCCACCACCAACCTCACAAAGTTCATCAACTCCCTGAAGGGCGTCACCTCGCGCCGGATTCGCAAAGAGTACCCCAATGTTAAAGACCGCCTCGAAGATGCTTTCTGGCAACCGGGGTACTTCCTCACCACGACCGGGCAGGTCAGCATCGACGTGTTGATGGATTACGTTGAAAATCAGTAGCATGACCACCACGACCACGAAAACGCTGGAGGCCACGCTCGCCCCACCGACAACCCACAAAAAGCGCAAACTGTGTGACCTGCTCGATACCTACCGGGCAGGACTCCACGAAGCGTTCGACGCCGGGTGCGAGACGATGACCGCCACCAGCGACGTGGTGACGCCCTACGACCTACCGTATCAGGCAAAAGCGGCCCTGTGCAACTACGTCCCGCAACTGCACGGCACCTACGACGCACAGGAGTTAGACGACGACCATCCGGTTCGACTCACCAACCAAGCCGCCGAGTTCGACCACTCGCCGGAGCGGGACTACGAGTTTACGTGGTGGGTGCCACAGCCGGGCCGAGGGACGAACTTCTGGATTCCGCTTCGCATCAATCCCGCCCAAGAAGGGCTGTGGCACGACCTCGGTGACGGTGAGGCGTCGGCAGGGCAACTCCGCCTGCAACGCCACCGCACATCGTGGACACTCCACGTCACCGTCGAGTATCCGGTCGAAGAACCTGACTACGACGCGACAGACGACGACGACGTAACACCAGTTGGCTTCGATATTGGCGAAGCACACCTGCTCGCGGGCTGTGCCTACGAGCAGGGCACTCCGACTGACCCACTACTCATCAACCGCGGTCGAGCGCGACACCTCCGCAAAGCGATGTTCACGATGCTCTGCCGCCTGCAAGAGCGTGACGCCGCCCAATGGCGAATAGACGAGCGATTTGACCACTCCCAGAACGCGCTCACGGACATTATCGAGAAGGCCAGCCGGGAAGCCGTCGAGTACGCCCAGCAATTCGAGAAGCCGCTTATCGTCCTCGAAGATTTGGCCCACATCCGCGAGTCGCTGGACTACGGCGAGTGGATGAACCGACGCCTCCACGCATGGGCGTTCGCTCGCGTTCAACAGCGCATCAGGGACAAAGCACGAGAGGCTGGTATCCCGGTCAGATACGTGCGACCGGACTACACGAGTCAGACGTGCCACGAGTGCGGTCACATCGGGTATCGGAACGGCGACGAGTTCCGGTGCCAGAACGAGGAGTGTTGGGTGTCGGAGTATCACGCAGACATTAACGCGGCGGTCAACATCGCTGACCGCCACGACCCGTGGGGTGAGAGCCTGCCGCTGAAACCGGCGGGCGATGACATTTCACGGGATGGGAGCGCCTGTGACAGCGCCGCGACCCCCACCGAGCAGAGCCAACCTCGGCAGATGACGCTCGGAGAGGTCGGGTCGGAACCCCCTGCCGGTAGTTAGCCGGTATTCTCATGCAGGGAAGCCGCGCCGTTCACGGCGCGGAGGATGTCACGTCGTGGGCGTTGGTGTCACCGCCCCACCTGGTCCCGGAGCCACGTCGCCACACCTATCACCGCTCGTATGCAAGAAATCAAGTGTGTCGGCTGAGTTGTCCCGTTCACACGATGGATACACTACACCTCCACAGTAGTATCTGATGAGCAGCAGCCAAACGCGATCCCCCGACGCCGAACTCGGATTGCTCGACGCCACGATGATCGGCATGGGGGCGATGATCGGTGCCGGGATCTTCGTTTTGACCGGCCTCGCGGCCGAAATCGCTGGGCCGGCCGCTATCCTCGTGTTCGCGCTGAACGGCGTCGTCACCGCGTTCACCGGACTCTCGTACGCCGAACTCGCGGCCTCGATCCCGAAAAGCGGCGGCGGCTACGCGTTCGTGCGCGAGATCTTCGGCGATTTCTCCTCGTTCATCATGGGGTGGATGCTGTGGTTCGCGTACATGATCGCGGGCGCGCTGTACGCACTCGGGTTCGCGCCCAACTTCCTCGAACTGCTGCACGTCTACGGCCTGGTGGCCCCACCGGACCAGGTCGGCGCGATCGCCGTCCCGCTGCTCGACGCCTCAGTGCCCGCCGCGTTCGTGCTGGCGTTCATCGCAGTGCTCGGACTGGTGGCGCTTAACGCCGTGTCCACAGCGGCAAGCGGGAGCGCTGAAACCATCTTCACGATCATCAAAGTGAGCATCCTGGTGGTGTTCGTGGCGTTCGGCGCGACGTCCCCGCTGTTCTCCGGGGCCGAATTCCAGCCGCTGTTCGGAGTGGGTGGCGGCCCGGCGGCGATCCTGCCCGCCATGGGACTGACGTTCATCGCCTTCGAGGGCTACGACCTCATCACCACCGTCACGGAGGAAGTCAAAAACCCCCGCGAGAACATCCCGAAGGCGATCTTCGTGAGCCTGATCGCGACCGTGATCGTCTACCTGGCAGTCGTCACCGTCGCCGTCGGCACGCTCGGCGCTGACGGCCTGGCGGCGGCCGGCGAAGCGGGCATCGCGGAGGCAGCCACGTCGTTCATGCCCACCGGACTGCCGATCATCCAGAACGGCGGCGCACTCATCGTCTTCGGCGCGGTGTTCTCGACGCTCACGGCGCTGAACGCGGTCGTGATCGCGTCCTCACGGGTCGCATTCTCGATGGGCCGTGAGGGGCAACTGCTCCCGTCGTTCGGCCAGATCCACCACCGCTACGGGACGCCGTTCGTCGCGATCATCGCCAGCGCGGTGGTGATGTTGGCGTCGGTCGCGTTGCCCACGCAGAGCGCCGGCAACATGTCCAGTCTGTTCTTCCTGCTGTCGTTCATCATCGTCAACGTCGCCGTCATCAGACTGCGCCGCGAGCGCCCCGACATGAACCGGCCTTACGAGATGCCGTTCTATCCTGCGCCGCCACTCATCGGCATCGCGCTCAATCTCGTGTTGTCCGTCGTGCTGGTCGACTACCTCGTGCGCACGGATCCGCTTGCGTTGGCGCTCAGCGCGGCCTGGATCGTTCTGGGGACGGCTGCCTACTACGCACACGCCAGCCGGCAGTCGGCCGCCGGCGACGACGAGGACACCACGACTATTTCGGCGGACGCCGAACACACGCCACATGACCACTAACCGAGACCTCATCATCGCGGGCGGCGGGCGCGTCGGCTTCCAGACGGCTGAACTCCTCGCCGACCGCGGCCACGACGTGACGATCATCGAGCGCGACACCCGCGTCGTCGACGACATCGCCGATCAGTGGATGGCGACCGTCATCGAAGGCGACGCCACCAACCCCGCGATCATCGAACAGGCGGGCGTCGACCGGGCGGACGGGATCGCGGCGCTCACCGGCGAAACCGGGTTGAACCTCGCGGTCTGCCTGGCTGCCGCCGAGCTCACGCCGTCGATCCGCACCATCGCGCGCATCGACCACGGGGTGCGTGATTCGTACACCCGGTTCGTCGACGCCGTGGTGTTCCCCGAACGCGCCGGCGCACGCGTCGCGGCCAACGAGATCATCGGCGATGACGTCCAGACGCTGGCCGACATCACCGGCGACCTGGAGCTCATGCTCGTCCGGGTCGCCGACGGCGCGCCCGCCGCCGGCAAGCAGCTGCGCGACGTTCGGTTCCCGGCTGGGACAGTGATCATCTCCGGCGCGGACGGCCAACGGATCGCACGCCCGGACACGACGCTCACGCCGGGCAGCCGATACATCATCGCCGTTGAGCCCGACGTCGCCGGGGAGGCCATGGACCTGATCCAGGGCTGACTACTCGTCGGCGTCGCCCGCGACCTCATGCAGGGCGTTCGTGACCGTCCCGTGTTCGGCGGCGTGTGGCCTGCTCGCGGTGTCGCTGTACCCCTCTTCGGTGAGCCGGTTCCGGTTGAGGCAGAGCTTCGTGAACGTGGGCTGGAGGAGATCGAACGTCTCGAAGCGGTCGGACAGCTCCGGGAACTCCGCCTGGTACGCCGTGATCGCGTCCCGCACTTGCGTCCAGAACTCGGTTTCGTCGTAGCCGTGGTGGGCCGTCAGCACGTCCGAGAGGTATCGGAACACCCCCACGAACAGCCCACAGAAGTAGAACTGGCACAGCCCGTTCGGGGGCTCCGAGCGCAGCACGCGCCGCAGGTCGGCGTCCAGATCCGCCAACTCCGGGAGAGGTTGGTCGGAGATGTTCACGTCGTCGACGAAGTCCTTCACGCCGAGCCGCGTCGGCACGAACTCCTCGTCGAGGATGACGATGGTGTTCTCGCCGTGCGGGGAGAACACGGTGCCGTACCGGTAGAGGTAATGCAACAGCGGCGGCAACAGCGTGTCGAACAGCTCCGTCAGCCACGCCGACAGCTCCAGCGGCGAGCGCTCGACGAACTCGGAGATCACGGCCGTGCCGTCGGCCTCGTGGAGGAGCGCCGCCAGCGTGACCGCCTGCTGTGAGTCCGGGATGGCGTCGGTGATGGACTCCCGCCAGACGGCCCCCAACAGCTCGTCGTACTGGTAGGCGTTGTCCTCAAGCTCGCTGAACGCGGGGTGATCGTAGTTGACGCCCGCGACCTCCCCTGGCAACACGAGCTCGCAGTCGTCCCGCAGGAACGGGTCGCCGTCGCGGATGTCCGTGATGTACTCGGTGACCCGGGGCGCGGCCTCGGTGCGGTCGCCCGGCAGCCCGCGCCACACCAGCGTGTTCCGGATCTTCATCGGGAGCTTCACGTTGTGTTTCTCGGGGGCGTCGACGTTGAACAGCGTTCGAACCGACTGTCCCGGCAGATAGCTGTCGGCCCCGTTACCAAGCGGCACGATCGCGTCCGCGGCGAGCTCGCTCGCGTACAGCGACGTGATCGTGGTCTCCCATTGGTAGTTGTGGACGGGGAGGAGTGTGTACTCCTGGGGATCGAGACCCCGGTCCGCCAGCGTCGCCATGAAATCGTCGTACTGGTCGCCGAGCTCTCCGCGGAGCAACCCCGTGGGGGTGAGCCCGCTGACAGTTTCGAAGGTCACGCGGTCGGTGCGCACTGCCAGCCAGCCGATGGTTGTGGTCTGGCGGCGCTCGGGCGCGTAATCCCGGTAGTCCTCGTAATCCCATCCGAGACGTCCCTTGTTGAACGTGATCCATGGATGACCGGTCATTTCGCTTTCGTACTCGGCGTACGAGCAGTCCGCAAACGACTCCGGCGCGCTTCGTGCTTCGATGTGGGCGTCCGCCAGCAGGGTGTTGCGGTACTCGCGGATCAAGTGGCCCGTGGTGAGTTCCGTGGCGTCGAGCGTTTCACGGGCGTCTAGGAGGAACCGAATGGGGTCGGTGGCGGTCGCCCACGAGTCGGCGTCGGCCGGCGCGCGTTCGATGGTGTCCGGGAACACGCGCAGCGTGTCCATGAGGCGCTCCTCAGCCTCGAAGCGATACCGGACGGTGTCCGCGTCGTCTGCCGCGGGCAACACGAGCCGGTATCGGCCGCCGCGGTCGGTGTCCGTGGTGCGTTCGGGGGCGAGCAGTTCCTCGTAGGTGAACTCACGCAACAGCTTCGCGAGCAGGCTGCGCTCGACTGTCGCCCACGTGTCGGCCGTCACAGCGTCCTGGAGTGTGTCTTCGTACGTGTTCATGGGTTGGGTGGATTGGTGCGGTCTGTCATTGGTGGTGATCGTTCGGCTGGCCGGCGGCTGGCGGTGTGGTCGGGTCGTCGTCGCGGACGCGGCCGCCGGGCGCGTGGCTGGCGTACGCTTCCGGGGCGAAATCCTGGAAGACGGTGTCCCGGTCGACCGGGTACGGGGCGTCCGCGAGCAGGCGGTCGAGGATCACGGCGTTCCGGTACGCGCCCAGTCCGAGGTCGGGCGCGCCAACGCCGTGGGTGTGGAGTTCGGCGTTCTGCACGAACAGTCCTCCGGGCAGGTCGCCCCCGACGCCGTACTCCCGGTCGACGGCGAGACGGTCCTGATCGTCCCGGGCGAGCCGGGGCTCCAGGCTGCTGAGGAACCCCGGCGTGGGCCGGTGGTAGCCCGTGCCCAGGATCACGGCGTCCGTCTCGAAGGCGAACCCGGTGTCCGTCTGGCGGTGTCGGCAGTCGACGCGGTAGCGCCCACCTCCGGTCGGTTCGACCGCCCCGACTTCGGTGGCGGCGATCATCCCCACGTTGGGGTCCCGGCCGCCGATCGACTGCTCGTACAGCGTGTCGTAGATGCGGGTGCTGGTCTCGGGGTCGATCCCCTTGTAGAGGATGTCCTGGTTGGGGATCAGCTCGTCTTTCACTGGCTGTGGCAGGTCGTACACGTAGTCGGTGTACTCCGGCGTGAAATGCTGGAGCCCGAGTTTCGAGTACTCCATGGGGAAGAACCCCGCAGATCGCGTGACCCAGTCGACCCGCGGGCTGCGGTCGGATGTCGAGCGCCGCGTGAGCAGGTCGTGGACGACTTCCGCCGCGCTCTGTCCGGAGCCGATCACGGCGACGCTGTCGGCGTCACACACGGCCGCCCGGTGCTCGCGGTAGGCCGCGGTGTGGAACACGTCCGGAGCGGGTAGATCGCGGAACGCCGGCGGCACGTAGGGCCGTGACCCGACCCCGACAACCAGGTCGCGGGCGCGGTACTGGTGTGTGGGTGCGTCGTCATCGGTCGCCGACCGCGCTTCGTCGGCCGGCTCGACAGCGGTGACGCGGAAGTTCGCGGGCGTCGCGTCGTCGTCGATCGCCGTGATGTCGACGACGCGCCGCGAGAACCGGGGCGCAGCCAGCGACTCGGCGACCCACTGGCAGTAGTCGTTGTACTCCCGGCGCGGGATCTGGAACGTCTCGTAGAAGTAGAACTCGTAGAGCCGGTCGTGCTCGCGCAGGTAGTTGAGATAGCTGTAGGGGTTCGTCGGGTCCGCCAGCGTCACCAGGTCCGCGAGGAACGGCACCTCCAGGGTTGTGCCCTCGATGAGCATGCCGTCGTGCCAGACGAACTCGGGTTTCTGTTCGAGGAACGCAGCGTCCAGTGGCACGTCGTCGCTGCCCTCGATCAGGGCGGCCAGCCCGAGGTTGAACGGCCCGAGGCCGACGCCGACGAGGTCGTGAACCGACTCCGTCATCGGTCCGCCTCCAGAGTGCTGTTGCCGTGTTCCCCGGACGGACACCGGTGCGTTGCGTCGTCGTGGTTGACCGCTGGGCCGTCTGCGGGCGGCCCGTTGGCGGCGATCGCACCCGGTGAGAACGCCCCCACGAAGCGCTCGCGGTCACAGACGACGCGGGTTGCGTCCTTGTCCTCGTGCGGGAAACGAAACGTCTCCCGTGGCTCGAACCCGGCGCGTTCGAAGGCGGCGATGGCGGCGTCGTTGGTGGCGTCGGGTTCCGCGACCACCCGGTCGGTGGCGGCGTGCCGGAACGCAAGCGCGGTCATCGCGCGCAACAGCGCGGTGCCACAGCCCTGGCCGAGGTACTCCGGCGGCCCGATGAGGATGTGGATGCCCTGGTCGTTGTCGTCGGCGTCGTAGTGGTCGGCCAGCGGGTCGGCGGCCACCCAGTAGCGCTCCACGTAACTCATCGGCACGCCGTCGATGCAGCCGACGTACGCGGTGACGTGGTCGTCCTCAAGGTGGTCACCGATCGCCTGATGGAACGCCGGCAGCGGCGCACCCAGGCTCCAGTAGGGGGTGACGTGGTCGCTGGTGAGCCACGCGTGCAGGCGGCCCAGGTCGCGGTCGAGTGCCACCCGCCGGAACGCGACGGTGCGGTCGATCTGGGGGTCAGGGCGGCGATACGCGTAGTCGCTCGTGATTCGGGGCAGTGGCGCTGTCATTGTGTGTCCACCCGCGTGACCAGCGGGTTCTCGATGGCCGTGTAGACGGACTGCGTTTCGAGGTCGGCTTCGAGTTCGTCGCGCTCCTCGAACCGCGTGAGCAGGTTCGCCTTGCAGGGCACGCGGCGCTCGGTCAGCAGCGCCGACACCAGCGTCGAGTCGGCGGGTTCGTGCTCCGCCAACGACTCCAGTTCCGTGCGCAGCACCGCGAGCAACGCGCGCTCGTCCACGACGCCGCCCGCGCCGAGCGCGTTCACGACGCCGAAGGCGTTGTTGAACACGATGTAGTACCGGAGGCGTTCGTCCGCGATGGCGTCCGGGCAGACGGTGTCGGCGCGCTCGCAGACGCCGGGCAGCCAGTCGTCGACGTCGGCCGCCTGGGACGCCGGGAAGTAGTACCCCTGGTTGTCCCGGTAGAACCCGGCCGTCGGGCGGCCGTCGTCGTCGAGCCGAACGAGCGTGTTCTGCTGGTGGGCTTCCAAGCCGACGCCCTGCTGGAAGTACAGCCAGACGACCGGCCGGACCGTGTGCGCGAGGTACTGCTCGAACCACTCGCGGGCGACCGCGCTCTCGGTGCGCCCCTCACGCGTGGCGATCCGCGACACGATGCGGGCCGCCCGTGCGGGGCCGTCCAGGCCGTCCTGGCAGAGCGCCGCGACCGGGGTGACGTTGTCCGTGTCATCGCCGGCGAAGGGGTTCTCGCGCAGCACGGCCTCGAACCCGGACTCAGCGCCGTCGCCCAGTGTGAGCGTGATCGCGGCGGGGTCCTCGATGATCGAGAACGCGGGGAACCGGTCGGCGAAGGCGTCCCCGAACCCGGTCGCGAGCAGCTCCGAGACGGCGACCCCGCGCGCCAGCTCCGGGCGCTTGTTGGTTCGCTCGGCGTTGGTGATCTCCACCGCCAGTGACCCCTTGTACATGAACGGGGCGTCCGGGCTCCACAGCGTCCGCACCGACGACGTGGGGTAGAACGTCGGGCCGAACGCGCCCAGGTCACGGAGTTCGTCGCGCGCTATCGCCGCCGCGACGTGTGGCTGTGCGTGCAGGTAGTCGGCCTGCCACGGATGGACAGGCACCAGCGTGGCCTCCGACTCGGGGGGCACGGTGGTGGCGTCGGCCACCACCGACCGGAGCCACTCCGTCGCGGACGCGTCCCCGGCGGCCCACGTCTCCACGAGCGCCGGATCAGCGGCGAAAACCCGCAACTGGAAGCCGGCTCGCAGCTCCGGCGCGTACCGCGACTGCTCGTGTGGCGGGATCCCGGTACGGCTGTTCGGCGTCGGATGCATGTGGTGGCCGTACACCAGCGACTGCTCGGCGTCCCGGAACGACACCGTCGTGTCGTACAGCCGCTCGTGGTCGCGTGGCGTATCCCGGGCGGCAACGAAGCGCTCGGTCGCGGTCTGTGAGGCCAACACGCGCTCCAAGAGGTCCCGGCCCGCGGTCGGGTCGTCGCCATCGAGCGCGAGCTCGCGGCGCGCCAGCGACGCGACGCCCGCCGCGTCGATCGGGGACGGCGTCCCGGCCGGCGCGTCAGGCACGCCGGGGCGGGCGTACGCCGGCACCGCGAACAGGTGGCGGCCAGTGGCCGACGCGTACCGCAACGGGGCGAACACGGTCGTCGACTGGGCTGGGAACGGCACGCGGACGACCCGGCGGTCGGCCCGCTGTGCGCCGGCCGGCACGCCGTCGGGGACAGCCCTCGGGGAGACGACCTCGCCGGCGTCGGTCTCCCTGAGGTAGCAGTTGAGGAACGCGTGCAGGGTGGCGGACTCGGCGTGCGCGGCCGGCGTGTCCGCCACCGCACCGACACCGGTCATTGGTCGCCCCCGGCGGCGGTCGTGATCGGAGCGGTCCGGTCGGCCGCCTCGATCGTCGCGGCGTGTCCTTTGAACGCAACGAGTACCGACTGGATGTCGGCGACGGTTGTGCGCGGGTTCATGAGCGTGAATTTCACGTGCGCGCGGTCGTCGACGGTCGTTCGCGCGACCACGGCGGTGCCGGCGTCGAACAGCTGTTCGCGGGCGGCCTCGGTGACGTGATCGGCCCACGGGCCGGGATCACAGTGGGCGTGCTCGCGGACCGGCCGGTAGCGAAACGTCACCGCGTTCAGTGTCGGCTCGCACGCCAGCTCGAACGCCGGGTCAGCACGCAGCAGGCCCGCCACGTCGTCGGCGAGCGCGAGCGTTCGATCCACGAGCGCCCCGAGTCCGTCCCGACCGAGCGTCCGGAACGCGACGTACGGCTTCAGCGCGTCGAACCGCCGGGTCGTGCGCGTGGACTTCGCCACGAGATTGGGGACGGCGTCGCCCGCCGGATTGAGGTACGCCGCGTTGCGGCTCATGAGCTCGAAAGATTCCCCGTCAGCGACCAGGAGCG
This sequence comes from Halobacterium sp. BOL4-2, assembly GCF_016917835.2. GTDB lineage: Archaea > Halobacteriota > Halobacteria > Halobacteriales > Halobacteriaceae > Halobacterium > Halobacterium salinarum. Next base: position 61,691 of record NZ_CP070335.2, on the reverse strand, counting down.
CCCCGCAGGCGATCGGCTGGAAGAACAGTTTGTGGAAGTCCACGGCCACCGAGTCCGCGCGGTCGATGCCCGACAGGCGCTCGCTGTGCTGGTCGCTGACTGCGAGGGCACCGCCGAACGCGGCGTCCACGTGGACCCAGAGGTCATGGGTCGCCGCCACGTCGGCCACCGCCGACAGGGGATCGATACTCCCGAAGTCGGTCGTGCCCGCGGTTCCGACGACCGCGAACGGGTGTTTGCCGGCGTCGTTGAGGCGCTCGACGGTCTCCCTGAGCGCGGTGGCGTCCATGCGGTGGCGGCCGTCCGTCGGGATCGTGACGACGGCGTCCTCGCCCAACCCAAGCAGAGCAGCCGACTGCGCGGCCGTGAAGTGCGCGTCGGCCGAACACAGGATTCGCAGGTCTTGGGCCGCCGGCGGGAGGCCGTGTTCACGAACCGACTGCCCGAACACGGTCTCCACGTAGTCGTCGCGCGCGAGCAGGAGCGCTTGGTGGTTGGACTCCGTCCCGCCGCCGGTGACCACGCCGTCGGCGGCCGGGCCAAGCTCGTAGAGCGCCGTGAGGTCGGCGATCAACCGCTCCTCGACGACAGTCGCCGCGGGGGCTTGGTCGAAGGAGTCAAGCGACTGGTTGCTCGCGGTGAGCAGCGCCTCGGCAGCGAGCGCCGGCACCATGGGCGGACACTGGAGGTGCGCGACACAGGTCTCGTCGCTCGGATGCACCGCGTTGGCAAGCACGTCCTCCCGAACGGCCGCGAGCACGTCCTCAAGCGGGTGTCCCTCCGCGGGCAGCGCCGTGGTGTCCGCAAGCCGGTCGCGGAGGCGGTCGTAACTCGCTCCCGAGTACGGCCCGTGAGCGCCCCCGATCACGTCCAGGACGGCGTCGCAGGCGGCTTCCATGGCGTCGGCGTATGCATCGTTGCCGGCGTCGCTCCCGAGGAACAGCCGGTCGGCGAGCGCCACAGGGTCAGTGTCCGTGGACGCGTTCGCGCCGGCGCTGCGCGGCGGGCTCACGCCGACACCTCGGCTGACGACGAGAGCACGGCCGTGACCGCGTCGCTGAACCGGGCCGCGATCTCGTCGATCTGGTGGCTGGAGACGATCAACGGCGGCAGGAACCGCGCGACCGCGGAATCCCGGCCGCCGGTCTCGATGATGAGTCCGCGCTCGAAGCACGCCTGTTTCACCGCCGCCGCGAGGTCGCCGTCCGGCGGCGGGCGTTCGTCGCCCGCTGCGTCCGGAGCGACGAACTCCACGCCGAGCATGAGCCCGCGGCCGCGAACGTCGCCGACGACGTCGAAGTCGGCTTCGAGGTCGGTGAGCGCGCTGCGGAGCCGCGCCCCCGTTTTGTCGGCGTGGGCGGGGAGGTCTTGTTCGATAACGTGCTCGATGGTGACGCGGCCAGCCGCCATCGCGAGCTGGTTCCCGCGGAAGGTGCCGGCGTGTGCGCCCGGCTCCCAGACGTCGAGGCCCTCGTTGTAGAGGACGACCGCCAGCGGGAGACCGCCGCCGACAGCCTTCGAGCACGTGACGACATCGGGCTCGATGCCGGCGTGCTCGAACGACCACGTCTCACCGGTGCGTCCGAGGCCGGTCTGGATCTCGTCGACGACCAGCGGGATGTCGTGTTCCCGAGTGATGCGCCTGAGCTCCTGCACCCAGGCGTCCGGTGCGGGATTGACCCCTCCTTCTCCCTGTACGAGTTCGAGCACGACCGCAGCGGGCTCCGTGAACCCGCGCTCGGGGCTGCTAATGGCGTGCTCGATGTACGTGTGGATGGATTCGTGTTCGCCCGCCGGCAGGCCGAACGGGTGGCGGTACTGGTCGGGATACGGGAGGTGGTGGACGTTCGGCATCAGCCCCGAAACCGGCTCTTTGGCGTCGATGTCGCCCATGAGGCTGAGCGCGCCCGCGGTCATGCCGTGGTAGCCGCCGTGGAACGCGAGCACGCTCCGGTTCCCGGTGGCGGTCTTCGTGAGCTTCAGCGCGGCTTCGATGGCGTCGGTGCCGGCCGGCGAGCAGAACTGCACCTTCGCCGTGTTCGCGAACGAGGCCGGCAGACTGTCGAACAACGCGTCGACGAACGCCTCCTTCTCGGGTGTGGTGATGTCGAGCGTGTGCAGCGGGCGGTCCTCGGCGAGCAATCGCTCCAGCTCCGCGGTCACTGCGGGATGGTTGTGGCCGAGCGCGAGCGTGCCCGCGCCGGCCAGGCAGTCGAGGTAGGTGGTGCCGCCGGCGTCGGTCACCTCGATGCCCTCGGCGTGTGTCACCGCCATCGGCAGCGAGCGCGGGTAGGTGCGTGCGTTCGATTCGCGTCGGCGTTGGCTTTCGAGGAGGGCAGCGTTCGACGTGTCGTCGTGGTCAGTCACGATGACCGGCCTCTCCGGGTGTCTCCGTCTTGGGTTTCTTCTGACATACGCAATTTTTAGGCTAGCCTAAAAATAAATAAAACTACCGCTATTAGGCTGGCCTAAAACTGGGGGTGACGTTGCAACGGCTCGTCGGCCGCAGTGTGTGGATACACACTCTCTCCTCGTCGCTTTCGTACACGACCACACGAAATAAAACATCCGGCGGTTTCAGTTCTCGACCCATGCCTTCATCGACCACTCACACTCGACGACCCACCGCTCGCTCCACGACGCCTCCAGCTGACAGCCTACTCGTCGTCGTGGCGCTTGTCGTACATTCTCTCCTCGTGGCTGAGCCGCTGGCGCTCGCTGAAATACCTGAACGCGCCGACCGTCACCAACGCGATCGCCCCCAACCACAACAACCCGAACACGATCAGGCGCCCAGCCATCAGCTCTTGTTCTCCTCGTCGACGTCCTTGGTCAACGTGATCCCGGCCTGCGAGCCAGCGCCGACGTAGATCGTGCTGTTGTCCTGGTTCAGCGCCTCGATATACCGGATCTTGATGAGCTCCGGGTTGTCCTTGAGTGACTCCGCAACGATCTCGTTGGCCTCTGCCTCACCCTTGGCCTGCACGCGCTTGCGCTCCGCCTCAGCCTTCGCGACCTGGATGGAGTTCTGCTTTTTCTCGATGTTCTGCTTCTCGACTTCCTTCTTCTCGACGGCGTCAGCGTACTGGCCCGGGAGTTTGATGTTCCGGATCTGGACGGCCTCGATGATCAGCCCGCTGCCCACGGCCTCCGTCTCGAGCGCCTTCTTTACCGCGGCCGCCATCTGCTTTTGGCCCGCGCCGGTGTAGATCTCGGTCGTGTCGATGTCCCCACCCTCCGTCCGCAACACGTCCTGGGTGGTCGGCCGAATCAACCGCGCCTCGGCCTGGCTCACGTCCTTGTACTCGTCGTAGAACGTCGCGGCCTCCGTCTTGTTCACACGATACCGGATCGTCACGTCAACGTTGACGCTCACCCCGTCGTTCGTGAGCACCTCAACGGAATCGTCGCGCGCTTCGGCGCCCTCCTGTTTTTCGTTCGCCATCGTGTACTCCTGGGGCCGGACCGGCACGACCGCCGTCGACTGTTTGATCGGCACGATCACGTTTGCACCCGGTTCCAGGGTTTCACCGGTGCTTGCACCCCACTCTTTCACCACCTCGATGTTCCCCTCCTGGACTGGATTCCACGCCAGTCCACCGCCAACGAGCACGGTCACCAAAACGAATGCACCGACCACTGCGCCGACTTTGAGTTGTAACGATTTCATAACCGTTGTGTTTAGCACGCAGACCGCAGTCCGACCCGCGAGGCACGCTCACGGCGACGTCTCGCACGACCAGCCGGAGCACCTCGGAGCGCGACCTCTGTATGCTGTACCCCACTGTGCCACACCACGGTATTAAAAATACTGGTCCGTGTGACGTGTAATCCCCGGCGGCGCGTCTTCGCTCCGCACGGACTCCCGTCGACAACGCCCTGCCGGCTACCCATGGCCCACTCACGCACTGTCGCGGACCGCGGGTCTCGACTTCAGAGCCGAGACATCGTTTCGCATCCACCGGGCCCGCGTCCGCAACCGGTCCCGCCGGTGCCGCAGGTCCTGCAGGAACCAGTCGGCGTCGTCCGCCAGCGAAACGTCGCTAAACGACTCCGACTCGATGTCGTACTCGGTCTGATAACAGTCCCCGACTGCGTGGTAGGCGTGCGCGTTGCTGATCTCCGTCTGTGCCGTGTCGAGCTGTTGGGTCGCCGTTGCCACCGTTCGTTTCGCGCTTGTCAGCAGCTCCTGTGGCGTGGCCTCCCCGTCGGCGATGACTGCCGCGCTGTCTCCATCAAGTCGTCCCTCGATCTCCGCGAGTAACTCGCTCACCTCCTGGCGGCTGCGCTCTATCTGTGACAGCTGCTCGGTCGCAGCCCGGTACGCGCCGAACGCATTCAGGTACGCGTGTTCGGCGTATCGCACGACCAGCGACCGGAATGCATCCCACCCGAGGTCGGCGGTGCTGCCGCGGCCGTTGAGGTCCGCGAACCAGTACTCGGTGTGTTGTTGCTTGATGAACTGGCGGAACACGGCGAGGTCTTTGTCGTCTGTGAGTGCGCTTCCGGGAATCGCGTTCCCTGACGCTGAAACCTCCGCGATAAGTGATTCAGTGTACCCGTTGCAGGCGTCGTATAGCTCCGGGGACGTTTCTTTGAGGTCCGCTGTGCACGCCCGTCGTGCCTCCTCTAGCCCGTCGTAGGGGCCCGTCAGCGCGATTTTATTGCGTGACATTGTCTCACACGACACTGTGGAATCAGAGATCGCTGCATAAAAACCTCTCGCCACAACGGCTGCCAGTGCTTGACCGATGGACCCGCCGTTACACATCGATGGTGGGGCGTCCGGCTACATCCGACCCCACAGCACGGATCCCCTCTCACCTGTGAGCCGCCCTCACCGAACGACTGTCACGGTCGTCGGGGCGCGCCGCACCACCGTTTCGGCGACGCTCCCAAGCAGCACACGGGAGACACCACGCCGCCCGTGGCTCCCCATGACGATCTCGGTGATGTCGTTGTCCTCCGCGAACGAGACGATCTCACGCGCCGGGTTCCCCACTGTCGTCTCCATCCGGAACGAGAGCGCCGCGTCCTCCAGGAGGGCCTGGGTCTCCTCGGTGAGTCCCTCGCTGCTGGCCGGATTCTGGAGGCCTTTCAGCTGCTCTTGGACGATGTCCACGCCGGCGTCGAGCATCCCGTCCGCGAGCTCGGTGACGTGCAGGAGCACGAGTTCGTCGGTGTCGTGCGTCTCAACGGCGTGTTCGACGGCGTCGTGTGCGGGACTCGATCCGTCGTAGGGGACAAGAACTGCCATACGCACCCTCGCCGAGCACTCCACATAAAACGCGCTGTTGTGTGACCAGCGCCCAGTCACTCCGCGTTGTGGGGGCCTGACGACCAGGCAGTTCCCGGCGAGAACAAACCGGCGGCCCTCGTGAGCGACACCGAGCGGGTGCGGCGTACGACGCTGAAGATCAGGACAGCGGCCTCGACGAAATCGTTGCGGACCTCAAGGAGGTCTTCTCCCGGTGGCCGTGGTACGACGAGCAAGAGACCGAGTACCAGGTTCGCTACGAGTTCTCGAAGACCGTTCTTTGCCACGTCCAGCAGACCTCGGAGTGGCTGGCCCGGGTCGACCGGGCCGATGAGACGATCCTCTTCAGCCAGCACGACCTGCGGTCGCGAGCCGCGGCGTTCACCCTCGCAGAGAGTGTCATGGAGCTCTGTACGATGCTCCATCGGGAGGTCGTCACGGAGCGGAGTCAAGCACGAAAGCCGATGTACGTCGGTCCTCGACCAGCAGGCCGCGAGCACGAGCGAGTGGGGGACTGGGCGCAGTCCAGACACAGCCTGTCGACCGTCGAATTCCCCGCCCTGCCAGCCCCCGGCGCGATCACGGGGCTGGGGCCATCGGGAGGAAGAGTACCGATGACCAGCGGCCAAGCGTACCGTGGTGAACGCTGCATGGGTGGACAGCTGGTCTACACGCCCGACGGCGACCTCCTAGACAGGCATCTCCACGTCCTGCGCCGCGTCCCTGGTGGGTTCGACTGGGGATCGGAGACCGATGAGGCCCGTATCGATCAGCTCGCAATTGCACTACTGGCCGATTCGTCGACGAAGAACATCGCGCTCGAGCACTATACGAGTAAACTACAGGTTGTTTCAAAATATATTCTACGCTGCTCGATCCATCGATTCCTTTCGATTCCGACAACAAATCACCCCGTTTATGCCACGCCACACCAATGTAATAATACATACATATTTGTGTTTTGATAGAAAATTTTTTACGAAATGCGGACATAGTTTTGGCTGGAGTCAAGGTGATTAGCCATGCCCCTTCCGACAGGTTCAACCAGTTCGTGGCTACAGAACTCCGGATTCCCGAGCCGACTGTTCGAAACCGGTCGCAACGACTACGAACTGTACGAGGAGGACGACGAGTTCGTCCTGAGCGTCGAGATGCCGGGCTTCGATCCCGAGGAGATCACCGTTTCCTGGGACGAGGGTGTCCTCAACATCGCCGCCGAACACGAGGATGAGACGCGGAGCCAGCGCAAGACCTACCACCGTCGCTTCCGCTTCCCAAAGAACGTCGAGGACGACGATATCGAGGCCCAGTACAATAACGGGATCCTCGAAGTCCGGCTGCCGGTACTGACGGGTGCCACCACCCGCGGCAAGCAGATCGAGGTCCAGGCCTGACATCGCCTCGGACAGGAGTACTGACCGACAGCCGCTTTCTTCCGTGAGTAATCGAGGTGAGAGCCATGCGACTTACGGTCAAACAACTCAAGAACCGCGATCCAGGGAGCGGTATGGCCGTCATCGACCGCGATGCGCTTCAGGAGATCGGCGTCAGCAGTGGCGACTTCGTCGCGATCGAGGGCCGCAACGGCGGACGAACGGTCGCCCGCGTCTGGCCTAGTAACACGAGCGACGCGGGTCGCGGTATCATCCGAATCGACGGCCAGCTCCGACAGGCAGCGAACGTCAGCATCGACGACCGCGTCGAGGTCGAGAAAACGGAGGTCGAGCCGGCGGACCGAGTTACCGTCTCCCTACCACAGAATCTTCAGATCAGAGGAGATCTCGGCTCGCACCTCCGCGAACATCTCGTCGACCAGGCGGTGAGGGCAGGACAGACGGTCGCGTTCCCGATCGGGTTTGGTATGTTCTCCGGTCGGTCTGGTCGACGCATTCCCCTACGGGTGGTCGATACGCAGCCCAGCGGGACGGTCGTCGTGCAGAACACGACCGAGATCGAGATCGCCGACCAGAGCGCCCAGGAGGTCTCCGTCGAATCGGGAGAACCGGAAAATACGACCGCTCCAGCCCTCACGTACGAGGACATCGGCGGCCTCGACGACGAACTCGAGCAGGTTCGGGAGATGATCGAGTTGCCGATGCGCCACCCCGAGCTGTTCGGGACGCTCGGCATCGAACCGCCGAAGGGCGTTCTCCTCCACGGTCCTCCCGGGACGGGGAAGACCCTGATCGCCAAGGCCGTCGCCAACGAAATCGACGCTCACTTCCAGACGATCTCTGGCCCGGAGATCATGAGCAAGTACTACGGCGAGAGCGAAGAGCAGCTTCGCGACGTGTTCGAGGAGGCCGAGGAGAACGCGCCCGCGATCGTCTTCATTGACGAACTCGACTCCATCGCGCCCAAGCGCGAAGACGTCAGTGGCGATGTCGAACGCCGGGTCGTCGCCCAGTTGCTCTCGCTGATGGACGGCCTCGAAGAGCGCGGCCAGCTCACGGTTATCGGCACGACCAACCGCGTCGATGCCGTGGATCCGGCGCTCCGCCGTCCCGGTCGGTTCGATCGTGAAATCGAGATCGGCGTCCCCGACCATGACGGGCGCGAAAAGATCCTTCAGATCCACACGCGCGGGATGCCTCTCGGCGACGGCGTCGATCTCGACCGGTACGCTGAGAATACTCAAGGTTTCGTCGGCGCAGATCTCGAGAACCTCGTGAAAGAGAGCGCGATGCACGCGCTTCGCCGGATTCGGCCCGATCTGGATCTCGACGAAGAAGAGATCCCCGCCGACATCCTCGACTCGATAGAGGTGACCGAGAACGACTTCAAAGAGGCGCTGAGGGGCATCGAACCCTCCGCGCTGCGAGAGGTATTCGTCGAGGTCCCCGATGTCACCTGGGACCACGTCGGTGGTCTCGATGATGCGAAGGAACGCCTCCAGGAGACCGTCCAGTGGCCCCTCGAACACGCCGACGCCTACGAGCAAGTCGCACTCGAACCGGCGAAGGGCGTCTTGCTCTACGGGCCGCCCGGCACCGGGAAGACGCTGCTTGCGAAGGCCGTTGCTAACGAGGCGAACTCGAACTTCATCTCGATCAAGGGGCCTGAGCTGTTCAACAAGTACGTCGGCGAGTCCGAGAGGGGCGTTCGTGAAGTGTTCTCGAAGGCCCGCGAGAACGCCCCCACGGTGGTGTTCTTCGACGAGATCGACGCGATCGCCTCGGAACGTGGCCAGGGCGTTGGCGACTCGAACGTCGGCGAACGCGTGGTCTCACAGCTGCTGACCGAACTCGACGGTCTCGAAGAACTCGAGGACATCGTAGTGATCGCCACGACGAACCGCCCAGACCTCATCGACGATGCCTTGCTCCGACCGGGACGGCTCGACCGTCACGTCGCAGTCGACGAGCCCGACGAAGCGGCACGGCGTGAGATCTTCGAGATCCACACCGAGGACAAGCCGCTGGCCGAAGATGTCGACGTCGACGAACTCGTCGAGCGGACTGACGGCTACGTCGGTGCCGATATCGAGGCGGTCTGCCGCGAGGCTGCGACGGTCGCCGTCCGCGAATACGTCCGTGCGACTGCGAGTGCCGAATCGGCCAACGTCGACGAAATCGAGCTGTCAATAGAGCACTTCGAGCAGGCGCTCGAAGAGGTCGACTCAAACGCTGGATCCGAAACGCAGGCGTTCGAAAAGCCAGCTGAAGCCGTGTAGCACTGGTGACTCTCCCTTACGTAGTTGAATCGTCGGCTTGATCCGATCGAGGTTCACCGGCTTCTTCGAGTTGTTCGGTCACACGTTGGTCAATCTGTTCATCTATATCCACGACCTCGGCCTCGACCTGTCGTTCGGCCTCGCTTGAAATCGTCTCTTCAAGGATCCACTCGTAGATTGACATTTTCCCCTAAATTCTCAATAAGTAACCAATGACGAGACCTCCTTCGAACGCTGCCACCCGGGGATCGACGCGGAAGACGAGAAAAGCAAAGCCGGCAATAAAGAGGATGCCGTACACGAGTTCGATGTGAAATTGCGTCTGTCTTCCTCGGAAGCGACCACTGAGCGAACTCAGCGACATCGTTGTTTCTTATCTTCGAGTCTCGTATCGAAAAGCCTGACTTGGGAGTTCGTCTGAGTAGAGGCACGGCTTCCGCTCCGATAACATCCTGGTGTGACCTGCTCAGGTGAGACGGTGGAATCGCTCGGCTGCCTCGAACGTAACGAAGGCGATAACACCGGCAACAGTCGGGGTAGCGATCCACGTCGTCACGATCCGTTTCGTCGCCGAGGGATTGAACAGATCGAGCTGGTCAGCGGCCCAGTCCGACCGTTCAGCAGTTGAAAGCCCGTCAGGTCGGACGATTGCGTGAAGAGGCACCCGACGGCTCTCCCGCCCCACCCGAGTCCGATGACGCACGCGGTGAGCACGACGGCGAGACTCGCGGGGATTCCGGCTCAGCTCAGACCGGTGAGGATCGAGGCCGCGATCGTCTCAGCGATCAGGGGACGCTTCCAGCGATAGGTCCGTGATATCTTCACCGACGGTCTCCATCGTCCGGGGACCGATAGCGAAGGCACCGACCCCGATCGCCACGCCGCCGATAGCCACCCCAGATGTCATCTCGAGCTGCCTGGAACCAACGAGGGGCGCGACGGCGCTGGCGACGTTGGAGGCCCCTGTCGAGAACCCCATGTAACAGCCGATCCCGATCACGACGAGCTCCGCGAAGCGGCCGGTGTCGTCGGATTCGAAACTGAGCAGATTCACGATCGCGTCGTAGAAGTACCGCCCAACAAACGCACAGATCCAGAAGGCGAGGGTCGTCGAGAGTACCCACCACATACCGACGACACCGACGGTGCGCCAGTCGAGGACACCGAGCGCCGCGCCCATCGCGACGACAGCGGCAACCGCCGTCTGGCTGGTGCTGGTCGACACGTTGAGGACGTTTCCGATCAGGATGCCGAGCCCGATGAACAGGAGGACGCCGATCGACGCGCCCAGCGTGAAATACTCCGCTGGGATGAAATCCGCCCCCAGGGCGTCGACGACATTCGTGCCGATGGTGAATCCACCGAGCAGCACGAACACGGCCATCAACCCGGATGCCTGTCGCATCGACAGAGCGTCGCTTCCAGTCGCGGGGCCGAATGCCACGCCGGTCGATGAGCCCCCGATATTCACGCCGACGAAGATGGCCGCTGCTACGCCGACGACGAACACCACCGACAGCGCCATACAATCGGATACCGGACATAATTCCGCAAAAGAATATTGATTTCCTGAACCGACGAGTAAGGGCTAAGTGAACGCCGACACTATGTCCTGATAGGCATGACCCTCCAGCCTTGGCTGTACACGCTCGTCGTAGTCGTCGGAGGGTTCCACGTGCTGGCTGTCCTCTATGCGTATTGGTCCAAGCAGAGCTCCGACGGTGGCGTGGAACCTGCGGACAGCACTAAAAAATCAGTACAGACAAAAGAAGTCGATTGCCCGGAGTGTGGGACAACCAACGAACGGGAATACAGGTACTGTGCGAACTGCGTGTCAGAACTCCCTGGCGGAGGCAATATCGGCAGAATGCCAACCGCGCCTGTCGGTCGACAGATTCTCTGATTACTCCAGCCGATCTCCGGCAAACGAAAGAGTCAGTTCTTCTGCCTCGTAGATATTGATGAGTTCATTGGTGATTTCGTCATAGGATTCGTCGTCGACTCGTAGATTGTCGAGTCGGTTGACTGTCTCCTCATTAAGATCAATCTCCGGCATATTCGGAGTCTGGGGTCTGTTGTTCGTAAAACTCACGAAGCGGATTGACTGAAGAAGTGCTGGGGAGCACAGCCCAGTCACTCAACCGAAGCTACCTACGTGATACAAGCGTATCACATCGTATGAGCACTGACAGCGACGGCGGTGGCGACGGCGAGATGGAGAAGATCAACGTCCGGGTACCGCAGTCGCTGCTGGCACAGGTCGACGAAGTATGGGAAGAGCGTGGCTACGCGACCAAGTCCGAATTCATCCGCGATGCCCTCCGGGATGCGGTCAATCCCCCCACGCAGCTGTCCGAGGAAGCGCTCAAGCACCTGGCAGAGAGCCGCGAACAGCGAGAGCAGGGTGAGACGGTGTCCCAAGACGACGTGAAGGACCGCCTGCGCATCGATGACTAAAGTCGAGTGGACATCAAAAGCACTCGATTTGCTAGACGGACTCGACATCGAAGCCCAAGAGCGACTGGTCAAGAAACTCGACGAGGCGAAAGACTGGACCTCTCACCGCCTCGAAAAGCTCACCGGCTACCCGTACTACAAGCTCCGCGCCGGCGACTACCGAGCGACGACAGGATCGAATGCCGTGTCGACCACGTCCTCCACGAGCAGAAGGTTTCCGTCGAGTCCGATGAGAGCGCTATTCCAGAGGGAGAGTCGCTGATCAGTTAGTGAAGAACTGTTCCCACAGGATGTCTGCAAGTGTGATTCCCGCATAGCCACCGACAACCATCACTAGGAAGGGAACGATGGCCTCGGACGCGGTGTTGGTATCTGCACTGAAAACGCGGCTATCTCCGATTGCTGGTGAGAACGGACCACCATCATACATCTCCTTTGACCACTGCCGGTCTCCACTCCCAGCATCGAACGCCACGAGTTCATAGCGGTCGTAGCTCGCGAGGACGACATCCTCCGTCCGAACTAACGGACCCGGAATATTTGGCCCAGGAATTTCCCACTGTGTCTCACCCGTCTCACGGTCCAGCGCGTAGATTCCCTGAGCGGCAGCGCCATCTGCGGTGATATACACGGAATCGGCATCGATGGCTGGCGGGGCAGGGATACTTGCACGCTGATGATCGTCACTAAACGTCCGCATCCACGGCGTGTCACCAGTGGACGCCGCAAGCGCAGTTACATCGCCCTGATCGCTCGTGGCGACAAGGAGGTCGTCAGCGACAGTCGGTGGATTGGGTCTGCCAGCTGTATTGTGTGTCCAAGTCGTCGTCCAGCTATCGGTGTCGAGTGCGACGAGCCCGTCGGTCGATGGCTCGGTATAGTCGCCAAGTACGGGCGTAACGGCGATCGGATCCGCGAGGGCTGGTGGCCCAGTTGGACGCCGATTGAGTTCGTGGGTCGTATCGGAGGACCCGTCATCGAGTTGTACGGTGGTTAGGGGTCGACCGTGGTGAGGACCTCGAGTTCGATGCGCCGGAGCACAGTGTAACATAGAACGAAACTTGTGTATAAAGAAGCTTCGAGTAATGTTACAGACCGAGAGGGACAAGAGCTTGCCCCACCGCCTTAACCAACAAAACTATGGATAGAGAGTCCGTGTTGGTTAACACAGAGAGAGTCGATGTCCTCCGAACCACCGTCCCCACCGGCGAACCTCCCAACGGAGATCGTCAACACGCTCAACGAAGCCACATCGGAGCATCTTCGGGACGCTGCCAGCTACGCCGAGGCGTTGGCCGAATACAAGGAGCGTGAAGCTCGTCTCGAGGAGGAAGCGGACGATGCCGACGTCGAGGAACGCCCCGATGACCTCCCAGACGACGTGCCGGCGAAGGCGGCGATCACGATCAAGGAGATCAACGACAATCGCTACTACTACTGGCAGTGGCGGGAAGGTGATTCGGTGACGTCGAAGTACAGAGAGCCGGTGAATCCCGACGAGTAGACGAGATGGAACTGTAGCCTGATATTCGTTTCAACGTGATTCGGAGCGCAGCAGATGACACCCCCCAGCGTGTGAATGGCTACCAACCGCCACTCTCTGACGAGACTTCACACCGAGAGAAGACAGAGCAACACGCGGATAGATTACGCCTCGTTTACCCCCACACCCCTCAGTGTGAATGGTCCACCACCCAGGGTACCGTGATTAAGAAGCCCTTAACAGCAGAAGTCCTCATGCCGTAGGGAAGCTGTCGACTCAGTGGCGAACCTTCGGCACAAGGCCTTGCCTTTCAAAATGTACTTGCTCAAAGGACTGTTTAGACTGAGGTATAATAAAGATAACTACAGGTGCGGTGCAGTAGCGGGTCGGGTCAGCCACCGTGGCAGAACGTGTAAGCCGCTCTCCGTGCCGCACTAGGTTCTTCAACTCTCGCTCTATCACTACAACCGTCGTATTCTATGGGGGACCATTCACACCGAGGGGTGAGGGTGTCACCATCCCATCAACGTCTGGAGTTCCGGCGTCGAGTTGATCAGTCCAGTTCGTGTGCTCTCAACGTCTCCTTGGAGCGAATACGATCTGAACTTCCCCTGATCTCCGCGTTCCTTCTTTTTCGATTCGAGAACTCCTGTCGTTACGTGCTTGTTCAGAAGCTCAAGCGCACGATTGTACCCCTTGGGCTCTACTTCGACGTCCCGTGCTACTGTTTGGTAAACCTCGTGAATCTCTGACGTCCGGAACCATTCTTTCTCCGGGTTATTCCGGTCAAGACGCGTGAGAGCAAACAGGAGTGATTTCCCTGACAGCGGAGTCCCTTTCACCATCTCGATAAAGAGTTCAACTTCGACGAGTTCGTCAGCTTCGAAAACATGATTCGCGGTCACGATCTCGTCGCCTTCTTCGTCGGCGATCTCGCCCGCATTCCGGAACAGTCGGACTGCCCGTCGAGCGTCACCGTGTTCTTCAGCTGCGAGTTCAGCTGTGGTTAGAATCACCTCGTCATTTCAACGCCGCCACGTTCTGGGTATTCTGTGAGTAGCCTTCCAGCGGCTTGGAGACATGATTTCGCTCGACGAGCCGCTCACTGCTATGTTGCCCGCCTGCAGTTCGTTGACTGCTCGTTCAAGCCGTCCGAGCACTGCGTCTGGTGACCGCGTGGCATCGAGCCGGTCGAGACAGTCCCGCTGGACGTCCTCGATGAACGGCGGGGTCGAACGCTGCCGGGCGAGTGGGATGACGCGGTCGATGTAGGCGATGTCGACGGGGAGAACTGGTTCTTTGTCCCGTCGAAAGCCCGGTCGTCGCACAACCATCTCGGTCGCAACGGCGCCGGCGTCGTCGACTTGATGCATTCAACGTCTCCTTGCGCAGTTCTTGATTGAGCATGGACACTCAAGCCGCCGAACTATCCTTTTCGAGCTATCTTATTTAGATTTCAATCAGATGTGTTATATGTAAGTGTAGTTTGAGTGAATGGTAGCAACACTAGAGCAGCCCCGTTTTCGAGCTCCAAGGCCTTACAACAAATTTGGTGTAAACCTATCGTATAATATCAAAAATGTTTTCACCTATCGTGCTCTCCCTCAGCACCACCACCACTATGATGTACTCGCCCGTCGCCGGATGGGAAGCTGATAGCACGTCGGTTCCCCACGAGAGCAACACATTGGTCAATTTGACGATCCGTCAAGAGGATCGCCAGTCGGCATCAAACTCTTCGGAGACCCCTCTGATGTGAATATGACAGAACCAATGTCAATCCCAGTTCAGCGCCATGACGGAACGCCGAAGAAATCCTCAATAGCCACTCACAGACCCGTTTCATCGCAATCGTACGACCTTCTGGTTCCCCTTCCAGACGCCAAAACGGCCGATTACAACCGCCTGGATATCCATCGGCTCCTACGGACTCCGCTCGCGATTGCTAACGATCGAAACGGTTCAGTGACGATCGCCAGCATCGTAACTGCTCCGAGTGAGATCAGCCTAGACACGGTGGGCAATGAGAGTTTCTCGGAGGAAATGACCCGGGTTATCGATCTCGCACGGGACCATGTGGCGAACGTCCGGGATGCCGTGGCGGATTACGGGGAAGACGTGCCGGTGTCAGGACTAGTTATCGTGGCACACACCCCCGATGACGTGTTCGCAGAGTGTACAACAGGCGAGCGCTACGATGCCGTCTTTCTCGCTCAGGATAATGAGAATGGCCAGCAACTATGGGATGAATCCCTACTCAATATGGTCTTGGAGACGGCAGATTGTGCCGTCTATCTCGAAACACTGGGGACAAAGGCGGACCCCCTCCTACCGGATCCCGAGGACGCAACGGACCGAGACGATGTATCGGCTCTAGATACCTCCTCTAATATCCTACTCGCCGTCGGTCCGGGCCCTCATACGATTCTCGGAGCGGAGACTGCGCGAGCTCTGGGAAGCACCTACGGGACAAGTATTCGTGGAGTTCACCTCTACGAGAGTACGGACGCGGAGCGCTTTCAGCAAGGGCGCAAGGCGCTCGACCTCACGGAATATGTTCTCTCAGATTTCCCCGACGTGGAGTGCGAATCACGGGCATCTGAGGATGTCGTCGCTGAGCTACTACAGGAGATCGAGAAGTACGACGTTGCGATTCTCGGCGCGCCGACAAAGCAGCCGCTTCTGCAACGGTTGTTTGGTCAGTCGGTCCCTGATGAGTTAGAACCGCAACCAACAACGTCCATACTCACGGTTCGCCAACCGTCTCATGCGCTCAGCTCGGTTTACTACCGGTGGAAACGGGCTATCGAACGCACGTCTGTTGGTGAGGATTCGCCAGTTCTTGAGGATGACTTTTGAGCATGCCTGAACTGTCCGAGACAGCGGAACGATCTCAGTCGAACACTCCGCTGGCAATGATAATGGATGACTCGGATATCGACTACCAGCGATTCCAGGAACTGGTAGCCTCCACTGATTCACTCGCGATTCTTTGCCACGATAATCCCGACCCAGACACGCTCGCCAGTGCCCTCGCACTGGAAGCGATTGCCAAGGAGTGGGAGGTCCCGACCGTGGATATCGTATACGGTGGGACAGTTACGCATCAACAGAATCGAGCGATGATCAATGTTCTCGATATAGAGCTAACACCGATTGATCAGGTTTCACTCTCTGACTATGGTCTAGTCGCGTTCGTTGATCACGGTATTCCGGGACAAAACAATTCTGCTGTTGAAGAGATGACGCCGGATATCATCATTGACCATCACCCAACTGATGGCCTCCAGGGCCAGTTCGTAGATCTTCGACCTGCTGTTGGGGCAACGGCCACGCTTCTAACCCGGTACTTGGAGATATTTAGTATTGAACTTGAAGAACGCCTCGCTACCGCACTCTTGTTCGCACTCCACCGTGAAACGCTGGATTTCAACCGTGAGACGACATCTACGGAACATGCAGCTGCGTGTGTGCTCCACCCGCATGCAGATCACAATATCATCGAAGAGTTGACCAACTCGGTGTTCACACCTGAGACGATTAGCGGAATCGGCGATGCGATTGCCAATCGAGAGGTCCGGGGCTCCTGCCTCGTGTCCTCTCTCGGATGGATTCGTGAACGCGACGCTGTTCCACAGGCTGCTGATTACCTTCTCCAGTTGGAGGGTGTGAGTACGACCATTGTGTACGGCATCGTAGATGACAACGTCCACCTCAGTGGTAGAACGAGCAATTCCCAGCTTCATATTGGCAACGTGATGGAAGAAACGTTCGATCAGGTCGGGAGTGCCGGTGGCCACCACGATATGGCCGGTGGACAGGTTCCCCTCGGCTTCATCGGGTCGGTTGACGACGGTGATGACGTAGCAATCGACCTGATCAACCAGTCGATGATGGCCCGCCTCTTCGGCGCGCTAGAAGGGTGGACAGAAACATGACCAATGAACTCGAGTTGCAGAAGAACGGGGTTCAGTGTACGAGACTGACGCGATTGACGCACAGCTGCTCACCGATCTCCTGCTCAATGCACGACAGCGCTCAACTCCGGACACGGCAGCGAAAGTCGATGTGACACCAGGAACGATCCGAATCGACAAACTGGAGTCGAGCGGGGTGATAAAGATACGAGCGCATACCCCCGTCTTTAGGCGGGGGTCAAGCGGACCATAGCCTACACACCCACCGACGATGCCACGAATGGATTTCCAACCGTTCTATCGGTAATATTAAGACGCCAACGGACCATAGTGTGCAGCACGGATGAAGACCACACGGCACGCGACCTACAACCTCAACTACCACATCGTGTGGTTGCCGAAGTACCGCCAGTCGGTACTCGTCAACGAGGTCGCCAGTCGTGTCCGGTCCATCCTCCACGAAATAGCCGCCGACAAAGGCGTCGAAATACTCGACCTCACCGTACAGCACGACCACGTTCACCTGTTCGTCAGTAGCCCACCCAAGAACGAACCGGCACTACTCGCCAATTGGTTCAAGGGCATCTCCTCACGCAAGTACAACCACCGATACGCCGACCACGACGGCGAGAAAATCGGATGGGCGCGAGGATACTACGCAGGGACCGCCGGGCACGTTTCGAGCGAGACAGTCGAGAACTACATCCAGCAACACAAGGAGGGCGATTCGTGACCGAACTCACGAAGACGCTCGAACTTAAACTGGTAGAGCCGAACGCCCACAAGCGGAGGAAACTTCGTGAGACGCGAGAGGCGTACCAGCAAGCCCTCCAAGACGCTTTCGACGCCGGATGTACCACGCAGACCGAAGCGAACGACGTGGTGGTCAACTACGACCTGAGCGGGTACGCGAAGAACGCGCTCAAGAAGTACGTCCCGCAACTCACGACGACGTACAACGCGGGCGAACTTCACGACGACCACCCCGTCCGCTTCACGAACGGAGGGCTACGACTCGACCACAAGCCCGAGAACGCCATCGAGTGGTACGTCAAAATCCCGCACCACGAGGACTACCACCTCTGGATGCCAGCACAGCCGAACCCTGAACAGCGGGACTGGTTGGAAGCGTTGAACGCGGGAGACGCCACGATGGGCGAAAGTCGGCTGTTCGAGCGGGACGGAACGTGGTATCTCCACGTCACCGCCACCCGCGACGTAGAGGAACGCTCCGATGTGTCCGCCGAAGAACGGACGCCCATCGGAGTGGACATCGGGGAAGCGTCACTCGCCACGGTGTGTCACCGCGACGGCCACGGTTCTCCGACCGCGCCCGAACTGTGGGCCGACGAGGGCAAGACCGTTCGTCGGCTCCGCAAGACCTACTTCACCGCCACACGACGACTCCAGACGCGCGGAAGCGAGCGTATCGTGGAGTCCTTCGGGGACGACATATGGGACCAGATAGACGACGTATTCCACCGCGTCACCCGCGAGGTCGTGGAGTACGCCGAGTCCGTCGAGAACCCGGTTCTCGTTTTAGAAGACCTGACGTACATACGGGAGTCGATGGACTACGGTGAGTACATGAATCGGCGTCTCCACGGATGGGGATTCGCCAAACTCCACGCGCAGATACGCTACAAGGCCGTCGAGAAGGGCATCCCCGTCGAGACGGTGAACCCGTGCAACACGTCGAAAGAGTGCCACGCTTGCGGTGAAGTGGGGTATCGCCCGCGACAGGCGACGTTCAAGTGTACGAACGACGCTTGCTGGATGGGCGAGTCCCAAGCGGACGTGAACGGCGCGATAAACATCGCAGACCGCTACCTCAGCGGAGAGAGCCATTCAAGAGAACACACGGATGGCGATGACTCGGCTGGGGATGGGGGGCGTTTGACCGCCCCGCAAGACACCCTAGCCGATGCTACCACGCAGGAGACGCTTGGGACGTATGCGTCTTGAAACCATAGGGCCACGCCCGGCCTGAAATCCCGTGGTGGGATTCCCGCGTCTTCAGGCGCGGGAGGAGGTCAATACGGGCGGCTCGGATTTCTCTCGGTACTTTTCGTTTGCACAATATTGCCGGATGGATACGAGAGTATCTCCCAGAAGGTCGGACAACTTTCCGCAGTAACTCGTACTCGGATCAACCACAGTGGCAGCCACAGCTTCCATGTCGTCGCTATCGCGAACTGCCAAAGCCAACCTGCGGCCATTCAAAACGATCTGGCCGGGTTCGATATCAAGATCGAAGCAGTTTCGTTGATTGACTCTGAGGAGAGACTCCAATTCTTGGGGTTTGGAAGTACAGAAGAGGCCACTCACGACAAGCCGTGATCACCGAAGGAATAGTCGTCTTGCCCAATCGGGCTCGAGATACCGCTTCCGGGGTCCCGTCTCGGAGTTCAGAGGCGACGCAGTAGCGGCCAAGTGGATAGTCACGATGCGAGTCCTGCCACCCTCGCTGGCAATCCCCGCTTCCTGCCTGGTTTTCGTGATGTTGCTACGGGTAGTCTTTACACACTATGTGAGTGTTGATTCACTCCCGGAATAGTCGATTGCGAGCGAAGCAAGCCGCGAACGCAGAGAAGAACCCAATGCGAACGGTGGGCCGTGACGAAGACACCAGTCCAGCCGTCCACATCGTTCGGTGGGGCATCTACAGTCTTGGCGGACTCAAACCCAGTCATCGTTTCGTGACTGAAAGTCAAATGGCACCTTCGGCAGACAGGAACTGGTCACGCTCAAGTATCAGATAGCCCCCAACGCAGAGCAACAAGAGGGCAATGAGCAGTCCCACGGGTTGCTGAAGGAAACTCCCGACAATACCGATGACCGCCAGTACGATGGCACCTTTCCATGCCCATGACCGGGTTCTCCAGAGACCGATCCCGACCACGAGGTAGGCAATCGAGACTCCGCTGACCAGACCAAGCGGGAGCAAAAGTTCGGACGACACTGGTCCGGTGGTCACAACTCGAACGGTCTGTGCTCCATTCAACAGCCCCATCAGCAACCAGATGCCGGAGACAACGCTGATCCCGAGGGGTGGATGCGAGCGATCCATAGTTGGGTATCGAATCCACCCCTCATAACGATTGATGTGTGGTTCTGTTGCTCACGGCAGAAGAACCAATACAGATCCGAGTCACCCTGAGGGGTGAGCGGGTCTCGGTGGGGTCAACCGGGTGAACGTGCCACAACTCACCGGGTGGTTTCTAGGCTATCAGTGACTTCTTGTGCAACGGACATCCACCGGTCTTCCCGTTCTAGATCCGCGATTACGAACCGACCGCGATCAAGGGGCGCTCATACCAGAACGGGCAGCATCCGCGTCGTGGTCGGTTCCTCGGGCGATGTACGTCGCTTGGAAATGCTCCTTGTTTGTTGTTGCTCTCGCGGTCTGAATCTGTTCGACACGAGCCGGCTCACGCGTTGATAGCGTCGGCCGCGTTGCGTGAGTCTGTCACGGCGGCCCTCAGGACTCCGGTGGCACCTCCCCCTGCCACTTGTGCATTAGAAGCGAGCACTGCGCTTCTTGCGCGATCTTGTCTGTCTTCCGGCCGAACAGCGTCTTCCGAAGCCACCACCCGCGTGAGGTCCCGATAACCATCACGTCGTAGTCCTCGGACAGTTGGCCGAGTGCGTCGACAGCACTGCTTGCGCTCTTGAGCTCAGTCTCAGCTTGAACCCCGTACTCGGCGAGCCGTTCGGCCGACTGATCGAGGAGGCCGCGTCCCTCCTCGTCCGTTCCCTCGTCGCCCGTGACGTACGTGAAGGTTATCGAGGCGCCAGTTCGTTGGCTCATGATCGCAAGCATTTGGAGGCGGTTTGCGTCGGGTTTGACGACCACTGGCACCAGTATCGAGTCAGTGTCTATCGGATCCCGGTCGGCACTGAAGACGATGACGTCACAGCCCGCCTTCCGAAGGAGCTTGTCGACGAGACTCGACACCGAGTCCTTGTCTGTCCACCCGATGAGGATGGCATCCGCTTCGTACTCCTCGGCTTCCTCCAGGATCCCGTCTAGGGCTGAGGAGGCCGTCCGGATCGTCCCTGTACTCTCGATCCCTTCTTCGCGAAGGGTGTGTTGGCTTTCGGCGACGCTATCGGACCCCGTGCGCCAGTTCTCTTGGCTTCCGACGAAACTCCGATCTGTCGTCACATGCGTGAACCGAACGGCACCGCGCCTCGGGTCTACGAGGATGCTCGACAGCTCGGTGAGCATGTTCGGATCCGACTTGTCGCCGACTGGAACGAGCACGCGCTCGTAACCGGTTTCGTTTCGTGCTGACATTAGTGGTCACCGTTCGCTATTTCGGACGCGTTCATATCGCTGTTCTGGTCAGTCTCGTTCTGCTCGTTGAGTGCGTCTCGGACCATGAGGTTGAGTTCGAGTACGTTCACACGCTCGTGACCCCAGATACCGAGCCACGGCTCCTTCGTCGCCTCGTCGATCATCTCGTTCAGGCGCTGCTCGGAGATGCCAGTCTGATTGGCAACTCGCAGCACCTGATACTCCGCCGCCGCCGGGGAAATGTGGGCGTCGTACGAGGAGCCCGACTCGGAGACGAGATTGACCGGGACGGAGTCGTCCGGAGTCTCGTACTGCGAGATGTTCTGGAGGTCCGCACGGACCCGCTCACTCAAGAGCGGATTCGTCGGGCCCCAGTTGGTGCTGGCAGACGTCATCGCGTTGTAATCGTTCGCCGAGGGACGCGACCAGAAGTACTGGACGTCCTCAGGCTGGCCGGGACGGAACTGCTGGCCGATCATCTGCGAGCCGACCGGCTGCTCTTGGCCGTCAACGTAGACGGGACTACCAGCGGAACTGTTCGGGAACACTGCATCACCGATGGCCATCAGCGACCCCTGGTAGAGCAGCCCGAAAACGAGCAGGCTCACACCGAGGAGCCGCAGTGGCACTGCGAGATCTTGGCGGTTCATTATTGGAACACCCCTAAGGCAACGAACAGCATGTCGATCGCCTTGATGAAGATGAACGGGGCGATGAGGCCACCGCCACCGTATACGATGAGGTTCTTCCGCAGCAGCTGTGCACCGCTCTGGGCTTTGTAATCAACACCACGGAGTGCGAGGGGAATAAGCAGCGGAATGATGAACGCGTTGTACATCAGCGTCGCCGTCACCGCGCTCGCTGGCGTGGACAGGTTCAAAATGTCCATCGCCCCCAGTCCGGGGATCGCGGCCGCGAGGATCGCCGGAAGCAACACGAAGTACTTCGCGACGTCGTTTGCGACCGAGAACGTCGTCAGCGACCCGCGAGTCATCAGTAGCTGCTTCCCGATACCGACGACCTCGATGATCTTCGAGGGGTTGGAGTCGAGGTCGACCATGTTACCGGCTTCCTTCGCAGCGTTCGTCCCTGCGTTCATTGCGAGGCCGACGTCGGCCTTCGCCAGTGCCGGGGCGTCGTTCGTCCCGTCGCCGGTCATACCGACGAGCTTCCCGTCGTCCTGGATGTCTTCCACGAGTTCGATTTTCTCCTCAGGGTCGAATTCCGCGTGGAATTCGTCGATGCCGACCTGATCGGCAACCCAGCGTGCCGTCCGTTGGTTGTCACCGGTCGCCATGATCGTCTCGACACCCATCTTCTGTATCTCCGCGATCCGATCGGCGATCCCCGGCTTCAGCTCGTCTTGCAGTTCGATGATGCCGACGACCTGCCCGTCGACGGCGATTGCCAGCGGCGTCCCGCCGCTCTCACTGATCGCGTTCGACTTCTGCCGGAGTTTCCCCGGCACGGTAGTCGCGTACTCTTCAACTGCGTCAACGGCACCCTTTCTGATCTCCGTCCCATCCGAAAGGTCGATTCCACTCATCCGCGTCTCCGCAGAGAACGGGACGAAGTTGCTTTCGGACAGCCCCTCGGCATCGAGGGTGACAGACACGTCACGAGGTGCGTCGACGGAATCGCCGGGTTCGTCGAGCTCCTCGGAAGCAGACTGTCCGCCGTCGGTCTGTACCTTCCCGTTCATCTTCTCAGCGAGCTTGACGATCGAACGACCCTCGGTCGTCTCGTCGTACAGTGACGACTGATAGCTCGCCCGGACGACGTCTGCGTCGTCCGCGTCACCGAGCGGGTGAAAGTCCTGTGCGACGCGCTCACCGGTCGTGATCGTCCCCGTCTTGTCGAGGATCAGCGCGTCGAGATCACCGGCTGCCTCGACTGCCCGTCCGGACTTCGCGATGACGTTGCGCCGCGTGACGCGAGTCATCCCGGCGACGCGAATGGCTGCCAGCAGCGCACCGATGGTGGTCGGCATGAGCGCGACGAGCAGCGCAACCAGTTCGGCGACGTCCAGGCCAGCGAATCCACCGACGAAGCTGGCGAGGTATTCGCCGAAGAAGAACATCGTTGCGACGGCGACGACGAACACGAGGGTCAGTCCACTCAAGAGGATCGTCATCGCGATCTCGTTCGGCGTCTTCTGCCGCTGAGCGTCCTCGACGAGGCCGATCATCTGGTCGAGGAACGATTCGCCCTCCTCGGAGGTCACTTCGACCTTGATCCGGTCGGAGAGCACTTCGGTCCCACCGACCACGGACGTCCGGTCACCGCCGGACTGGCGGATGACCGGTTCGGATTCGCCGGTGATCGCGGATTCGTCGACCGAGGCACTGCCTTCGACGACGGTCCCGTCGCGTGGGATGATGTCACCCTCGTCGACGAAGACGACCGCATCCTGCTCGATCTCAGTGCTCGCGACCACCTCGTAGTCGTCTTCGCTGATGTCTTCGATGTCGACGTCGTCGTTCTGGAGTAGTTTGCCCTCGGCTTCCGTCTGCAATGCACGGAGACTATCTGCCTGCGCTTCACCCTCCAGTTCCGCGTACGCCTCGGCGTAGTTCGCGAATATTACGGTGAAGCCAAGCAACACCGTGATGACCGCGTAGTACACGCGCGAGCCGGTCGCGCCGAACAGTCCCGGAGCGATCGTCATCACCAAGCCGATTATCGTCCCGAGTTCGACGACGAACAACACCGGGTTCTTAACCAGGTACTGCGGGTCCAGCTTGGCGAACGAATCGCTGATCGCCTGCTTCTGTTGGTCCGTGTCTATTGTGACTGTGATCTCTGCCATGTCAGATCCCTCCGCTCAGTAGTTCACCGATCGGGCCGAACACCAGCGCCGGCAGGAACACCAGCGCGCTAACGATGATGATGACACCGATCAGGAGTCCAACAAACGCCGGCGTGTCAGTGTCGAGAGACCCCTTTGATTCGGGGCTCACCTTCTTGTTGGCGAGATAGCCGGCGATCGCGAGCTGTGCTGTGATCGGAACGTACCGGGCCAGGAGCACCTGGACGCCGTTGACGAGGTTGAAAAACAGCGTCCCGTCGCCGAGCCCCTCGAACCCGCTCCCGTTGTTCGCGGATGCCGAGAAGAACTCGTAGAGCACCTCGGAGAACCCGCGGAACCCGGGGTTGTTCATCGAATCGATCGCGCCCTGGTACACGACGGCCGCTGCCTGCGGGATCAGTACCAGTATCGGGAGTACGAGGATAACGACGAAGACGTACCGCATCTCCTGCCACTCGAGCTTCTTCCCGAGGTACTGCGGGCGGCGGCCGATCATCAGCGCGCCGATGAAGGCAGTGAGGATGACGAACATCAGGATGTTCAACAGCCCCGTGCCAACACCGTTACTGATGTTGTTGGTGGCGAACGCGAACAGCAAGGAGAACGCACCGAGTGCGGTCCAGCTGTTGTGCATGCTGTTGACACCCCCATTCGTCGTACCCGTGGTCGACAGCCCCCAGATCGCACTGGCCGTCGGTCCGAAGCGTGTCTCCTTGCCCTCCATGTTCCCAACGGTCTGGTCGACGTGCAGGCCATTTCCAGTAACCACCATGCCGGCGTTCGTGCCGGTCTCACCGACGACCGCGACACCAGTGAGAGCCATGTAGATGACGAAGAACGCGGCCACGATTGCGACTCCGTGGCTTCGATTGCCGACCCACGCGCCCCACGCGTAGATTGCGCTGAACGTGCCGATCGGCATCGCCAGCGTCAGGACGAGGTTACTCAGGGGGGTAGGGTTCTCGAACGCTGTCGCCGCGTTCGCAGCGTTGATCCCACCGCCGTTCGTTCCGAACATCTTGATCGCCTCGATCCCCGCATGGGGGCCGATGCGGATGTTCTGGATGCCCATCGTGAACGTGTTTGCAGTGAGTTGGCCTCCCAGAATCGTCTGGACGGATCCCTCAGCCATCAGGATGATCGCGATGAGCAGCGAGATCGGGAGGAGGAACCGAACGAGCCCCCGAACGACGTTCTCGTAGAAGTTCCCGAGCCGCGGGTCCTCTTTGTTCGTGAACGCACGGGCGAACGCAGGCATGAGTGCCAGCCCGGTCGCGGGCGTCAAGAACATCGCGATTCCGATACCGAACGTGTGGGTGAACACCGAGAGGGTCTCACCGCTGTAGTGTTGCTGGTTCGTGTTCGAGGTGAACGAACTCGCGGTGTGGAATGCGAGGTCCCAGCTCTCACCGCCAACTCCGACGAAGTTCATCGGGAGGGCATCCTGGAACATCAACACAACGAACAACAACACCCAGATACACACGTTAAACACGAGTACCGCCTTTAGGTACCCTTTCCAGGTCATCTCCCGTCTCGGATTAATTCCGGACAGGCGATATAAGCCGTTCTCGATGGGTGTGAATATCTCGTCTAATCGTTCGAACCAGGACAAGTAACCCGGTGGTCGATGGTCGCTGTTCGCCTGTTCGCGGTACACCCACGCGAGGTACTCGCCGGCCACGAAAACGAGGACGGCAAGGATGGTGAAGAACACCGCGTACTCGACGATTGGTGGTGGACTCGCCATTGTTAGAACCTCGTTGGGTACATCATGACGTACGTCAGGTACGCCACGACCGCTACAGTCACTACTGCCAGTACCGCTTCGCCGATTAGCATGTGCAACTGGCCCGGATGATTTCTCCTTATTTATATTTGTCGGAGTATGGACGGAGTTTTACAACAAATTCAGTGTAAAGCCACGGTGGTGTACATCCCTTAATCCGAGCCCAACGCAACACTTCGCTTAAAAATAGCGTTCAGTGAGCCTCGATGTTTTCTTTCGCTCCCGATGAAGATGCTCGCTGCCACAGTTCTGGATCTACCAGTGTTTTATATTTCCCCTCCGCAAAGTCGATATCACTATGACGACAGTAATCGTTGGTGCCGGCAGAATAGGTTCGAGTGTAATCGAACTAGCGGCCGATGCCAACATCGGCGTCACTGTAATCGAACAGGAGCACGAGCGAGCTCACGAGTTTAAAGCGGACGAGAACTGCCACGTCATCCACGATGACGCCACCGAACGCGAAACGCTGCACGAGGCTGAGGTGGGCAACGCTGATGCAATCATCGCAACTACTGATCAAGACACCACGAACCTGATGGTGCTGATGTTAGCCCGTGAGTTGGGCTGTGAAACACTCGTCAGTGTTGTCCACGCGGAGGAAAAAATTCCACTGTTTCGACAGCTAGGAGCCACTATCATCGAGAACCCACAACGATTGATCGCGGAATATCTGTTTCGAGGCACCCATGATCCGGGCATTCAGGGCTTCATGCACGTTGGCGATAGAGACGGTGGAGCTGAAGTCTTTGAGATCTCAGTTGCAGATGGGGCGCCAATCATCGGAAAGACGCTTGAACAGGCAGACGTCGCGGGGTTCCTTCCGCCCAGCATGGTTGTCGTTGCAGTCGAACGTGACGGTGAAATCATCATCCCCCGAGGTAACACACAGATAGAGACGGACGACCTCGTTACCGTGTTCTCCAAGGAGGGGATCATTAACGAGGTGGTTGAACCGTTCAAACCTGAAGCAAAACGGACCGGTGATTCTGATACGGAGTAGCATCCAGAGTGTTTTACAGCAATTCTGTTGTAAATCGAGTTGGGTCGTCGAATCCCTCACTCCTCCGAGGCGAAACTCGCGGGGACAACAGAAGTTTCGTCGCCACCGAGGGCGTCTGCATCCTCGGGAAGGAGAGCGACAATCAGATAAGGCGCATAATCAGCGAAGTAATCAACCAGCGCAGCGATCCGGTCGGCGTCGATTGCCTCCAGCGAATCCAACAACATCATCGGAATGACCTCGTAGACATCATGCACGAGATATCCCGCTAACGCTACTACTAGTCCCACTACTTCCCGTTCACTCTCACTGAGGCTCTGCACGGTATCCTCGTATCCACGCCCTTCATCAGTCTCGCGAACGACATGTAACTCGAATTTGGTCGCAGATCCACCTCGATACCCTCCGTGGCTCGAATTGAATTCTGCACCCTCTTTCCGTTCGATCCAGACACGGGCGATGTTCTTGTAGCGAAGCACATCCAAAATCTCCTCCATATGGTCATTGAATGCAGTGATTGCGCTCTCCTCGAGGTCCCGAAT
Source organism: Halobacterium sp. BOL4-2 (assembly GCF_016917835.2). Classification (GTDB taxonomy): domain Archaea; phylum Halobacteriota; class Halobacteria; order Halobacteriales; family Halobacteriaceae; genus Halobacterium; species Halobacterium salinarum. The sequence goes on along the minus strand of NZ_CP070335.2, from coordinate 34,461 downwards.
TTGGGTTCGTTGACTCACTAATTCTGCTTGAATCTCATCCTGCTGTGCCTGGAGTTGGTCTCGTTCGTTTTCAAGCCGGTCCAATTCCGCGAGCTCCTCTCGAACAGCAGATAACTCCTCCTCGAGTTGCCCCCGCTGGTATTCGAGTTCACTAAGCTGCTGGTACTGCTCGGTGAGTTCGCTCTCCTGCAGAGCTTCTCGCTCCGAGACAAACTCTTCGAGTTCAGAGAGTCGTTGGTGGACGTCTTCGCGCTCTTCGCTCAGTGATTCCAGAGTCTGGTCTCGTTGTGCAATCTCCGATGAAATCTCGCTAAGACGCTGTCCGATTTCGTCTCGTCGGTGGATTACCTCCTGCAACTCCTGCTGTGATTCACGCAGTTCCTCAATCTCTGTTTGCACCTCGGACCGCTCGGTCCGTTTCTCGTCAACGAGATCGCGGAGGTCGTCCAGCCGACCAGCAATTCGGTTTCGTTCGACTTCCGTTCCACATGTCCAACATTCGACGGTCTCCGACATTGGGTTGAGTTTCGAGACCGGTGACTCCGCTGCGTCTCCGGAACGAAGAAGGTCTGAATCAGCGTTTGAAACCAGATCTTCGTTGAAATCGACGATGGCAGAGAGGTCATTAATTGTCGTTGCAAGCGAGCGCTCGCGAGAAGTGAGTTCAGACAGCCTCGTTTCGATCCGTTTCAGTTCCTCCTCTGAGGTTTCAATAGCCTCTCGTTCCGTTTGGAGCTCGCTCTGCTCATCCCGCAAAGCTTCGCGTGTGTCTTCTTGGGTTCGGATTCGATTTGTGATCGATTCAAGCTCTTGCTTTCGCTCTTCCAACGACGTGAGTGCCTGTTCGATTTCCTCTGCTTCTTCCGGGTCGGCATCAAACTGTTCCAGTTGGTTCCGTAACTCCTCGATCTCTTGGTCACACTCGTCTAGGTCACTCACCAACGTTGTTTTTCGGCTCGTGAGCGACGTGCGTTGGTCGAGATCGTCTTCAATTGCTCTGATCCGCTGTCCGATTCGGTTTCGCTCGCTCTGGAGGTCCTCGATACGGCGCTGGATTGAACCAGTGTCGACAGGCCGCATAATCACGTCTCGCAAGTTTCCGTCCTGAACGATTGCCCGACGGGCAGGGTTCTCCGCGGTCAAACAAACGAACAGATCGACCAGATCACGACGCTCTGTGACAGGCTGACCGGCGGCTTGCACTGTCCCGTTCTTGCGTGTATACTGCTGGTCGTACGTGGTCCCATTGAACTCGAGCCGGACCTCTGCCTCTTGTTCGTCCCCCTTGAGTACGGGGGCGGTCCCTCCAAGCACACCAGCGAGACCGTTGAGGAGTGACGTTCTGCCTGTGGCGTTTCGCCCCCGTAAGACATTAACTCCGGGTTTGAACGTCACGTCGCACTGCGAGATACCGCCGATGTTTTCGGCGTATACAGAAACACGCCCGTCCGTGTCATGTTGGCTCATACGTTCCCCTACTCGACAGCGGTAAATAAGCGACACGGCATTCGTCTCCATACTGCTGGCTCACTTCGCATCGGTTTGACAGTCGCACCCCCGCTGTTCGAGGAACTCTCCGATCCGGTAGGTCCGTCCGCAGGCAGAACACCCCACTCGTACCGACAGAGTGATCTCAGCTGGGGTGTCGGATACATTTCCTGCGTTCCGAAGGCGTTCAATGGTTTGCTCGATCACACCTTCTGACCGTGCTTGAGCCCACTCGATGGTTTTTTGAGCATCGTCGACATCTACCGTCGATTTTCGCCCAGTATCGATTGCTTTGCAGTCGTGCAGATGGTTCCGAACCGTCTGATGGGAGACGAAGTCGCGCTCGACCGCCTCAACATCGATCCCGTTCCTGTCGAGTTTCGAGCGCAACTCTACCTGACGGCTTCGATTGACATCATCCCCCCTCAGGACATTATAGATACTATCTGCATCACCGACCACTTCTCGCGTTCCCGTATTGAGAGATTCTGAGAGAATCTGCTTGTTCAAATATGTAGCCAGGTCTCGAAGGCTATCGCCGTGATCCCGTCGCTCGATCAGCTTCGCGTCGATCTCTGAAATGTCGTAGTCGTCAGCGACGCGGACGATTTTACAACAAGGCTGGGTCTCCTCAGACGTCATTAATACACTCAAGCTCCCGCTATCTAACGAGTGTAACGGTTCTTAGCAGTGTTCGGCTCGACGTAAACCTGAGAGACGCACTTCCCCAATTGTTGCAGGATGGGGTAGTCTACTCCTACTAGCTTCGTCGATAGACATCCAATCTCAGCGTTCAGTGGGCGTCTCGTTGGTATCCCTAACAGGGCCAAGATCGGCCCAGTGGAGGGATTCAGGCCCATCGATCTGCTCCTCGAGAGTTGCCCGGTACAGAACCGGCTGTGAATTGTCCGACAACTGCTGAACAACGCGGAGCCCTTCCAGATCCGAGCCAAGCCGCAGAATCTCACCGGGGGGGCCTCCTCACGAATGCGAATCGCTACTGCCGCTTGGCTTTCAGTCAACTTCATCACCGTCCTCTATCGCGTCCATGCCCGGCTTCCACCGGTAATAGAGCGACCGTATCGTTCGATCCGAGTCCCTGGCCATGAGCACTGTTACGCCACTTCGCTGAGTCAGTGTTTCCTGGACCGGTTCGAACACGACCTCCTCGAGTCGAGACTGCTGTTCGGGTGCCCCAATCGTGGTGAGATCGTGTGCTTGGGCTTTCTCGAGGATTACCTCGGTCGCCTCTGGCGCTTCCTGAAGCTCCGTGTTCACCGTCACGTCTGGGCCCAAGACGTACTCTGCGAATTTGAGGAGATCATCGGCGTCCGCTCTTTTTTCACCAGCGCCATCCGGATCGACTACGTGTAGAACCGTCACTGGTGCATCAGCCGCCTTAGCTATCGCACGAGCAGCTTCTGCGGCGAGTTCGGAGTGTGGTCCGGTTCCGACGAGGAGCAGTACCGAGTCGATGGTCTCCGCCTCGGACTCCGCCAACGAATCGACCGTGTGCTCGTCGATGTTGGGGACATACACGGCGTCGTTTCCATCTCGGGTCCTGGGGTTCTCGCTCGTCTTGCGGTGGACTGTGGCGCTATCACTGGCGCTCCCATTCCGTGGTGAGCCATCGCGTTCCGATTCCCAAGGAACGCTCTCTCCCACGGATCTACGCGACCGGCGATGTTTGCCGCCGCGTTCCCCGCCCAGACGGCGGGCTCTCAACGATCTCAAGATAAATCAGCAGCCTCTTCGTCGAATCTCCCGTTACGTACTGGGTGGTGTGGCGACACACTAGACTTTCGTGGTCTGTCACATACGTGGTGGTATGAGTAGCGACAGAATCGACGCCGAAAGCAAAGTGTCTGGGAACCAAGCGAACATCCCTGCTCGAATACGACGTGAACTCGATATTGACGACGGTGATCAGCTCCGCTGGCAGCTCGAAGATGACGGGAGTATCCGGGTGCAAGTCATCCAACAGCAGACCGGCACATTCGCCAATTTCGACGGCTACGCTGGTGAGGAGGTAACTGACGTGACCAGCAATCACGACTCTTGGGGCGTCAACGTCGAGTAAATGCCGCGCGCACTCATCGATACATCGGTTCTGTTTGCAGCCGCGTACAAGCGGGACGATTCACACGACACCGCACTTCCGGCGCTCCATGGCATCGACACTGGAACGCTCCCGGAAGCAGTTGTCCTTGATTACGTTCTCGCCGAGACGCTCAACGGTCTCACGACCCACGCCGGACACGACGCAGCCGTTGATCTCCTCGATCGCATCGAAGAGAACGCTCGTTTCCACATCGACTCGCTCACCACCAGCGCCCTCGCGACAGGGAAGGCACTCTTTCGCCAGCACGAACCACTCTCGTTCGTCGATGCCTGCATTGTCGCGTATATGCAAACTGAAGGGCTCGGCCATCTGTACGCGTTCGATGACGACTTCGATGCCGTCGAGGACATCTATCGCCTCGGTACAGCGACAAATCCCTACAATTCAACCTGATGCGCACAGACGACACGGTTGGGGAACGAAGTACAGGCTCAAGATAGTCGCAGTTTGTAGTCAGTCGCCAGTTTTTCGAACTTGTCCCACGCCGGGGGCCGGGCATCGTTGACCTCGCCGTGCGTCTCGAGGTAGCGCAGCACAGCGTCGAGTTCGGCTTTGAGGCCATGCGTCGCCGCCTGTGCTCGGAAGTCCGCCTCGTTGGCGTCGATGTGGCTGAACAGGAGAAGACAATACGAACGATGGCGGCTGCCGTCGTCGATCAGCAGCGTGTGACAGCAGGGCTTGGCCCATCGTCTTAATCAACAAAATTATGCGTAGAGAGTCTGTGTTGGTTAAGACGGAGAGAGTCGATGTCCTCCGAACCACCGTCCCCACCGGCGACCCTCGCGACGGAGATCGTCAACACGATCGACGAGTCGGACCCGGAGCAGCTCCGAGACGTAGCTTCGTACGCTGAAGCGCTCGCCGAGCACAAGGAACGAGAGGCCTGTCTTGAGGAGTCCTCAGATCAAGAAGAGGTCAAAGAGCGACCAGATGATCTCTCGGATGATGTCCCTGCCGAAGCGACGATCACGATCAAGGAGATCAACGACAATCGCTACTACTACTGGCAGTGGCGAGAGGGAGAGAAGATTCGTTCTCAGTACAAGGGACCGGTCAACCCGGACGAGTAAAACTCGATGAGGAGGACACCCACCCCACGTTTCCGTCGTTTCTCCACGACGGCGTAGGGAGAGGCTACGATTGGTAGTATGCAGCCACTAATTCTGTTGACCTAAAACCAATCTAGAGATGAACCAACTTCTGGAAAACATAGATTAAAGTAGTATAGCTGAGAAACGCTCATTAAGCGTACTTTGAGTAGGGAGGGAGCGAAGTACTTCGCCCCTTCAGACGAAACAATCCTTTCCAGCTACTTCTATAGACGGCCAACTTTGGACGGCTAGGCCGCTCTCGTCTTTGGAATCTTGTCGTGGACGTCCTCTTCGAGTCCCCTCCCCACCTATTCAGTGATTACGACGGAAACGTGAGGTGTGTGGGTTCGGGATTCGACATCGAGGCGACGCGTCCGTCTACGGGTTTCCCTTCTCACGTCGGAAACGAGGCTATATTGTCAGCAATCCAACTCCACCGAATTACGGCATTTTCCCGCTGATATCGGACAAGAAACGTCGGAAACGTGGGATGGCGTTCTCCACTAGATTTATACCCCCTCCCCGCTCACACCGTGTGATATTCAATGACGCCCGACTCTTCACCCAGTTCTGTCGACGATCCACTCTTTGAATCCGGGCATCGTATCTTCGCGAACAAGGATCTCCTGAAAATCGGCCACGTGCCGGAGGCTGACCGGATCGTCGGTCGTGACGAGGAAATCTCGAAGCTCGCGAAACGTCTCAACGGTGCTGTCCACGGGTACTCCCCGGAGAACGTGATGATCTACGGGAAAACTGGGACCGGTAAATCTCTCGTTTCAAAACACGTCTGCCAGCGAGCTCAAAATGCCGCTCAAGATGGCGTCGAGATTGGAACAGCGTATATCGACTGTGCTGAAGACAATACCGAGACCCAAGCAATCTCCTCACTTGCCGCGAAGCTGAACAATGAATCTTCGACCGGAATCTCCGTCCCTCATACCGGCCTCAGTACGTCGAAATACTACAAACTCCTCTGGAAGACGCTCGACGCTCAATTCGATTCTGTGATCATCATCCTCGACGAGATCGACTTGATGAACGACGACAGCGTGCTGATGAAGCTCTCGCGCGCTGAGGAGGCGGGGAAAATCGACTGTAGCGTCGGCGTCATCGCGATCAGCAACAAGATACAGTACGTCGACAACGTGAACGAGCGCGTGAAAAGCAGCTTCCAGCACAAGGAGCTGTTCTTCAAGCCATACGACGCCAACCAGCTCCGGGAGATCATGTTCAACCGCGAGGATTTCTCGTCGTCGACGACCACGTACTCGATATCCTGGCCCGGGTGGACTGCCAGTTCCTGCTCACGCGCTCGCTTCAAAGCGGCCACGTTCTGAGTATTCTGAGAGTACCCCTCTAGCGGCTTGGAGACACAATTCCGTTCGACGAGCCGCTCACTGCTACGTTGCCCGCCTGCAGTTCGTTGACTGCTCGTTCAAGCCGTCCGAGCACTGCGTCTGGTGACCGCGTGGCATCGAGCCGGTCGAGACAGTCCCGCTGGACGTCCTCGATGAACGGCGGGGTCGATCGCTGCCGGGCTTCGATGCCTCTGATTTTGAAGTTGTCCTCGCCGACGATCCGAGGCCCCATTCGGGTTTGCTCGCACTTCAGGTGGTCATCGGCGACCGTCGCGACCGATTCGGTGAATTCGTTTCGTTCGTTTCGCGTAACGAGCACCGGGGTGTCGTACCCCTCGGTGAACATCACCATCCGAGTGTCGCCCTCGAACGCAGTCAGCCCGCCTGCCGGGAACGCGAGCCGACGCGGTGAAAAAACTGGGGTTGGCGTCGTTGAGGCCGTGCCATGGCTGTCAGGGGTAGCCAACGCTATCGGCGCGGTCGCCGCGGAGCGGGTACGCCGGCCGTGGTAGTCGAGGCCGGGGAGTAGTCCATGCGACGAAATATAGCTGGTAAAATCAGAACTACTGCCAGAGACGAGCACAGGAGGACCGCTCTCAGCTGCCGTGCTGGGCGGTTGTCGCTCTGCGTTTGGTTCGGGCCTTGGCCTCGGTTCTGGATCATCAACAGCCCTCACATTTATTTCCTTCTATAGTTTGCACAATCATATAATACATGTATTAATTTAATATATTGGGACATCTGGGTAAGGGTGATGGTTTCCAAACAAAACCGTCGCACGTTCCTGAAGACCGTCGGTGCATCAGGTACCACAGCAATCGCCCTTTCGTCCGCTGCCACTGTGAGCGCAGAGGATAAGAAGAACACTACCATCACAGTGAAAGACGACTCAGCAAACGACGCTCTCATTGAGAGAGCGCGCGAACTCGACTACCAGCGAGTCTCTGAGGTGTCCGGCGAGGACAAGTACAAGATCATGCTTCTCTCGGAGAAGACTCCCTCCTCCTGGAAAGAGGACATGGTCGACAACTCGACCTCGTCCATGGGAACTCAGGAGATTGCCGGTGGGCCGCCAGAGGTCCCCCTCGGAGAAGACCAGTCCTTCGGAGACATGGAGATCGGGGATTCCTGGGGAAACTGGTCGGGTGATGTCGTCGGGAACGCTGGCGCTAGTACTGACTTGAGCGCTGATCGAGCAGAAGCATCTGCACTGGCTGCAAGTGGTCTCGGCGAAATCGACCAATACGCCTGGGTCGGGAAACCGTTCCAGGTGACCGGGAATGGTAGTCAGACAGCAGATGTCACCATCTCGGGGGACTGGCAGGGTCGCGTCTTGACCACGCCTTCTGGTTCCATCGAGGTGATCATCACGGCGTTCGTTGAGAACCAGACGACCGGTGCTGTTTGGGAGTCTCAAATTCACCAGAACAGCGGCTCGTTCATCGACGGCTACGTCTACAACATGTCCTCATATTCTGAGACGCTGTCCCCGGAGCTGAATGCTGGGGATACGTACCGCGCGTACGCCCAGATTCACGCCTTTGCGTCGGTGGGTGGTCTAGCCGATGCAGCCTGTGACTTCGGTCCGGGTGACGGAGATAACGGGAATCCGAAGCAGGGTCTCTACGTCGACGACGTCGAAATCGAGTTCTGAGCAAAGTATTTACGCACCCACAACATCATTACGCACATGGCTGATTTGAGTCAAATCATGTGGCTCGGCACGATGGTCGTGGCGTTCCTCGTCGTCGCCGGGTTCTACTACACGCTCGTCAGAGAAGGCGGAGCATTCCTGAAGTCACTCCGCTCGAAGGTAAGATAGTCTGATAATCCCTCCGCGCAACACGACGCCTCCATTTCCTTCAACGAACGGCTAGTGGATTCCCCAGAGAAGCGGGGACCTCGCCGGTCGCTGTTGGCGTTACGCTTCCAGTAGTTTGGCCGTCTAATCTGAGACCGAGACGTTACAAATGACCACTATCCGTCCTGAAGCTGTTGCCGCGCGAATTTCAGCGTCCGTTCCGGTGACGTGTGAACTTCGAGGCCGGAGTTTTTGACTTTCTTCTCATAGATCTCGAAAGTATGCCTCTACAGTTTTCGAGCAGCTGATCGGGAAGCTCAACCGAGATATGGAGATCCGCAAGATGGTCGCGGATTCAGACCTCCTAGAGGGCGCATCGTTCGTCCCGAAAGCTCCGTCAGAGGAGAAACTTCGTGAAGCCAAGCTCGAACGCATGGAAGAATCACTTGAGCCCATTGCGGACGATCAAGCCGAAGGGAGTAGTGAGTGAAGACGATCTCCTGAACACTAATTACAGACAATTCTCTATCCCTGAGTTTCTTATTGAGAATGGGTTGGCCAATCCCAAATCCGGGGGGCTTGCAGTCGTGATCTCTATTCCTTATAAAACCAACAAAGTATTTAGGATGAACGGTAGGGGAAATAATATGCGTCAGTGGTTTGGGGATGACATGCCCAGACGGGTATTGCTGCGTTCAATAGGCGTGTGTTCCGCTGTTGGTATTGCGGGATGCCTTTCTCAGGGTGAGGCGAGGTCAATTACCGTTTACAATTATCGAGATGAAATGGTCACAGTTGATATGCGTGTTGTTGATGTCGGGTCTGGCGACGTAGCTATTGATACTGAATTTTCTATTGATCCAGATGGGAAGAAAGTGTTTGGCGATATCTTTGAACGGGATGGTGAGAAAAAAATTACTGTGAGCGTCCCGGGGGTAGGGTCAGAAGAGAAGACATGGAGTGCGTCATCCGACCCAAAGACTAGCGGTCAGCTTGGAATTTCGATTAGAGAGAATATTGAAATCAGAGAAGGTTCTGGTTGAAATAATTTCTATTATCTGCACACTATGGCAATCGTATATTGATTTTAACTACCTCGTAAATATCGTATTGAGTCCGGTGAAATTGAGCTGACTCGGTACGCAACCGACGCTGACGTGGAACTACTGAACGAAGAGAATGTCATCGTCGCGACTGATGAACTTCACCACCCTCGGAACTTCTCAGGGGGTGGTTCCACTAGTTCAATTAAGTTGGACCCGAAAATCGGTCAACGCCGAAGTCACGAGCTTGAGATCGCCTCTGAAATCGAACACCCACGTGCGGAAGTTGCAACTGGCAAAGATAGCGTCGGAATCAAATCTGAGAAGGGCGCTTCAGAATTGAAGCCCACGGAACAAACCGCGCATCAAGAACAGCCGAAACAAATCGAGTATATCTCGCAGAAGATCGTAGGTACCGAACTCGTTGATGTTAATGGAGTGTCCGGGAAGCGCGAAGCCCCGATCGTCGAGGAAAAGAGAGTTTCAGACAAAGTAATTCCTAAAACGAAACTCAAGAACCACGGACGGCTCACTCCTAAATCCCCAGAATAGGCGTTGATAGCAACGACTCCTAACCTGTATCCTATCTCGGATATTAATGCAGGAGAAGACGGATCTCCGCATCCGACCCCTCGGTGAGATTGACCGATATGTCCACCTCGTTGCTCACACTCTCACACAATATGATTCCAGTTTAGAACATAGTTCTCAATGTGGCGTTTCGACCGGGCGTTACTCCCTGTGGGGGGTGTATTCGTGGTGGATATCGCCTTTGCTAAATCGCCGAGAGCCTCGGTGACGGCGATAAAAGGCTATCACAGTTTGCATCACCGACCAGAGGCATCCCCGACGACTAGGCACGTCGTGCGGTTAGCCTACCTTGGTTGCGTAGCCTTTGCCACCCCGCGCATAAAAAACTACGTCGGACATCTCTCGATCACTTTTTGCGTGGATCGCCAACAGGCACTTCGCCGTACTCCGGACAGGAGACCCAGCCCTGACTAAAAGCAGCGCCAAGTCCCTCGTCTGGCCGCCACTTATGCTCCTCGCCACAATTCGGGCACTCCACGTACGGCGGGTCGATCTCAACCGCTTCTTGTTCCATGTAGTGATTTCCTTGGTATGCCTCGCAGTGCTGGCAGACGTTTCCCCACACCTCTTTTTCAAGCGTGTTGCTGTAGACACGTTTGACAGGAGTATCGTACTTTGCAAGCACGCCACCAATAGGGGTGTTGAGATGGTCGTCGCGGGGCCAGACTATTGGCGTCTCCTCACCGCACTGCCAGCACTCGGTCTGCCACGTCAGTAACTTGTCTTGATCGACAGAGAGGCCATCAGGAAGCATGTCGCCTCGCTGTTCGCCACCGGCATATTTGATTGCTTGGCCCCTTCGACCGAGGGTTCTCAGGGTCTACGTCGCTATTGTCGTTCATTCGTTTTCGTCTCGGATATCGTTGATAGAGCGTTCAAACCGGTTGCCGTCCCGTTTGAGGTCCTCCATGGAGCCGTCACGGTCGAACAGGACCTCGGGATCGTTCGGATCTACGAAGCCGTCAACGACAGGATAGACGGGAGAACGTGTGGTACCCGAAGTGGTCACCTAACGACGGCCGTGGATGGCGTAGCGATGCTCCCACTACGGACAAGTCACTCAGCGTGAAGGGAAGCGAGAGCGCGGGCGTGCATCCCAATAGTGGCACAAAGCGACACCCGCACGCACCCTCGCAGTCCCCACTTACTGCCCGTGCGTTAAAAGCTATTCGTCGGGGTGTCGAGAGTCGAAAAACACCAGGTCGCCGCTACTCGTCGCTGAATGTGTCCGTATCCGCGTCAGGGATGCCGCGTGCCTCCTTGATGTACTCCACGAGCAGGTCGGGATGATCTAGCGCCATCTGGACCATTGCGTCGTGTTTCTCCGACGTTGAGACGTCTTTCACGCCGTCTTGCACGAGCGCCGGTGTGATCTCCACGTCGTCAGCATCCTGCCACGCTTCCAGAGTTGCCTCTCGGACGTAGAACGGGAACTGTGTCGCTTCCTCCCCGTACTCGAACGCTCGCGTCTTGAATGGGTCCGCCGTTTCCTCAGTCACAGTCTGTTCGCCAGTCGTCATCGATTCATCCGTATCATCATCACTCGTCGTTTCCTCACTCGTCGCCGTCGACGTCGACGCGGTCGTGGTCGCCTCACTATCCTCAGTCTCCTCGGAGTCCTGGTCCTCGATGGACTCGTTGAGGTCGTCGAAGGGGTTGCCATCACTCATCACGAATCACCTCACCTTGTTCGACGATCTGCGCGAGCTCATCATACGCTGCCAGTTGGTCGCATTCGCGGTCGAAGTCCCGCAGCGGCTCGTTCGCGTCCCGCAGCGAGTTGTTGATGGCGTCCCGGTGCCGGATGCCCGGCAGGCCGTCGTCATACTCGCCGGCCTCGGTGGCTTCCCAGTCCTCCGGGGAGATGTACGCGAAGTTCGGGACCTTCGACGCCACACCGTCCCGCGTGGTAATCTCCTTGAGGAGTTCTTGGTCGAGCGTTGCTTGGTCGATACGCCGCTGGAGGTCGGACGGAACGACGGCGAGAATGTCGAGGTCGAAGTACCGGCGTGCGGGTTTCACGAGCCGGTTGACTGTGTTGTCGAGGCCGGTTTCGTAGCCGAGTTCCGGCCGCAGCGGGATGATGAGGTTCCCGGTCGCGAACATCGCGTTGTCGTTGAGCTTCCCGCGGTTCGCGGGGCAGTCGATAACGACGTAGTCGTAGTCCTCACCAAGGAGCGGTTCGACAAGATGCTGTTTGAGGCGAGCAGAGCCTTGCACAGCGTCTTTGAGCGTGGATTCGACGCCTTCTAAGTCCGCGTGGGACGGGAACAGGTCGAGGCCGCCAGCGACGTTGACGATGTAGTCGCGTGGGTCGGCCTCGTTGACAAGGACTGCTTCGGCGTGGTTCTCGTTGTCGCCCCCGGAGCCGTTCTGGTAAGCGTCGCGATGGCCGAGGTTGAGAGTGAGGTGGCCGTTGTCGTCGAGGTCGACAAGCAGTGCTTTTTCGTTGCGGTGCGCGAGCTCGCGAGCGAGGTTGAGCGCGGTGGTCGTTTTCCCGAATCCGCCTTTCAGGATGCCCACACAGACCGCACGCGGGGTTTTGCTGGTGTTGCTTTGTGCCATATCGGTTGCCTCACCCGAGACGACAGTAGACAACTCCTTTAGCTTTTCCAAAGTAGACACAACAGACAGGAAAGCCACAGTAGACAGAACAGATACAGTAGACACAGTAGACGAAGTAGACGTAGTAGATTGGTTTTTTAGAGTCTGATAGAGGACAGTAGCCATCTACTGTACAGCAGATGAGATAGATACAACAGATAACTACTTTAGGAAAGGTGGGGGAGGCACAGTAGACGGAAGATATAGGAGAAGCGAGGGGGAGAGGAGGGTCTTCTGTCGGGCGTAGATTGCTTTCCGATGGCACTGCAACAGTCTGCTCAGTGTGTGTCGATTCGGGTCTTTTGGCGGGGCTGGGCCGTTGTAGTACAGGTTGCCTTCGAGGATGTTGGTTTGGAATTCTGCTCGTTGTACCACTCGGTGAACGACTGGTTCGTAATCTGGTCTCGGACAACGGGCCCGATCTCGGATACCTCTTCGATTTGCGATGATGGTGGGGTTGGATGGTCGTCTCCTGGTGGGTCGGTCATTACATATCGAGTGAGAGTCCTCGGGGCAATAGGGAGGGGCGTGTCGTTTCCGAATCCACGCCTGCGACCGCGTGTAGCGGGATGAATTACGCCTGTACGAGGTAGGTTCGGGCTTTCGTGTTGCCTTCGGCGGTGATGAGGTTGTAGTGTTTGAGCTTGGAGAGCTAGTTTCGGACCATCCGCTTGGTCTTGGGGTCATCCGTGCGTGTGCAGTAGGCGTCGTAGAGGTCCTGCGGTGAGATTTCCCCGTGTTCGGTGATGATGTTGTACAGGAGTTCTTGGTGTGGGGTGAAGCGATCGACGGTTCGTTGTTTGATTTCCGATTTCGCTTCCGGAGTCACCTCCTCGATGAGGTCCGCAGTAATCTGGTCACTACCGGTTTCGCGTGCAGTGCGCGCAGAGTGGCGGAGGATTCCGATGACGACGCGGGCATCGCCGCCGGCGTTCGCGGCGATGAGTTGGAGGTGTGAGTCACTGATGACGTCTTCTTCTAATCCCCAGTGCACGCGGTCGTGAAGGATGGGGATGAGTTCGTTTTCGTGGTAGGGGTCGAAGTGGATGCGTTCACAGTCGGTGAGGCGGCTATTGAGTCGCTGGTCGAGAGACGCGAACAAGTCTTCCTCATCGTTGGCGATGAGAATCATCGTGATATGGGGAATGCGGTAGAGGTCGTACAGCAGGGACTTGTCCTCCAGCTGGTCTACTTCATCTAGAATGACGACGTACGAGGTGTCGTCGGCAGTGCGGAGACGATTGAGGTGGACATCAGTGGGTGTGGATTGGCGGTGAATATCGACGGTTTTCCCGATACCGTCGAGGAGGCGGTAGAGGGTTTGGAACCGGCTGTGGTCTTCCCAGCAGTTGACGTACTGGTAGTTGAGCGCGACGACCTCACCACGGAGTTGTTCGACGAGGAACTGCGCGATACAGGTTTTCCCGACGCCTGACGGCCCGTATAGGAGCGCAGAGTCGGCGCGTTCGCCTTTCGTGAGTGGGTTAAGGACGCTGGAGAGGTAGTTGACTTCTGCGTCCCGGTGTTGCACCTCGCGTGGGATGAATTCTGGCTGGAGTACTCGTGCGTCGGTGATCATGGGTTTGCGTCGACGCAGGCTGCCAACATTATAATTGGAAGGGTGTCGTTTCCGAATCTTCTGAATGCTATGTGCCGCCCACCCAATCCCTTTTACTTGTACTGGTCTTACCACAAATCAAAGTGTCAAAGCGACCCGTGCAGAGCCACTCACAGCATAGGTGCAATCTTCTTGGAGTTAGCCTTCGGCTTCAGGTGAGTCTATAATGAGTCGGATAGATGATTCGCTAACCGATTTAGAACTTATTGATTTACCCGCACTCAGGCTTGACGAGGGCGAATATGAACGTCCTGAAACCGAATCTGTGCACACTGATTTGGTCCAATCCGGTGTTGGATTGGAAAAGGATATTGGGATTATAACACCGACTCTCCATAGCGGGTTTTTGGACTATTACGCGTTAGCAGCGATGTTTCAGGATATGTCCTCCCTCACACTGACGTTTATCGTCACGCCAAATACGTCGGTTCGTGACCGCTATGAGCAACTGAGGAATGGGATGCAGTACAGTACAGAGCGCTGGCCGCTAGCAACGGTAAAAGCAAACAAAGAGCTTAGCTATCGGACCGAGCACGTGCACAGTTCCGATGCGCCGCCAGGTGTTATTTTCACTCGTTTCAGCACTCGGTTACCGAATGACGAGATAAGTAGCGAGATTCGGACAGTCCTCTATGATGACGCAGTGAAATTCGAGGAAGAACGATGGGAGCAGTTTCAAAGCTGGCAGGATCGGAATGACATTCCCAGTGTCGTCTATCTCATTCGTGACCCGCTTGGGCCAGTATACCAGCGTGTAAAAGATGATCTTGACGTGGTGTGGGCTTGGACGCCCACCGGTATCCAGTCAACACTCGGTGACCAACAGAGCTCAGTAGACGATGACGTACCCTCAGTTCTGGAAACTACTAATCGAGAGCGCCAATTCCTCAAGCAGAAAGCAAGCGGGCAAACTCATCGGATTCACGCCTGTACAGAAGGTGATGTTGTTTGAAGCCTTTGCTGACCTATGGAGTGCGTTTGAAGAGTTAGAGGACGCGGCAGACGATATTGACGAGCACGATCTGTACGTCGCTGTTGGTGTCGCAAAACGCGCGATTAACGGGTTCACCCGCTTACTCTCAAGCTTAGAATACAGCGACAATTACCGGTCTAAGCATGGGAAAGCGACGACACTCTCTGGACGTGTGAGCCAACTCGAACACATCATGGATGGGTTATCCGGGGATGCTGCAGCAGGTCGTACTCCCGTGGAACATGTCCATCACGCACTATCCGAGCTTCGAGATACTCTTACAGATACGGAATCACAGAAGTGGAAGCGAGGTGCAGTCCTAACGGCGATTCAGAAGGTTACTGACGAGAATGAAGATCTGATTATCGTGTTACCAGATGAGCCAGCCCGCCAGGCACTCCAAGCTGATTTACGAATTAAAACTCACAGATTTCTATTCGGAAGCGCGTAGCCACGTTCACCTCCATACACCTCAATCATTACCGAATGCTGACCCGGCAGACTACCTCCTCCTCTATGGACCACCAAAATACGACCACCGCTGGCTTCTTCGAGCACCGCATGCGCCAGATATCGGTGTTTTAGCCTATGATCACGAATTAGGACTGCTCCACTCGCAAGTGAGGGATTTGAACCGGGAGATGGAGCACTCAACACCGGATATGAGCGAGGCTGGGTTACAGACACAGATTTTTGAACACGATTTCCGCACCGGCCCCACTCCCAGAAAACCAAGAAAATACGGCTTCAACAACTTCGAGCCCTACAGATCCAGGTCAGTATGACGGTGTCTCTATAGATATTCCTGATCCTGATACTGAGGACAACACCCAAGCCACGCCGTTTGATGACTATGAGTTAGTCGAAGGCGGCTCCAGTGAGTCGGTTGATGACTTGATTGAAGACCATGTCCCCGATTTCACTGGAGATGCAACGTACACCCCTGATACAACACGATCTTCGACGACAAATTCGCGGGAACCCACCAATGATAGTCGTCAAGTAGAGGGATGTATCGGGATCCGGGTGCAGGATGGGAAAGCGATTGCACTGCCGCCAACAGCCAGTCTAGAAGTGGTCAATACTGATGCTGGGACAATTGTCGAGAAACCAGTAAGCTCGATTCAATCGGGAGACCGTGTGGTTGTTGTCGAAGATCGAGATAGGGTCCGGGATGAAGTAGAGGAACTTCTCCTAGATAGTGGTCATATCGATCTTATCGGCTATGCTCGATTATGGAAGAAACCAGTTACATACGGAGATTGAACGGCGTGATGATAGCCTGGAGGACTTCATTCAACGCTTAGAAGAACAAGGGCTGGACAAGACTCGTTCGACATACCGTTCGTGGTACTACGGTGACCTCCATCTTCCACGAGCGAAAGATAGCTTGTATGCTTTGGCGCAGGCATACGAGATAGACGAGGTGTTAGAGGAGTTCGAAAACGTGTGGACAGCCAATCACAAAATCAGGAAAATCAAGCGTGGCTTCCTTGACCGCCTAAAGCACCAGAGCCAAGAGGCCTTAGCCGCCGATGAGGAAGGTGACCCAGTAATCGATGAGGAACTAGATATCCGTCTCTCAGACCTGAATCCGACTGATGAGGCTGGCACACCATTTGTCCAAGTATATTTCGTAACCGAGGTCGCAGGACGTGGGAAACGTTCTCTAGGAGCCAAGTAGGTCAGTGGAGAGATATCGGGTAGTCCAGATTCGATTGCAGATCACAGTTTAAAGTGACACTGGGGATTGGTTTTATCCGTAACTCCCCCATAAGGCAGAGTAGCCGATGGAACGCTCTCTCCCCCAGCCACATGCACCTCGATTCACCCGCCCTCCAGAGGATGCCTACAATGCCGATGATGACCCGGCCTATCCCCGTCATCAATTAGTAAACAGTGCAATCACTGAACAGCTCATTCAACGCTTGACAGGGCGCGGGGAGGAGTCAGACACACTCTACGGTGCTCAACCTTCGAATCAATACTTTGCGGGGTCGCTGGTAAGTCAGTACGAGTATCGAGAGGCACAAGAAGAGGATGATGCTTTCCAGAATTTTGCTGACGATATTTCCCCGTTCACGATCGGTGTTAAATTCCGCATTCCCGCTGAGATCGAGGATGATGCAACTATTGAAATCACACCAAGTGCCGCTGGGTATCAACGTCGATTTCCTACGCTTGAAGAGCAATTAGGGGTGACTAATGACCGGGAAGACGCAGATGTTCTAGCTGAAGAAACACAGCCTGATAGCGAGAATGCAGATATAGAAAGCGACCCGCAACAAGTTGACCCAGCCGGATTCGAACTTCTTACGCGAGTCTACGAGAAGATTCCCCTCAACTTAGATTCCTATACGCTTACCGGATCTGAGGTGCGTGCGCTTATCGATCGAGATACTCCCCGTGAAATCTCGCTTGACCTTTCTGAACCAATACAAGAGGCAGAGGACACGCCAAACCAATTCCGAGAACGGAAATCCGACGTCGGAGAGGGAAGCGCAAACCAAGTGCCTGGAGATGCGCTTCAAAGTGAAGCAGCCTTTGAGAGTTATTTGGATGAAGTATACACCGATACTACAGTGGATCCGCTCTGGAGTGCGCGGATGGAGCTTAATGCCCGGTACGATACTCCAGATGATACTGGCGAAGAGTACATCACGGTAACTGCACGGCTTGTGAATACGCATGGGGAAAACGTTGAGGAAGCAGTCGATCCCGAGTACGAAGACTGGCGTTCCACTCTCTTTGACGTTGAAGTGAAAGCGGAAGCAGATGGTTGTGATTTGGGGGCATTCAAATCAAAAGAGATTGAGGACGAGTACCAATACGAAGGCACAATCCATGGGGTGGGGGAGAACTGTGCAATAGAGCCTGTATTCGGTGATATCGAGAACCCTGACCCAAGTGATGCAACCGGAGTTCGAACGGAGACGGTTCCTACATACGAACAAGCGAAGTATTTGAGTCGGAATCCTGCCGATATCGTAGCTCCGATGGAAGTCTTTGCTGGCGAAGAGGGACGTGAGGCAGTCTTCGAAGCCTTAGAAGACATCTCTTCTGCGATGGAGTCTGCAGCTGAGGATTATCGAAATATCAAGGATGAGATGACGGCTGGGAAATCCAGCGATGCACAAGATGACTTCGAAGACGCGGTCGAAGCGTTCGAATATGAGCACGAGCGTTTCGAAGCAGGGATTGAATGCCTACGGCAGGACGAACGAGCGTACACATCGTTCACGCTCTGCAATCAGGCGTTCGCCAACTTAGGGTTCGACCGCTGGCGGATGTTCCAAATCGTCTTCATCGTCATGTCCATTCCAGATATGTTGAAACAGGCTGCTGGAGTGGATGATGACGTTAATATTGATTTCGAGTCCGGAGAAATGACGGATAGTCTGGACGCTGCTGATATCATCTATTTCCCGACCGGCGGAGGAAAGACCGAAGCGTATCTTGGTGTAGTCACGTTCACTGCGTTCCACGATCGGATTCGTGGGAAAGAGTACGGGATGACCGCATTCACAAAATTCCCGCTTCGGTTCCTGTCCCTCCAGCAGCTTCAGCGTGCAGCAAATGTGCTTGCACAGGCGGAGCTTCTCCGACGTCAACATGATTTCGGTGGCGAAGAGTTCTCGATTGGGTATCTAGTTGGAAAACAGAACACGCCGAACGCTCTCAAAGAGGAGGGGCGGAACAAACTTCGGGAAGCACAGCAGGATGCAGAGGTTCAAGAGAACCTTCTCTACGTGGACGAGTGCCCGTTCTGCCACGAGGAGACGGTCGAAATAACCGGTGATCGGGAACGGGGACGAATCATCCATCAATGCACGAATGACGGCTGCACGGAGGATGAGCTGCCGATATACATCAGCGACAGAGAGGTATACCGGTATGCACCGACGTTCGTGGTTTCCACGATCGACAAAATCAGCATTATTGGCATGCAGCGCCGGATGCGAACGCTCTTCGGCCAAGCAAAGCTCCGGTGTGAAAAACATGGCTACGCGGGCGAAAGCGAGTGCGTCGTACAGAACAGCGCCATTCTGGGGAGCGGTAGTTGCTCCGAAGAGGACTGGGAAGAAGTGGACCCCGTTGATCCGCCATCGCTAGTCATCCAGGACGAGCTACACCTCCTCCGCGAAGAGTTCGGGGCCTTCGATAGTCACTACGAGACCTTCCTGCAAGCGTACAACGACCGAGTCACTGCCGGTGACTGGAATATGAAGGTCATTGCGGCAACTGCAACGATTGAAGGCGCTGAACGTCAGGTTCGAGCTCTCTACCAGAAACCATCGAATATCTTCCCGGAGAAAGGACCACGTCTACGGCAGTCGTTCTACGCGTTTGCGGATCCCATCCGAACGCAACGACAGATGGTTGGGGCGATTCCACGTAGTGTGAGTCGAACATACGCTATTGAGAAAGTCCACGAAGAGTACGCCAGAATCATTCAAGAGTACCGGGATGATTCCGAGAAGCTCTTCGAGGATATCCAAGAGGTGGATGATGCATACAGCCTTGCTGATGCCGAAATCCCAATGGATCCTGAACTTCGGGACGAGATCCTTCAAGAGGTGCTGGATGATTACGAGGTCCAAGTCTCATACCACTACTCGAAGGACAACACGGACCTCATGATGCGGGTGCTCAACACGATGATTAACCAGCATCTCAGCGACGATAAAGAGCCATATTCTGAACTTCGAGGTGAACTCCTGACCGGCGAAACTGAACTTGGAGAGGTGCGGGAGATTATGCGACGGCTCTTGAACCACGACGAAGACGGATTTGATCCGGTTCACCTGCTGATTGCAACCTCAATGATCAGCCACGGTGTGGACATTGGCCGACTCAATTTCATCGGGTTCTTCGGACTACCACGCCAGACGGCTGAATACATTCAGTCGTACTCCCGGGTCGGGCGTGAGTGGCCGGGGACGGTCTTCATGCTCCACAACCCGGTTAGAGTGCGTGATCGTTCCTACTACACGCGGTTCCAGCAATACCAAGCCTACCAAGACCTGCTTGTTGAATCGACGCCTCTCGAACGGTGGGCGGAATTCGCAATTCAGTGCACAATTAGTGGGATATTCTGCGCCGCTTTGCTCCAGTACTACGATTCCCAGTTAGAAAATAACTCCAGTACATCGAACCGCATCTATATGTTCGATGGGTTTGAGGAGGCCGCACGGAACGGCGACCTCTCGTACGATGAACTCTTTGAGTTCGTTACTGATGCGTACGGAATCGACGACGCGAACGTTGCAGACGCCAGTGATGGTGATGACCCACGTAGCGGTGTAGAACTCTATCGGCAACAAATCAAAGAAGAGTTCGACCGGCTGTGGGACGCTTGCCTCGATAAAGAAAACCGAATCCCCGATAGCCGGGCGAATGACCGGAATACGGACGAAAATAACTTCATCCCGCTGGGGGTTCTGGAGCGCGATGAATCTGTCCGGACACCCATGCGCAACCTGCGTGACATCGACGAACAGTTGACGATCGCACTGGACAGCGAAACCTCTCGGCTGGTTAAAGAATACCGGAAATAACCATGTCACGAAACACTGAATTTGAGATGGAGCGTGGGGTTGCCCAAGTACTCAACAGCTATGGGGCCCGGAACGTCTTCGACTTCGGTCAGCTGGGTCTTACCATGCAGACGAACCCGTGGCGACGGGTTGAAGAACTCGATGACGTTGATAGAGAGCGGGTCGCCAACATCATTCAGAGCCGTATCGGACGCTATCGAAATCGGACGACAGCAGATGAATGGGATAGCTTGTCTGCTGATGATATTGACCTCTATCGTCCGCTGAAAGTAGAAGGGCAACTCTATCCCTTGGTGTTCTACTGTGAAAACAAGGACTGTAGGAAAGTCCACACAGCAACTGAACCAGGGTATCTACCCTCGGACGGTCAATGTAGGGCCTGTGGCGAGTCAATCACGCAGCTCCCCTTCGTTAACGTCTGCCCGTGCGGTCGGCTCGAAGATCCAGGACCAGATACGGGGTGTGGAGCGCATGGGTTTGATGATATCCGGCTTAACAAACGGGCGAGTGAACCCGCTATGTGGCGGTATGAATGCGGGGAGTGTGGTGATACAATTGACGTCCTAAGCAGCTCTTGTGGAGTCTGCAACGATATGAAAGGGCCACTGCCAACGGCCAGTAGTCGCATATTCTATTCGGAGAAGGCAGTGGAAGTCGATATTCCATATTTGAGTGATGAGGCCGATGACATCCCGAATGATAAGGCATGGGCACACGTGCTGATGGCAGCACATCTCGGGATTGCTGATTTAGAGAGTGATACGTTGGAGAGCCTAGCGACGACTGAGGGGAAGTTAGACAAGTATCAGAAATGGGTCGATAAGCTTGGCGAGGAACAGGCCAAAGAGATGTTTGATGACATGGACCAGAATATCCATGGGCGAGAAACCCTGGTTGCAGATACCAAGCACATCACACCACCTGATACAACAGAAGATGTCGATGAAGGAACGCGCGCATTAGCATACTCAAACATCGCGCATCAACTATTCACCTTCCAACGGTCTACGAAAGGCTATGAGGGTGATCTCGAAGCACTCGAAGATACACGCCATCCGATCCCGAAATCACTCAACCAATTCCTGAATGACCCAGAGTTCCGGGAACGCCATCCTCAGAGTGGCCGATACCGCCCCCAGCTTACAGAGTCACATATCCGCCAAGCGTGGATCGTCGATCAGTTCCCGCTTCTGAACATCCTCTACGGGTATACGCGGGCAGATTCGCAATCAAACAATGCGGATTTACGGAGTTTCCCGCACCCACGTGAGCGTGCAACAACACCGATATTCGCCGATCGAACACCTAGTGAAGCGATAATCTTCGAGATTGACCGAACTGCCATCATCAATTGGCTACAGGCTAATGGAGTGATCTCGGCGGACGAACGTCCGGACACCTCGGATGAGGCGGCTTTGAAGGAGTGGTTCCTGAACAATATCGCTACGACAGAGTTAGATAATCCGTTCAGCCCAATTGAAGACGACGTAACTCGGTGGGTGTACCGACTCCTTCATTCGTTGAGTCACTGCCTTCTTGCTCGGGCTGGCGAGCAGTGTGGACTTGCAACATCCAGCCTCAGCGAACGCATTTTCCCGGTGATTCCGGCGATCGCTATCTATGCTGCAAGTACCGAGAATTTCGCACTCGGTAGCATGTTCACCCTGTTCAAAACACGGCTTCATCCGTGGGTGTCTGATGCACGGGACTTGGCTGACCAGTGCTTGGTTGATGCCACATGTCGTGAAGACCCCTCAGGAGCAGCCTGTGATGCCTGCCTACATATCGAGGAGACCTCGTGCGAAGCGATCAATCATCACCTCGACCGCCGGATTATCCGTAGTAAAAGCGACATTGTCGGGTTCTGGGATCGTGAAATTGAGAACGGTATCCCGGACGACATCGCGGACCTCTGACGATTCAATGGATTCTCTGGAACTTTCTGACGGATCACCGTTGTGTGACGATTTTACTGCAGCAGCAGTCGTTCAGGATACAACGCGTCTGAGACAGCTCCAAGCAGTATTTAACTCTCTTCCCGAGGAGACAGCTGAACTCACGAAAGAAACGCTAAACTCGCACCTCCTTGACTGGTCAGAAGCGACTGAGCCGTTGTCAGTACCGGAATTTAATGCAGTTATGGTCTCTCTCGCAAACACACACGCTGCGACTGAATCCCAACCGACCCCGGAGGGATACGAGAAATACACGTTCACGGTCAAACCAGATGCCGCAGTCCGTGTGCTTGACCAACAAGTGGTGGCTGCATTAGCGACACAGCAACGCGAGTCAGCGAGATCGCCATCAACAGATGTGCAGCTAGTTGCGACCGTCCCTCAGGAAGTTGAGAAGGCGCTCTCAGTGGATGTTGAACGGTTGGATATCGCACTCCGTCGGATGCTAGTCGATGCTTCCGAAATTGTTCGAGTGGCAAATCCGTACTTTGACCCTGACCAGTGGATAATTGACGATCTCGCGGCATTACCGAAGCGTGGCGTCGAAACGCGGGTGTTGACTCGGGAGATGACGGGAGAGTCTGCTGATCAGCGAGCTTTAGATGCGATTACGGCTCTGGTCGAGGATCTTACTACCGATGAAGTCCAGTTGATGAGCATACGGGATTTCTATGAAACATCTCGGTCCGGGCATCAGACCGGTGCTGTTCATGCAAAAATCATCTCAGTCGATGATGAGCGGTGTTATATTGGGAGTGCGAATCTTACCGACCTGAATCTTCGAGGTAACTTCGAGTTCGGCGTTATCCTGAAAGGCCCGCTAGTTGCAGAAGTCACCGCGGTGTTTGACGCGATATTCTCACACGCAGACCCAGTTCCAGTCTAACCGACGGTATCCGAATAGGATACTTATTCCGCTGCTTGCAGTTGGGGCTGGTCAATTAATTCGCTGTGCTCCGTTAGGAACTTCGATAGAATCGTGGTGATGAAATCTGGTGGAACAGCGTTCCCAATGAGTCGTTCTGCAGTTCCGTTTGCTTCAGGCAGATCGTATTCATCCGGGAACGTCATGATACGTGCTGCTTCTCGGGGGCTAATTCCTCGGTTTTGTTCCGGGTGGACAAATCGGCCTGAGCTTGGAGAGGTACACCGACCAGTGAGCGTTGGTCCTGGTTCATCCCATTTCATCCGACCATACACGTTCCCCGCACTGTTCTTGTTCTCCAGGTTCTGGTGGCAGTCTAACTGCTCCTCGATTGGGAGGTCCGTCCTGCTTCCACCATCTTTCGGGATTTTCTTGATGAACTCGATGGTCTTCTTTCGGTGATTTCGAGCGCGATGACCGTTGAATGAGAGGTCGTCTCGCTTTTCGCCCGCTTCTAACGGAGGCAAGTCACCAATCGCGTCTTCCACCGTTCGATACGCAGGCCGTGCGTCGTTTTCTGCGTCCTCTGGTGGAACATGAGTTGGTTCCGGCAGGGAGACCTCCTTACCTGAAACGCCTTTAATCCCGATTGCAATTGCTCTCTCACGACCTTGCGGGACCCCATAATCGGCAGTATTCAGTAAGGCCATGTCGAAGCCGTACCCTGCTTTCTGTAGATAGTGTTTGAGATCCTCAACGTATTGCTCGTTCTGCTCAGTCATTAGGCCAGGGACGTTCTCAAAGACGACAACCTTCGGGGAGATGCTAATGATGAGGTCGATGTACACGTTGAGGAGTTTGTTTTTCGGACCGTTATCTAGGGGTGGTGTCGTATCCTGTAGGCTGCTGTATTTCTGGCATGGTGGACAGCCGATTACGAGATCAATTTCGGAGGGTTGGAGATCGTACTCCTCATAAATTTGATTTAATGCGTCATCATCTGTGAGGTCAATGCCAGCAGCTTCGATTGGCAGATTATCGTTGTATGGCTCTCTGACCTTATCATTAATCTCCGCCGCTGCGCGGAGGTTGACGCCATCAACACGGTGAATCCCGATTGATGCGCCACCACCGCCGCTAAATAGATCGACAGCAGTCAAACCCATGGTTGTTGATTTTCTCTATGCCTCGACGTCTTATAAGACTAAGCCAATCATACCCGCTGTGATTGCAAACGGTAACTGCCCCCTCCCTTAGCATCGTATAGGACCCTACTACCGGGGGTACTCATACCACACGATCACGGTCCGTTTCGTATTCATAACCTAGAGTATTGGAGAGACGAACGCGACCTCATCCAACTGAAATCAATAGCGAGTGTTCCGGCTGCAACTACAGAGATCTCTGCTCTGACGCTCCCCATTACGCCTGATTCAACTCTCACACTCCTCTCCTACCGGGTCAAGTGAAATGATTTCTGGAAAACTGGAAGTGGTGAACTGTTTCCGAATTGCAGTACAGCATGTAACGCCCGCGTACAGGAGGAAAACAATCCGTTGGCAAGGGAGTGGAACACTATTATCGGATGCAGCGACCCGGATAATTGTTTGTAACTCGACGAATATCTGGGGATCCAGGCTTCCCGCCACGTCTTGCCTTTTTATTGATATATACTGGGTGGCGCATCGAGGTTCAAATCAACGAACTCAGAGCCAAAGTTCGTCCTTCCAAAGGTTCGGAGGGTAGGGGGTGCTACAAACGAATGACGGGTGGGTTCGGGGGTTCACCGCGATCTGAGTCGCTTGGAGCTGCTTAGGGCGCGGCTCACGAAAAACAATTATCGAATTATGATACGAACAGACGAAATAAAAGAGTGTAGACGATACGCGTCGCTACCGAGTCTCAGCAAACACGGGAGTTATCCAGTACTAGTCCGGTGGATCGAGCCCATCACTCAACATGAACAGTATGAGCGAGGAGGCTAGGAGATCCGCCATCGGCAATAACGGGTCTAACCGCTCATCGAACGATGAACGGCCGTAGTCGTCGTAGGCTTCTGTCACCAGCACCTTCAACGAGTGGTCAACTAGCCGCCACAGATTGTACAGCAGACAGCTGAAGATGAAGGAGAAATACCGCATTCGGTAATCCCGTGACGCGATTGAGGGGACCATCGGCTGAATCATCTTGTACTCAATCTCAATGTCCCACCGCTTCGAGTACCGGTCCACAAATCCAGGTGCGTCAACCGCTGCGACGTCGTCCCGGTTTGTCGTGAATACCGTGTACTGGATATCCTGCGCTTCAGCCACAACCCAGTCATCCCGGTCTGCTGGGACGTACATGAAGTTCACGTCGTGACTATACCCGTCCTCACCGACTGTCTCATCACTTTCCGTGTCGATATACCGGGTCCGATTCCCGTCCAAGTGGAGAGAGTGCGGCACGACACGTGACTTCAGAGTCGGGTCGTACCGAACGACCTCAACCTCATCTTCCAGATCTTTCGAGAACTCCCAGTCATCGGGGGCGTGGGCAATGATGATTGCAGCCATCACAATACTCGGATTTGAACTGGTCGAACATGTCTGTCAGACTTGTTCCATACTTGAATCCGCCGTGTTGACACCAGAGATATTTGGACCCAAACGAGCCCATCCCGAGAAGTTTGCCTGCTTCACTTGGTGAGTATGCCAAATGCAGATTGTTCGCAGTGCCGATACAACGGCTCCGGATCAGCATCACGAACCGCGTGGTATCCCATCACAGTCATGGGATCGGCTTCGTACGGGTCCGGCGGATCTTCAAGATCAACCTCGATACCCTGTATCTCCAGAATCTTCTTCGCCATTTCCTGTCGGTCACGATCAATCGTCTTCATCATATTGTGAGGTATCGTATGGGTTCGGAACGTCTTCGATACGCTCGATTTGATCGTCCGAGCGCATCTTCCAGGGCTGTTTCACCGCTTTCGATGGCAAGCTCTCGCGCATCACTGAGAAATTCTGTTGCGATCTCGGATCTCGGCTGCAATAGTGATATAGGCCAACGCTTTTTCGGAGGTTAGCTTCAAGTTCTGGTTCTGTCACAAAGTCTGCAAGCTGTTCAGCTTGCTTGACTAATGGGTGCGTTCTCGTTGAGTGTAGTTTCTTCACCCTCTGTGTCGTCGCTACCTGCCCCCTTAGGTGAACCAGAGCGGTATCGACAGTGACCGGAATCTCCGGGTTCTGGATCGTTCTTGGAGAGCACCTGAAGTTGTCTGCGTTTGGTGAGGTAATTGATGATCTCTGGCAGTGCAACCGCATACGCATAATATTCCTCGTTATCAAGGAGGGCTGCGAGTTCTTCAGTGAGTGCATTCATCGTAGCAAGTTCGTCGTGAAACAGATCTGCAGATAGTTCGTCTCGCAGGTACCCATATTCCGGAACCTCGAATTCATCGAGTGATTGAATGCGGTCCGTGGCGATCATTTCTGTGCGTTTTTCAGCGAACACGAACAGCGCAGCGACCTGCTGGAAGATAGTTGCGAGATGCTGATCGACATCCATCTCAAGGTTGGCAGCGAGTTCACGAGCTTTGTGCGCGAATTCCGCCATCTCCACGGCCTCTTCACCATCCGCAGGATTTCGCATATAAATCTGCGCGAAGAGAGCTTTGACCGTCGCTTCGTCGTCATAGTCGGCGTTGAGGATTTCCTCGATGGATTCTGTGGCTTCGTTTTCGTCACCACGCTTCAAGTACTGCTGCGCGATGAGGAGTTTGTGCCCACGGTAGCTGAGGCGTTCCTGTTCGGCGTGTTCTTCCAGCTCGGAGAAGTCCTCGGGTGTGAATGCGACACCTTCGCCAATATTCAGTGCTCGTTGTCGTCGCCGGTCGATCCTGCTTTGCGTGCGGTTGATGGCGGCTTCAAGACGTTCGTGATCCGTGATTAGGCGTGAGCGCGGGATGGTAATGCGATGAGTTGTTTGACTCCGCCAGTCCGGATTCTCGTCGGTGAGGGTATCCCAGACGTATTCCTGAATGACACGCCAGTAGATTTCTCTAGTGGTGTCGTCGTAGATAGCGAGGACAACTGGAATGGGTTGCCCCATGTATTGTTTGAGATGCTCAATTGTGAGTTTCGCATGGACAGTTTCGGTATCAGAATCGAATTTACCGGTTGATTTCAGTTGGATGAGGAAGTGATCACTGCGGATGTTTTGATGGGTGGAGTCGTCGGTGTCATCATCAGTGAGGTTAACGATAAAATCAGGACCGTAGTCTTTCTCGTATGCTTCGACCGGGTATGGGCGAAGTTGAGTAACGAGTTGGGCTTCACCTATCTCGTCAAGTTCCTGGTCAGAACTGCGACTCGGCATTTATCTTCATCTACATATTACGAGCTATATTAAAATAGTCTAGGTTGTGAACTGTCTTCTCTGGTGTGTCCAATTTCTCGCGTAATTGCCCACCGCAACCACTCATATCTACCGATTGTGGCGTCGGCTATGCTGTGGAAAGATTTTCTAGCGTATCAAGAAGGTCCCTCGACCGGTCCGGAGAGGCTTCGAACATACCCACCTGCAAAGGACCCCAATCCTCACCCTGTTCATCAAGGGACTCTCTTAGATGTGAGACAGTTTCTCCCCAGTAAGTCGTCCCCATGAGTCTCATCTCGCCATCCCGACTCTCGACTCTTTCAATGAGTGCTAAATCCGCTATCGCTTCAAAATCCTCAAACGATTGTTCATATGCAGTCGAGGAGGAAAGGAAATCCATTGCCGGCTCTCGAAGCTGGTCTTTTATTTGGGACCGAATGGATTTCTCCTGACGTTCGCGCTCGAATCCCGATCCGAGTTTATCTGATATTCTCCACGGGTGGAGTGCGAACTGGGCCTCCTTCCCAGATCTATCTGAATACGATAACGATGAACGGTGAACCTCAACTGTTGTCTGCGATAGTAGCTTCTGGATGACGTTCCAATTCTCGGAAGCCAGTGCCGCCATTCCCACCCCATACATAACGAGTGTAGCGGGGTAACGCCTCAGTAGCTTTAGAGCAGGAGTATATTTATTCTCCGGTGATGGTGTAGAGCCAATGTGCTGTATGGCCTGAACCGTCGGCTTGAGACCGATATTCACTGTCTGGTTTCCCCAGTAAGAACAAGTCATTGTAGCCACAGCCAGGGTTCCGACTACGCTGCCGTATTCTTCAAGCCTGTCCTCAACAGTGATCTCGCCGGAGTCGTTATGTAGGGGAAACCGCTCCTCCTCAAATATCTCCGCGCTCACTTCCTCAGCTTCCTCTTTGATAAGATCGGCAAGATCTATCTTGTGCTGTTCCCGGGTCAGGTACTTTTTCACTCGTTCGCGGGCCACCTCGCGTGAGAGTGGTGCCGCGGACTCCGCGCCCTCCAGTGCTTCGACGCTCTCTTTCAATTCAGAAAAGAACCGAGCAGCACCCTCGTTCTGGATAGTGATGGCATCCCTGTGCGACACGAGGGGTTCTGCCTCCTCTTCAAGTTCTCCGTGGTGGGACCAGTAAGTCGAGTATCGATGTACTTTGCATGATTTAAGCGACTCTCGCAGGCGTGTATCCCACTTCCCTGACCAACCGCACACAATCAATCCGTAGTCTTTGAAAACTCGGTCGATGAGTTCCTGCATCGGTTCTGAATACTCCTCCAGCTCGGTTGCAAGGTTCTTGATATCGGTTTCTTTGTAGTCGCCATTCACCTTGATAACAACCGCATCCTGGTGTGCAAGTGGCTCAGCGCCCCGAGCTGATTCTGGCCCTGTTATCACGACAGGCTTGACACCGTATTCGGCTAACGCATCCTCAAGCAGCTGGTCAAAGTTCGTGGTGAGAACTACATCGATGTACCCGTTGTCGATAAGCCAGGCAATGCTCTCATGTGCCTTGGTCGGGGTTTTCTCGTCACGACCTCTTTCCTCCTCTGACGGCTCGAAGTAGTCTTCCAACAGTGATCGTCGTTCCTCTTGCGAGCCTGCCAACTCACCAATCAGGTCGTCATAGGCAGCCTCTTCTCCGTACTCCTCTTTGTACCAGTCGAACGGATCGTGCTGCAGATCTTCTTCTCTCGCTGCAGCCAGTTTCCGAATCAAATCTTCGACAACTACCCACCCAGTCGGGACGCCTGCACCAGTGGAGACTCCTGACCCGAGAAGTAGTGCATATCGCCCGGGATTATTCCTGACCGAAAATGTGAGCGACATTCGTTTGTCAACCATTTTTCAGCACCTCTTGTGTCATCGTCATTTCTCGGTTATTTGAATCTTGTGTGGAGGAGATGCTCGAATTGGTTCGATGAGAGGTGACACCACTCACCTTCTGTCAGATATTAATCGTTTTGTATGGGCGTACCCTCCGAACCTCTGCGTGGAGATTAAGCGAATTTCTGTATTGCACTATACGGTCTACACACGTCTGTTTCGGTGGCTCCACACCCTGAGGGTACTGAAATCGAGGGAATCACCCCATACTCTAACTACTCGTGATTACTCTGATAATCACGACCACTTTGAAGTACCCCGACGCCGTCGGTGAAGCACGAATGCTGCAATCGCCTCAGGAAGACGCTTCCCCCAGAGTAGAGCCACTGCGAGCGGCTGATCCCCCGCGAGTGTCGGGTCGGTTGCGAGCTCCGCTCTGTCGCCGGAAACCTTATCGCGAATTATCGATAATTCGTAATCGAGATGGCGCAATCACCTCCGCGGTCAGGCCGACCACCAATTCAGCAGCTTCAGACGGTGGCCGACCTTCTCGACACGCCGGCACTCGCTCGGCTATACGCCCATATCCTACAACACGGTCCAGTCACCGTATCCGAACTTGTCGACGAACTCGACATCCCTCAGGGGACCGCCTACGACTATGTGCAGAACCTCGAAACTGCTGGGTTAGTGGAGAAGGCTCGTGATCAACGCCCGTACGAATACGACGCCGAGTCGATTGCACTTACTCTCTCGACGGACGGCGAAACACAAACGATCACGCCAGCACTCATCGCTGCCGTTGCCCGCCGCGACGATGATGAGGACATCGACATCTACATCGGGCGTCACGGTCTTGATGGCCTCGCCGTCGCGCTTGAGTACGCCTACGAGTACGTCGATGGCACGGTCAACCATCGGATTGCGGCCCGGGAACTCGACCTCTCACCGCTTGAAGCCGAGATCATTCTCCAGGCACTGGAACCGGTTGCCGCCGAGTACGCCGACGCGGTTGCATGACGACGGTCTATATCGCCGATACCGGCGTCTTCGTCCGGTGTGGTGGCCCGGGCAAGGACAAATTTCAACGGCTCCGTCGGGCACTCCGACAGGCAGGTGTCTCGTTGTATGTCCCCCAGCGTGTCTACGAAGAGATCGGGGGCGATCCGGCAGCCGAAGAGTATCCCTCCGGGAACATACCCAATCCCGATGGCTTCGAGGAAAGGTGGATCATCGTCGCCGACGACCTCGACTACGCCAATCCGATCGTCTCAACGGTGATGGACGAAGCACGAAGGTTCATCGCCAACGAGACCGACCGCGACGAAGATATCACCGAAAAAGCGGACACAGCACTCGTGGGGCTTGCTGCTCAGGTACTCGATACCGGAGAGTCAGACCACGTTGTTCTTCTCACGACCGACAAACCGGCGGGCCGGGCGGCCGAGACGCTCCTGCCGCAACACGGCTTCAGCGACCGGATCGAATTCCAGTACGTCAGTGTGGAGTATCTCGAGACGATCACAGCCGAGGAATTTCGATAACGCAGCGCCGAGGTGAGGCCCGATGAGCGACGATCGGTCTTCTTCCCGTTCTAAAAGCTCTCTCAACGACAGCTTCGAGCGCTACCTCCAAGACAAGGGGAAAGGCCGCGGTGGCGACGGCGGGAACTACCGACGAAACGCTGCACGCGAGTTGGAGCGGTTCGCGGAGTGGGCCGCCGGCCACCGTGGCGACGAGGACTGGACCGGGATCGTCCCCGACGGTGTCGACCGGGAGCCGACCTTCAGCGATCTCGACGAACGCGTGTTCCGGGAGTACGCCCGGCATCTCGGTGGAGACCGGGGACTCAAGCAGAACACGGTACAAACCTACTACCGATATATCTCTGCGTGGTGCGGCTGGTGTGTCAACGAGGGCTATCTCGAGACGCATTACGCGCAGCGGGCGAGTGCGATGGCGCCGTTGCCGGAGGACGACGGCCGCAAGCCCGGTGACCAGCAGGCCTGGACGTCCGAACAGCGCCATACCTTCACCCGCTATGTCGACGAGCAGGCCCGCGATGCCATCGAGGCATACACGACACTGCCGGAGGATGCTGACTCTCTCGACAAGCAGCGAGCGCGCTACGCGGCGCTGAAGGCGGCTCGTGATCGGGCTCTGGTGTTCGTTCTCGCGTATACAGCTGTCCGCGTCGGGGAACTCCTCCGAGATCCGAACGACCCGCGCCGGCGCGGCGTCCGCTGGGAGGACCTCTCCCTTGACGACGGGAGTATGGATGTCTACCGGAAGAAACAGCAGTGGGATGCGGCGAGCCTCCCTGATCCGGTAATTTCGCCGCTGCGGAGCCACCGCCAGCTGATGGATCCACCGACGGAGCGCTGGCCGGTGTTTCCGACGTTCGACCAACGGACGCTCGCAGGGCTCGTTCAGGAAGAGCTAGCTGAACGAGGGGAACGCCCAGAAGCAATCGGTGAACGCCGTGATAAGTACGCTCGCGACCTGCTGCTAGCGCTCGATGAGGACATTCGGCCGCCGTCGATCACGACGGACGGCGCACGGTCGATTCTCCAACGGCTCTCGGATGACGCAGAGATCGGCATTGACCATCCGAAACACGATTATCTTGCCCCGCATGGTGGTCGACGTGGAATGGGGGAGGTACTTGTCCGTGCGTTTGGGTATACGGTCGCTGCCCGTTACTTAGATAACTCCGAGGAGATGGTTCGGGAGCGCTACTCGCATATTGAAGCTGGTGAACTCGGTGATGTCGCAACCGAAGCACTAGAACAGATCGATTGAAGAGTGAAGGTATCGACTCTCCCTCAATCATAGCAAAAAGGCACTGTTGGAGGTCAGCGTAGTACCTCTCCGAGTTCAATGGGGAGCTCTGGTAACGGAGCAGATATCATCTGATCCGGTTGGAATCTGCCTGATCTACTGTCACCAATAGATGGCTACTATTTGCGATTCGATTTGGAGGACATCAACATCGATAGCTTCTTCTTCACCACCCATAGACCTGTGTTCCTCGAATATCATGTAGTCAGTAGCTTCTGCTTCGTCATCCTTCGAGAGGGAGACATCGTGGTCTCGAAGATACGTCGCATAATCAGTGTAAAAGTCAATCAGTTCTGTTCCGCCATAGGGGGAGAGTGTTGGGACTCCTTCTTCAACTACATACTCGGTTATGAACCCGCGATGAAGATCGTCCCCGACCTCGTCAATCCCTGCTCGTTCATCAAATTTAGCGAGCGTATCTATCCAATCGTCTAGGTCTGTATCGTCACTGAACTGTTCGCTCGCCTCCTCTTTGGCGAGGGACGCCGCACGTTCCATAAATTGGGTTAATAGCTGAGCCAGCGGCGGAGAGACTGTTTCGATTTTCTGTGCGAGGCTTAGCGGGTGCCACGACTCTTCGCCATACGTCTCCTCGACACGACAGAACACTGTGTATTCTTCCTCGTCAAACAGGGCATCAGGAACGTCTTGCCAGAGCTTCAGGGCGTTCAGCTGACCCACGATATGGAGTGGCTCTCCGTCAGAATCGTCCGGGTCACCTGGCTGAATTCTCCCGTTCTTCACCTGGTAATCGAGAACGCGTCCACTCACCGGGATTTTTGCCCCAAACATTGATTCGATAAGCTCCAGGACATCTTCGTCCTCTGGAACAACTGCCTCCGGAATATTCTCTTGGAGATACATCATCACCTTATAAAATCGGTATAGATAGTGCGTCTCCAGCTCAACATCAACCCGAAGGATCTTCCCTCGGGTTACTTCGGACACATCTATCTCGGTTTCCTCGTCCGAATCGATGAGGCCAACATCCTCGTCGTGCCGTCGATGCTGATCTAACTGGTCGAAGAGTGACTGAATCGCGTAGTTGTGTACCACTTCGGATGAATTCTCCCCCATCTCAACCTGTTCGCCCTCTACCTTTGCGCCCACCCCAGAAATACTCGCGTTCACACCACCAGCAACACGCTTCGTTGACCGACTCCCAATCTGCTCGATCCGTTCTTGTTTGATGGCTCCTTCGATCGACGCAAGAAGACTTACAACGCTATCCCGATCCAGGTAGACGAACTCCCGAAGTTCCCTCTCGTACCCGCGGTCGTCTTCCTCATCGTTAGGCTCTCGGTCATCGGAGTCCTCAACAGAATCATCCTCTGGTGACTCATCACTTGGGATTGGTCCTCTCCATTCTCCCTTCCTAACCGGTTCGAAATCCGTTCTTTTAGTCCCATTAGTCTGCGCCCTCCTCGGCTTCTTGCTCTCGTCGTCGTTGTGCCTCCTTGTTATTGATTTGTGCCTGTACCCTCTCATAGGCACGTTCAACGTCCATCCGACGAATTGTCGGACTCCCCTCCCTGTCCCGTTCTCCCTTCAGCAGAATCTCTCCAATCTCTTCGAATAACGACTCAATATGAGCACCAGTCCAACCACTCGACTTCTCGACAAGGTTCTCAAGACTCACGGTGTCAGCGAATTCAACGTCCGGTTTGTGGATATTGAGGATTTCTCGTCGGCCTTCGCGCGACGGACGGGGGAACTCTATTTCCCGTCCGAACCGACCTGGTCGCCGAAGGGCTGGGTCGATTGCCCCAATCAGATTGGTCGTCCCGATGACTACCACTCGCCCGCGTTCCTCGATGCCATCCATTAACGACAACAATTGGCCGACGGTTCGGCGACCGGCATCCCTTGTCTTGTCCCGTCGCGGTGCCATCGAATCTATTTCGTCAAAGAAGATGATTGCTGGCGGATTTTTCTTGGCATTCTCGAACAACCCGCGGAGCTTCCGTGCCGTCCCGCCAACTAACTCATGAGACAACTCTGGGCCTCTGATGCTGTAAAATGACGCATCTTCGACTTGGTTCGCGACGATTTTCGCCAGATACGTTTTGCCAGTCCCCGGTGGGCCGTAGAACAGCACGCCTTTCGGAGCACTCATCCCGACATCCTCGAATCGTTCTGGCTCCTTGAGAGGGACTTCCACTTTGTATTTCACTTCCTCAACGACATCGTCCATCCCACCGAAATCCGCATACTCTTTGTCAGGAACGTTTTTTGGTGTGAGATCAGACGAGTCAGTCTCGTTTACCTCTCGCAGGGGGTCTAGGGTGGTATCGTCGAGTTCAACGATACCGTCTTCAAATACTTTGTAGAATTCA